>CP075528.1:0-305520 GCA_025808875.1 Enhydrobacter sp. | reverse complement strand
GTCGATCTCCCAGACGAGCTTCTGCCGCTTCTTCTGGTCTGTTTCACGCGACTGCGCGGCGAAAAGCTTGGTCATCTCCTCGCTGCAGTAGTTGTTGTAGTTGCGCAAACTGCCGCAGGCATAGCCTTCGAGGAAGACGACGTCGGGATCGTCGACGCCGGCGCCCGTCAGGTTGAGGGCGACCACGTAGTCCTTCTTGAAGACGCGGCTGTAGTACACTGCGGTGTCGATGATCTCGAGCTCGCCGTCGACGAAGATGTGGCGGAGCTGGTCGATCAGAATCACGGCCGGATCACGGAATGGCGCGATGTTGCGCGTGCTGATCTTGATCTTCAGGCGCTTGTCCTCGCCGTAGCCCGCCTGCTTCATCAGGTGGCGCGCCTCGGCGCGGTTCTTCTCGACGTCGCCGTGGCCGATGACGCCCTTCAGCATTTCCGGCGGCAGGCCCCAGACGCCGTCGGGCGGTGGCAGCAACGCCCCTCCTTGGGTGGCCTGGCCTTCGCTCAGGATGTCTATGAAGGCCTGGCGGTCGAGCGCCAACGCCATGGCGCGCCTGACCTTCGGGTTGTCGAAGGGAGGCGCGTCGCGATTGACGATCAGGTTGGTGCTGACGCCGGTGGCACGCAGGGTACATTGCGCATGCGGCGCCTCCTTCCGGATGTCCTTGAGCAACGGCACGGTGACATCGGTCGGGAAGGTCATGTCAAAGCGGCCGGCGATGAAGGCCAGCATGCGTGTCGACCGATCCGGGATGATGGTGAATTCGATGGCGTCGAGATAGGGCCGGCCCTGCTTCCAGTAGCCTTCGTTCTTCACCAGCCGGATGCTCTCCTTCATCTTGAATTCGGCGAGCTTGAAAGGACCGGTGCCTACGGGCTTACGGCGCATGTCGGCCGGCGACACATGGCAGGGATAGATCGGGGTGTAGCCCGATGCCAGCAAGGCAAGCAGCGCAGGTTGCGGCTCTTTGAGGTGCACGGTGACCTGAAAGTCACCGTCGACGGTGGTCTTTTCGACGTTCGTGTACCAGGCACGACGCGGATTGCGCCGCAGCTTGTCCGGACTCAAGAGCAAATCGAAGGTACAGGCGACGTCCTTGGCGGTGAATGGCTCACCATCGTGCCACTTTACGCCTTGACGCAAGGTGAAGGTCAGCTGACGCCCGTCGCCGTTCCAGCTCCATTTGGTCGCCAGATCGGGCACGATGGAGTCGAAGCTGTTCTTGGCGACGTTCTGGTCGAACATCACGAGGTTATTGAACACGCTCATGAACGGTACTGCCGCAGACACCGTCGCTTCCTCGTGGATCGAGGTGCTGGGGGGTGTGTCCATATGCTGGATCTTGAGAGTGCCGCCCGACTTCTGGGCGAAAGCGGTACCAGCCGCAACCACGCTCGCAAACAACGCGACAAACGCCACACGCAAGACAAGCTTGTTCATGGTGGCCTCCTCGCCGAAGCGGCCGGATTGTAACTCGGCAAACCGGCTTGGCGAGCGTCGAACGAGGTTCCTGGGTGACGAAATGTTCACTTTTGGCGGTATCTCGTCCAATAAGAGAGCGGGAGACACGACGTATGCGCAGCAACGACCCACCGCCGGTTCGTCGGCCGATCGTCCGGCTCCAGGACGTCGCCAAGCGCTATGCGACGGGCACCACAGCCGTGACCGGCGTCGCTCTGGAGATCCAGGACGGCGCGTTCGTCAGTCTTCTGGGACCCTCGGGCTGCGGCAAGACCACCGTCCTGCGCATGATCGCAGGGCTCAGCGAGCCCTCATCGGGCCGGATCGACTGGCCGCAGGACCGCCCCGATCTGGGCTACGTCTTTCAGGACGCCACGCTCATGCCCTGGGCGACGGCCGAGCAGAACGTCCTGCTGCCGCTTCGGCTGCGGAAAATGCCCGGGCGCGACGCGGCGGCGCGGGCGCGACGAACGCTCGACGCCGTCGGACTCGGCTCGTTCCTCAATGCCTATCCGCGCGAACTGTCGGGTGGCATGAGAATGCGCGTGTCGATAGCCCGCGCGCTGGTCACCCAGCCTCGTATCCTGCTGATGGATGAGCCGTTTGCTGCGCTCGACGAGATCACGCGCCAGAAGCTGAACGACGACTTGCTCGCACTCTGGCAGCAGGCGCGCTTCACCGTGGTATTCGTCACCCACTCCATATTCGAATCGGCCTACCTGTCGCAGCGCATCGTCGTGATGGCGGCGCGGCCTGGTCGCGTGATCGCCGACATCACGACGGACACGCCAATGCCGAGACCCGCTGCCTACAGGACGTCGGCTGAATTTGGCGCGCTGTGCCGGATGGTCTCAACCCGGCTCGTCGAGGCGTCCGTGGCATGAGCGAGGGACGCGAGCGCACGGAGGCTTGGCAGAAGGTCGTCGCACCCCTCATCGTCGGCGTCGCCGTACTCGGCCTGTGGGAAGCGTCGGTTCGCCATGCCGGCATACCGCCCTACATCCTGCCCGGCCCATGGTTGATCGCCAAGACGCTGGTCGCCGACTGGGGCACGCTGTCAGGTTCGCTCTGGGTGACGCTCGAAATCACGGGCCTCGCGCTCGCCGCCGCCGTAGTGGTGGGCGGCCTGCTGGCGATCCTGTTCGCCCAGTCGAGATGGCTGGAACTCTCGCTCTTTCCCTACGCCATCATCCTGCAGGTTACGCCGATCGTGGCGATCGCACCGCTGATCATCATCTGGGTGAACGACACCTTGTTCTCCCTGCTGATCTGCGCCTGGATCGTGGCGTTCTTTCCCATCCTGTCGAACACCATCCTCGGCCTCAATTCGGCCGACCGGAATCTCGTCGACCTGTTCCGTCTCTACGACGCGAGCCGCTGGCAGACCTTGCGCTACCTGAGACTGCCGGCGGCGCTACCTTACTTCCTGGCCGGCCTGCGCATCTCGGGTGGCCTCGCCTTGATCGGCGCCGTCGTCGCGGAGTTCGTCGCCGGCACGGGCGGCACGGCGTCGGGCCTCGCCTTCCGCATCCTCGAGGCCGGCTACCAGCTCAAGATCCCGCGCATGTTCGCCGCACTCGCGCTGGTATCGATGGCCGGCATCGCGATCTTCCTGCTACTGAACCTCATTTCCCATCTCGCGCTACGGCACTGGCACGAGAGCGAGATGGATCGGGAAAGATGAGACGGTCGGGATCGAGTTCGACCTGCTGGACATCGTAGGCCAGCAGCGACTGCCAGTGACGCTCGAGGTCGCCGGCGAAGAGGCCGCGCGTCAGACCAGCGACCAGTTTGGGAACGGCGATGGTCATGGCGTTGATGCTGGCGCCGGATGGTCCGAAGCTCATCGTCGAACCGATGCAGAAGACGTGGATGTCGGCGAGGAACGGCGCCTCGCCCGGGGTCTTTTCCAGGAAGGCGTAGTCGGGGCCCAGGTAGGGAAAGGCGCCGAGAAAATCGTCCTCTTCGCCCTGCGGCGGCGTGTAGCGGTCGCGCCATAGCGCTATCCTGTCGGCGAACAACGACAGTTCCGGCCGAAGCTTCACATCCTGCCGAACGCCCGTGCCGCAGATCGCGTAATCCGCGCGGAACGGACCGAGCGGCGTGTCGATGCGGATGCGCCCCTCATCCATGCGCGCATCGGTCCACGGGCGGCCGACATGCATGTGGAAGTTTGGAAAGGCGACGACGCGACGGTAGGTGTCGGCGGGAAAGTTCTCGCGCCCGCGCAAGATGGTGCCGAGGATGCGCCAGCGCCATTCGTCGGGCATCTCGCCGATGTGCCGCATGAAGCCCGCGAAAGTCAGCCAGCGAAAGCGCTGCACGGTCGTCGGCTCGGCGCGACGATTGAACAGATGTACCTCGGCGGCGCCGTGCTCGAGGGCGACGGCCGCGTTGTCCATTGCCGACGCGCCCGCGCCCAGTACCGCGACGACGCGGCCCTTCAGCCGATCGAAATCGATCGCGACCTCGCAAGTGTGGGCCCGCCGATCTGCCGGAAGCGCCCGAACGAACTCGGGCATCCACCACTCGCCGGTGCCATCCTGGCCGGTCGCCAGCACCACCTTGCGCGCGGCAAGAACCTCGCCCGTCGACAGGGTGACAAGAAGACAGCGCCCGCCATCGTCGAGGCATCCCGGCTCGATCGCCGTCGCGGCGATTCCATTGCGCACCGGCAGGCCGAGCACGCGGCGGTACCAGCGCAGGTAGTCCTGCCAGTCGCCGCTGGCGATCAGATGTAGGTCGGCGAAGGCGGTTGGGCCACGTGTCGCCTCGAACCACGCCTGGAAGGTGAGGCTCGGCAGGCCGAGGTCCGGGCCGGTCTGCTCCTTCGGGCTGCGCAGGGTCGGCATACGCGCGAAGGTCACCCACGGCCCCTCCTCGCCCTCGGCAGCGCGGTCGACGACGAGGATGTTGCGCACGCGGTCGCGCATCAGGGCGAATGCCGTGACGAGACCGGATTGGCCGGCGCCGACGATCAAGACGTCCAGCGCCGTCTTTCCGCGATGGAGCCGCGGCGTCATCCACTCGGTGCGCGGATGGGCCGTCATCTCGATTTCCCGTGCGACCTGGCGTTCGAGGGCGGTCAGCCCGTGGAGTTCATGCATGTTGGGCAGAAGTCAGCAAAGCCTATGCCATCGATGTCAACCGCAACTTTCTGGGCCACCCTGCGTCAGCGCCGCGCGCGCAACGACCAGCCATCCTCCGTGCTGATGCGTTCGAACCGCACGCCGAACGCGACATCGAGCTCCGGCAGCTCGATCGCCCGATGCGCCGGTCCGTCGGCCACGATCCGCCCGCGATCGACGACGATCACCCGCTCGAAGAACCGGAATGCCAGATCGAGGTCGTGCACGACGACGACCGAAAGATGGGAGCGGCCGCGTTCCGCCAGCGCCTTCATCACATCGAGCCGATGGCGGATGTCGAGCGCGGCCGCCGGCTCGTCGGCCAGCAGGATCGGCGGGTCGACGACCAGCACCATCGCCAGCAGCACACGCGCACGCTCGCCGCCCGACAAGGTCGACCACCGGCGATGGCCCAGGTCGTCCAGTTCATGAGCCGCCATCGCGCCGGCCAACGCTCCGGGCGGCAGGACGTCGGCCCGTTGCGCCGCGAGATCGACCAACTCGAGGACCGATAGATCCCAATGCGGCTCGAAATGCTGCGGCAGGAAGCCGATCCGACGTGCCCGATCGCGCCGGGACAGGGCACTGAGTTCGCGGCCGCCAACGCGCACCGTCCCGCTATCCGGCGTCTCCAGGCCGGCCAGCATCTTCAGGAGAGTCGACTTTCCGGCACCGTTCGGCCCGATCAGTGCCACGGAGCCGGTCGACGGAAGGGCGAGCGAAAGACCACTCAACAGCGTGGCACCGTCGCGCGTCACGGTGAGGTTGCTCGCCGCAAGCCCGGTCATTTGCGCAATCTCCGGGCGAGCAGAAAAATAAAGAATGGTCCGCCGGCAACGGCGGTGACCAGGCCGAGAGGAATCTCGGCCGGCGGCAGAGCGGAACGCGCCAGCGCATCGGCCAGGGTGACGACAATGGCGCCGACCAGCGCCGACGCCGGCAGCAACGGGCGGTGCAAGGGGCCGACCAGCCAGCGCGCGATGTGGGGTGCGGCCAGGCCGACGAAGGCCACCAGGCCACCGAAGGCGACGGCGGCGGCGACGACCAGCGACCCGACCAGAACGGCGACGGCCACGAAGCGGCGTGTCTCCAAGCCGAAGGACTGCGCCATGGTCTCTCCGAGTCCGAGCGTGTCGAGTCCGTGGGCGAGCGCCAACGCGAACCCCATGCAGGCGAGGGCAATCGCGACCAGCAGGGCAAGCACCGACCACGTTGGCGTCTGCACGCCACCCAGCACCCAGCTCAGCACGATCTGCAGGCTGACCGTCTCGTCGGAGAGCGCGAGCATCAGGAACGAGCGCAACGCCCCTAGGATCGCCGCCACCGCGACACCGGCCAGCAGAAGTCCCGCCGCGTCGACCGCGCCGGCGACGCGCGAGATGCCGATCACCATCATCGTGGCGCCCCAGGCGCCGGCGAAGGCCAGCGCCGGCAGCAGGACAGTCTGCGGCAGCGCCATCGGCACCAGCAGAGCGAGCGTCGCGCCAAGCGCGGCGCCGCCGGCCGATCCCAGCAAGTACGGCTCGGCCAGGGGATTACGGAAGACGCCCTGGAACACCGCGCCGCCCAACCCCAGCAAGGCGCCGACCAATGCCGCCGCCAGCACGCGCGGCAGCCGCCATTCCAGCAACAGGCGCCCCCTCATCGAGGTGTCGCCCGCGATGGCCCGCCAGATGTCCGCGGGCGTCGCCCAGTCGTGACCAGCGCAGGCGGCGAGCACGACCGCCGCCAGGAGCCAGCAACCGATCAGCAGCCAGATCTTCATCGCTTGGCCGCCGTCGGATGAAGCAGCGTCGCCAGCCTCTCGATCCCATCGAAGGTGCGCGGACCCGGGATCAACAACTCGGGCCGCGGCACGGCGTGTACCCGCCCATTGCGCACTGCGGTGAGGTCGGACCAGCCGGGGCGGGCGATCAACTCCTCGAGGTCGCGCTCGCTCCCGGCGAACAGCAGCACGTCGGGATTGGCGTCGAGGATCGCCTCGGGCGACACTTGCGCGATGTGCGCCGTGCCAGCCAACCCGAAGCGGCCGCCGGCACGCACGATGGCGTCGCCGGTGTACGTGCCCTCGCGTGCCACCAGCATCAGCCCGTTGCCGAGGCGGCCCGTGATCATGATCGTGCGCGGCCGCTGGAGGCCCTGCGTGCGTTCGCGTACCCTGGCCATGCGTGCCTCGAGGCGGGCAGCCACCTCTTCGCCGCGTGCTGCAACTCCGGCCAGACGTCCCATCAGGCGCATGTTGGCCAGAATTTCCTCGACGGTGCGATGCAGGAAGACCATGACCGGCACGCCGAGACGGTCCATCGGGTCGACCAGCGTGTTGGCCGCCTGGCGCGCCGGCGTGACGACGACGAGGTCGGGCCGGAGCCCGACCACGGCGTCGACCGAGAAGCCGAGCCGGCCGCCGACCAGCGGCCGGTTCCTGATCTCGGGGGGAAAGCGCGTATAGGCCTCGATGCCGACGATCCGGTCGGCCAGGCCCAGCGACACGACGATCTCTGTGTTCGAGGCGAAGATCGGCACGATGCGCTGCGGCGGAGCAGCCAGGGTCACCTGACGGCCGAGCGCGTCGCGCACCGTGACGGCCTGTCCGGCGGCCGGAGCCGCCGACAGAGCCGACACGACCAGTGTCAGGGCAAGGGCGCGGCTCACCAGCGGAGCTGAAAGCCGACGATCACTTCGCGACCCGGCATCGAGTTGCCGCACGAACCGTTCTGCTGCGGCAGGTTGGCGCCGCAGGGATTGGTGTCGAGGGCGATGAAGATCGGATGCTGGTTCATGTCGAAGATGTTGTTCACCGCGGCGAACAACGTGATGCCCTTGCGGACCTCGATCTCGCCACGCGTGTTCCACACCCAGAACGGAGCCTTCCGATAGACCGTGGTGTTGCGCACCTGTCCGGGGAAGAACACGGGCGAGAGCGCCTCTTCCGTATTGTACCACATGGGTCCGCGCAGAATGCCGAGGATCTGCAGGTTCCACGGGAAGCGTGTCTCGACCTGGCCGAATCGGGTGCCGATCGCGGCCTGGTACTGGTTGATGCGGGTCGCCATGTCGGTGCCCGCCGCGGCGACGGCACCATAGTCGGTCATCTTGAAGTTGTAGTAGCCGTTACCGAAGACGCTCCATTGCCAGGATGGAGAGACATCGAGTGACAACGTCTTGAGCACGTCGGCATCGAGCTGGAACTCCACACCCTGAACCTGGATGTTGGCCGGGTTGTTCTGGAAGCGCTGGATGACCCGGCCACCGATCGACGACACGGTCACCGCCTGGATGCGGTTGGTGATCAGGTTCTGGAAAATGGCGGCGTCGAACCGGCCGAAGCCCCAGTTCAGCGTGGCGCCAGCTTCGATCTGCTGCGCCGTCTCCGGCGCCAATCCGGGATTGCCGAAGATCGTCGTGCCGATCGGCGTGGTCGTGAAATTGGCGCCGAGCTCGGTTGCCGTCGGTGCACGAAAGCCGGTCGAGGAGCCGGCCCGCGCCGTCAGCCAGTCGGTGATCTGGAACGTCGCACCGGCCGAATAGGTCGTTGCATTGTAGCTCGTCGTGCCTGGAATGAGCGTCGGCGCGTTGGGTGTCCAGTCGAGCGCGGTGGCTCCGGTCGTGTAGCGCACGCCGCCGCGCACCGTGACCCGATCGTCGAGGAAGCGCTGCGCATCCTCGACATAGAAGCCGAACACGTTCTCCGTCTGGTTGTTGTCCTGCGGCGAAAGCTGCGTCACCGCCGAACCGCCTCGCCGGAACCGCTCCGACCGAATCCAGCTCCGTTCCCAGTCGATGCCGAGCAGGAACTCGTTGCCCGCCCACGGCTTGAAGCCGGGTTGGAAGCGCGCTCCGACGATGTCGAGCTGCCGCCGGTTGCGATCGACATTGGTGCGCGACGCAACGGCGTTCAGCGTGCTGAGCGGCGATGGGTTGTTGAGGTCGTCGACGTCCCGCACGTAGTAGGTCTGGAACATCAGGCTCATGCCGCCATCGGCCGACTTGCCGTTGTAGGTCACGTCGACCGACTGGTTGTAGCGCGTATCGTAGGCGAAGAGGTTGGCGCTCGAACCGCGAAACCCCGCGTCGTACACGCCGTCGGTGCGAGCGACGACGTCAACTCGATGATCGTCGCTGAAGTCCCAACCGAGCGCCGCGGTGGCGCCGAAGCGCGTCCACTGGGTGTTCCGTTCGACCTGACCGCCACCGACCTGGTACTCGCTCTGCGTGCCGGCATTGGCGCCGAAGTAGTAGGCAAGCTGGCCGTCCGTGCCGCCGGTCTGCGCCTTGCCCTCGATCAGACTCCACGAGCCCGTTGCACCTTCGAACAGGTTGCCGGGCGCCGTGCGGCCGTTTTTCAGGATGATGTTCACCACGCCACCCATGTTCTGGCTGCCGTAGACCACGGAGGATGGACCGCGCACGATCTCGATGCGCTCGACGTCCGCAACCGACAGCTTCGACACGTTGGCGGTGCCGGCACGATGGCCGTTGACCAGGATGAGAATCTGGCTGCGGAAGTCGCGGCCCTGCCCTTCGGTCGCGGCACCGCGGATGTTCAGCGAGGTCTGAGCCTGGGTCCATTGGCTCATGAAGCCGACGGCGTTCTCGGCCAGCAGGTCGGTGACATTCTTGGCCGACGACTTCTCGATCCTCTCCTGCGAGATCACCTGCATGGTGCCGGCGATGCGCGTCATGCTCTCCGGCCGGCCAGTCGCTGTGACGACCACGTCCGGCAGGACATGGACCTGGGGTTGCGGCTGCGCGACGGCCTGGGCCGTCATCAGCACGGATGCCGCAAGGGTGAGGGACGCGCGACGGGCGATCATGCGCGCCTCCACACCAGCACGGCGGATTTACGCGGGATCTCGAGGCGATAGCCACCCGCATCCGGCTGGGCCTGGGCCCTCAGGTGCCCCGCGAGCTGGCGGCGTCGCGGATCGGCGGGCGACCATCCCAGGCGATCGCACAGATAGGCAGCGAGGGCGTCGAGGTCGCTCACGACCCCGGAGAACGTCCAGTCGACGAAGCCGATGTCGTGCGGCCTGGACAGTGCCGTCAAGGCCGCCAGGACGATGTCGATACCCGGTGTTTCGTCCTCGCCATGCCATTCGGCCGGCAGGCACCCGGCAAAGCACAGGCCTCGCGGGCCGTGATGCGCCGGCACGACCCATATCACGTTGCGGCGCGCCCAGTCGCAGCAGCGCACGAGAAACGACTCGGTGCGGTCGAAAAAGGCGGGCATGGTCGCGGCGAGCACGCTGTCGTGCGCGCCTGCCGCGACATCGGCATCGCACCAATCCGACGGCACGATCCGCGGCGGCGCGTGGAGGCGGGACAGACGCGCCCGCATGGTCGGCGACGGCTCGATGGCCGACCAAGGGCGATGCATGTCGCGCAACACCGAGCCGAGCTGACCGCCGCCCGCGCCGACATCGAGCAGTTCGCCGACATCGGCAGCGAGGCGTCGCACCAGGGGGGCGACGCGGGAGACATAGTCGGAGGTATCGATTGCGGATGCGTAGAGCTCGAGCGGATCGAAACTCTGTCGACTTACGATGGACAATGATGATTTGGACACGGGACGACTCGCGGCACATCAGTCGTCACAGCGAACTGAAGCCCCCGGGCTTGGCCCCGTGGACTTACATCAGGACACCCCGCCCGATGCGCTCGCGTGTGACCGCGGTTGATGGCAGGTCTCCTGGCTCACGGGTCTTTGCTCGGGGCCGCCTTCCCAGGAGCTCTGCACTCCCAGTGGCACGATCGGTCACAAGCTCGCCGCTCACAGTTGCGGGGGCAGCCGCGGTGTCGCACCGCGTTCCCTTTTGATCCCTTGCGGGAACCATCACGTAGAATCGTGGCAGCCCAAGGCGTCAGCGTCAAGCTTTCAGCGGTCGAACGTCACGTCGGCCGCGTAGTGCCTGCCTTCCCAGTGATGGCGCTCGAGTTCGGGATCGAGATGCTCCTCGGCCGGCCAGCCGATGCAGAGGTAGGCGACGAGTTTCCACTCCCGCGGGACGTCGAGTGCGCGCGTCACTTCGATCGGATCGAGGATCGAGATCCAGCCCATGCCCAGTCCTTCGGTCCGCGCACCCAGCCACAGGGTCTGGATGGCCGCCACCACGGAGTAGCGGAGCGTTTCCTGCATGGTCTGGCGGCCGAGGCCGTGACCGGTCATGGTGGCTTCGTCCGAGAACACCGCGAGATGGACCGGTGCCTCGCGCAGACCGGCCAACTTGAGGCCGGCGTAGTGGGTCCGCTGTTCGCCCTCATAGCCCGCGAGAGCGCAGGCGTTGGCCGTCTCGAAGCTGCGCCCGACCGCTTGGCGCCGCTCGGCAGACACGACCTTGACGAAGCGCCAAGGCTGGCTGAGCCCGACCGAAGGTGCATGTGTTGCAAGCTCCAGCAACGAGTCGACGAGGGCCGGGTCGACCGGATCGGTGCGAAACCGTCGCACGTCTCGCCGCCACAAGACGAGATCGCGAAACTTCGCGCGGAACACCTCGTCGAAGACCGGAGGCATCATGAGCTCGCACGATCGATGGCGTGAAAGAACGTGCCGCTGACGGTGCCGCGCCGCGCCCCCGCTTCGGCTACGACCATTCCCGACGCGTCCCAACACTCGACGAGCGGTTCGTCACCCGACGACACGACACTGGCGTAGTGGAATTCATGACCGAGGATCTCGCTCCCCCTCGCGCCCAACGCACTATCGGAGATCAGACGCGCGCGGCGATAGCCGAGATGCAGGTGTCGCCTGGCAAACGATGTCTCGAGCTTCAACAGGCCCGCCATGGCATGGTGGCGGCCATCGGCATCCTCGATGCCTTGCCCCAGCACCATGTAGCCTCCGCACTCGCCGTGGATGGGCACGCCACGTCCGGCGGCGTGCCGCAACCCCGCGAGGAAGCGCTGCGCCGCCGTCAGCGCTTCGCAATGAAGCTCCGGATAACCGCCCGGGAGCCACACCGCATCGGCGTCGCCGCGCGGCGCCTCGTCGGCAAGCGGCGAGAACGCCGCAATCTCGGCTCCGGCCGCACGCCAGCGCTCGATGACATGAGGGTAGACAAAGGAAAAGGCGCGATCCTGCGCGAGCGCAATCCTTTGTCCCGGCGGATCGAAGCCCGGCATTCCTCCCGCCACCGCCACGGACTTCGCCGCGAGCCGAAGGACGGCTTCGACGTCGACCGATGCCTCGACGACGTCGGCGAACGTGTCGAGCGTGTCGCGCAACCCCACGGTCTCCGCGGCCTGAACCAGGCCGAGATGGCGTTCCGGCAGAACGAGGCGCGTGTCGGTGGCGATCGCGCCGAGGATCGGCAGGCCGATCCGCTGGAAGCCCGGACGGATCAGCGTCAGATGACGCTCGCTGGCGACACGGTTGAGGATGACGCCCGCCACCGCCACGTCGGTGCGATAGCCAACGCACCCTCGCGCGATGGCTGCCGCTGTCTCGGTCTGGCCGGACACATCGAGCACCAGCAGCACCGGCCATCCCGTCGCCGCGGCAATGTCGGCGGTGGCGCCCTTGCCGGCCACGCCGTCGAACAGGCCCATCACGCCCTCGGCCAGGGCCAGCTCGGCAGGATGCCCGGCGACGAGACGGGCGATCGCTCCGGGCGACATCGCCCAACCGTCCAGATTGAAGCTCGGCCGCCCGGTCGCGACACGGTGAAAGGCGGGATCGATGTAGTCGGGGCCACACTTGAAGGGCTGGACGGCGACACCGCGACGCACCAGCGCGCGCATCAGGCCGAGCGTGACGGTCGTCTTTCCGGCACCCGAGCGCGGCGCGGCGATGACGAGCCCGGTGGTCATTGCCAACGAACCAGCGATGCCAGGAGATGCCGGCGCAAACCCGCCGTCGCGCCGATCACGACGATGGCGGGCGAGCGGATGTCGCCGTCGGCAACATCCTTCACCAGTGCGCCAAGCGTGCTTTCGACGACCCGCTCGCCCGGGAGACTTGCCGACTGGATGACGGCCGCCGGCGTGGCGGCATCGAGACCACCCTGCTCGAGCGCGCGGGCCATCTCGGCGAGCTGCGACATCGGCATGTAGAGGATGATCGGCTGGCCGAGCCTAGCGAGGGCCACCCAGTCGGCCGTGGACTTGCCGTCCTCGGCGCGATGGCCCGCCGCCAGCACGACAGCATGGTTGGTGTCGCGCGTCGTGGTCGGAATGCCGGCGAGCGCCGTCGCGGCGAGGCCCGACGTGATGCCGGGAATGATGCGAAAGCGCACGCCCGCTGCGGTCAGCGAAGCGGCTTCATCCCAGCCGCGGCCGAACACGAAGGGGTCGCCGCCCTTCAGGCGCAACACCCGACGACCGGCGCGGGCACGCTCAATCAAGACGTCGTTGATGTCGCGCTGGTGCGGCGACGGCCTGCCACCGCGCTTTCCCGCGAAGATCAACTCGGCATCGTGCCGGGCGAGTTTGAGCACACGTGGATCGACGAGCGCGTCGTGAACGACGTCGTCGGCGACCGACAGCGCATGCCATGCCAGCACGGTTAGAAGTCGCGGATCGCCGGGGCCCGCACCGGTAAGCCACACTTCTCCCGGCGGAAATTCGGGCAGGTCGGGGAAAGCGTCAGGCAGCATGGGTATCGCACGAACCGAAGAACGAAGCAGTTGTCACGTCCTGCCCCGGAATCGTCGCTGGTAGTCGGGGTCGTAGAGAGCGCTGTCACGGAAGTCATGCGCCATCAGGACCCTGCCGACGACGATCAGCGCCGTACGCTCCATCGGCGCCTGGGCCACTTCGCCCACGATGCTCGACAGGGTGCCGCGCACGATGCGCTCGTCGGGCCAGCTCGCCCGATAAACCACCGCAACCGGGCAATCCGAGCCATAGTGGGGCGACAGGTCCGCCACCACCTTGTCGAGTACGTGGATCGACAGATGGACTGCAAGCGTGGCGCCGGTGGCCGCGAAGGCCTGAAGTGTCTCATTCGGCGGCATTTTCGAAGCCCGACCCGAAGTGCGCGTCAATACGACCGATTGGGCGACTTCCGGCAAGGTCAGCTCCCTGCCGAGAGCGGCGGCGGCGGCGGCGAAGGACGGCACGCCCGGTGTGATCGTGACAGGGATGCCCGCCTGCTCCAACCGACGCAGCTGTTCGCCGAGCGCGCTCCACACCGAGAGATCGCCCGAGTGAAGGCGCGCGACGTCCTTGCCCAATGCCGTCGCCGCCGTGCACTCGGCCATGATCTCGTCGAGTGTCATCGGTGCGGTATCGACGATACGCGCGCCCGGCGGACAATGGTCGAGCAATGCCCTCGGCACCAGGGAACCGGCATGGAGGCAAACCGGGCAGCGGGCGATCAGCTCGCGGCCGCGCACCGTGATGAGGTCGGCCGCACCCGGGCCGGCACCGATGAAGTGCACGGTCATCGCCCTTCTCCGACGGCGATGGCGCAAGTTGCACGGTGGCTGGCCACGCGCGTACCCAGAAGTCTCGCGCCCTTCCCCGCCGCCACCAGCGCCGAGGCTTCGGCGATGGACGGCACGCCCTTGGCCTCGAGGACCAACCTGGACGGCGTCAGCACCTGTCCGGCCACGCGGTCGAGATCGTCGGTCGTGCAGGCCACCACGCGAACCGACAGGCGGCGGGCGGCTTCGACGAATCCCCGCTCCGTCGCCTTGGCCGCTTCGGTTGCGACAGCAGCAAGCCGTTCAGACGGCAAACGGAACAGGTCGAGCGCCAGACGTACGACTTTCTCGATTTCTTCCGCCGTCGTGTCGCGACGAAAGCCGACGCCCGCGACGATCATGGTTTCCTCGTGCGCCACTGGATGACGGGTGCCGCGGCGCGCCAGACGAACACCTCGCTCGATCCTGCCCGGCCGGCGCGCGACACGTCGAGGCAGACGAGTTCACCGCCGTGGCTGCGGAACAGGTCGATCAGACGGGCCTCCGACTGGAGCGAGACGGCATTGGCGACCAATCGACCTCCCGGTTTCAGCGGCGCCCAAACCGCCTCGAACACACCGGGGTCGCCGAGACCGCCGCCGACGAACACGGCATCCGGTGCCGGCAGACTGTTCAATGCGGCCGGCGCCCGGCCCTGCACGATCCGCAGATCCGGCGCGCCGAGAGAAGCGGCATTGCGAGCCGCCCTCGCCGCGCGCCCGGCATCCTCCTCGACACCGATGGCCTGGAGCGATGGATGGCGCAGCAGCCATTCGATGGCGACCGAACCCGCGCCGAGGCCGATGTCCCACAAGAGCTCACCCTGGCGTGGCGCCAGTGCCGACAGTGTCACGGCGCGAACCTCGCGCTTGGTGAGCTGTCCGTCATGCTCGAACATCTCGTCGGGCAGGCCGGACGACAGGCTGGCGACGCGCGCGTCGGGGCCCGCGACGACTTCCACCGCCACGACGTTCAGTGCCGCCGCACTCGCAAGGTCATGGTGCACGCGCTCCTGCGGCCCGCCCAGCCGCTCCAGCACCGTCAGTGACGACGCACCGAAGCCGCTCTCGGCGAGCAGCGCGGCGAGTTTGGCCGGCGTCGAGCCATCCCACGAGAGGGCGAGGATTCGCGCGCCCGGTTGCAGATGGCGCACGATCCCCTCGAGCGCGCGGCCATGCAGGCTGACCAGCGACACATCCTGTAGCGGCCAGCCGAGTCGAGCCGCCGCCAGGCTGAAGGACGAGGGCTGCGGCAAACAGAGCATTTCGACGCAGGGTATCGACCTAGTCAGCAGCTCGCCGACGCCATAGTGAAACGGATCGCCGCTCGCCAGCACAACGACAGGGCGACCGCGATGCCTGGCGATCTCCGGCACGGCGTCGCCGATCGGGCTCGGCCAGGACAGGCGAGCACCGTTGATGAGCGAGTTGACGAGCGACAGGTGCCGCTTGCCGCCCACCACCAACTCGGCCGCGGCGACGAGCTGCCGAGCCACCGGCGAAAGCCCCGCGACACCATCCTCGCCCACGCCGATGATGGACAGCCACGGCGCGGCCGGGCAGGTTGCCGCCTCAACCATGCGCATCCTCGTTCTCGGCGGCACGACGGAAGCCTCCGCGTTGGCGCGGCTTCTGGCCGGCGACACGCGCTTCGACGCCATCCTGTCCCTCGCCGGCCGCACTTCGGCACCGAGCGCGCAGCCCCTGGCGATGCGCTCCGGAGGGTTCGGCGGCGTGGGCGGTCTCGTGCGCTACCTGCGCGAACACGGCACCAATGCCGTGATCGATGCGACCCATCCCTATGCCGACCAGATGTCGGCCCATGCCGTCGCCGCCTGTCGGCAGTGCGACGTGCCCCTGGTCTCGCTGGTGCGCGCGCCGTGGCAAGCGCAGCCCGGCGACAGATGGCGGATCGTTCCCGATACCCAGGCGGCCGTGGGCGCGTTGGGCGCACCGCCGCAGCGTGTGTTCCTGAGTCTCGGCCGACAGGAACTGCAGGCCTTTGCCGGAGCCCCGCAGCATCTCTACCTCGCACGAGTCATCGATCCGCCCGACCCGGCCGGTCTGCCAGCCGGCCTGCGCTTCATCCAGACGCGCGGCCCCTTCGATCTGCCGGCCGAACGGCGCTTGCTCGCCGAGGAAAGAATCGACGTCGTGATCTCCAAGAACGCCGGTGGAGCCGCGACCTATCCAAAAATCGAGGCAGCCCGCGCACTCGGCCTGCCGGTGATCATGATCGATCGACCGTACAAGCCGAGCGGCCATGTCGTGCATGGCGCCGGGGAGGCGCTCGACTGGCTGGCGCGTCATGTCGCGGCCTCGCGACGCGGCGTGTAGATCCAGCGCCCGACCTTGCGCGTCGCGCTGGCGCCGACGATGACAAGGGTGCGCATATCGGCCTGGCTTGCCTGCGCCGCATCGAGAGTGGCCGTGACGACGGTCGCCTCGGGTGTTCCCGCGGCCCGTACGAACAGGACAGGCGTGTTGCCGGCCTTGCGCTTGCGCAGCAGATCGAACGCCTGTCCGAGCTGGTGGGGTCGCGCCCTCGACGCCGGATTGTAAAGCGCGATCACGAAGTCGCCGTCCGCAGCGGCCACGAGCCGCCTTTCGATCGTGGCCCACGACTTGAGATTGTCCGACAGCGAGATGGCGCAGAAGTCGCCGCCCAGGGGGGCGCCGACTTCGGCCGCCGCCGCCAGCATGGCGGTGACGCCGGGCTCCACCCGAATGTCGAGCGCGCGCCAGCCCGGGTCGCCCGTCTCGATGGCCTCGAAGACCGCCGCCGCCATGGCAAAGACGCCGGGGTCGCCACCGGAGACAACCGCCACCCGCCGGCCCGACGCGGCCAGTGCCAGTGCAAGCCGGGCGCGATCGAGTTCGACACGATTGTCCGACGCATGACGGCGCTGACCGGCATGCAGCGCCGGCACGCGCTCGAGATAGGGGCCGTAGCCGACCAGGTCGGTCGCCTGTTCCAGCGCCGCGCGCGTCGCGGGCGTCATCAGTTCGGCGCTGCCGGGACCGGTCCCGACGACGACCAGCGAGCCGGTCATATCTGCCGCCCCCGCCCCGGGATCAGAATCATCGCGAAGTAGGCGCCGCCAGTGGCGCCGCAGTCGGCGAGCGGCAGGATGCGCTCCTCGGTCATCGTGCCGCGCTCGACGTAGACGGCGCGCGACAGCAGTCCCGCGGCTTCTACTGCCCGCCGGACTTTGCCGAGGTTGCGCCCGACCTTCATGATCACCGCTGCGTCGGTCGAGCGCAGGCGCTCGGTCAGCCGATGTTCGTCGAGCGTGCCGGGCAGCACCGCGAGCGTGTCGTCACCCCAGGTGATCGGAAGATTGGCGCGCGTCCAGCAGCCCGACATGCCGGTGACGCCGGGCACGACCTCGACCGGGAAATCCGAGGCAATCCGGCGCCACATATGCATGAAGGAGCCGTAGAAGAACGGATCGCCCTCCGCCAGCAAGCCGACCGACCGGCCCTCACGCAGCAGCGCGGCCAATGTCGCCGCCGTCTCGCGATAGAAGGCGCCCATGGCCTGCAGATACTCGGCGCTGTCGGACGGCACCTCGTCGGTGATCGGATACTCGAAGCGCCTCTCGTCGCGGCCGGAAGCGACGAGGGGCGCCACGATCCGCCTTGCGTTGCCGAGTTGCCCGCGCTTGGCGAAGTAGGCGATCACGTCGACCGAGCGCACCACACCGGCGGCGCGCAGGGTCAGATAGCGCGAATCGCCGGGGCCGACGCCGACGCCGTAGAGCGTGCCTCGGGTCGCCGTGCCGGCCAAGGTGTCGAGGCTGGTCATTCGGCCTCGCTCGCCAGCGCATTGACTGCCGCCGCCGCCATGGCGCTGCCGCCCCGGCGCCCTTTGACGACCAGGAACGGCACGCGGCCGTCCGCCGCGAGCGCCTCCTTCGATTCCACCGCACCGACGAAGCCGACCGGCAGCCCGATCACGGCGGCCGGCGGGCGCGCGCCCGCGTCGAGCAGTTCGAGCAGGCGGAACAGCGCGGTGGGGGCATTGCCGATGGCGACGACGGAGCCACCGAGACGTTCGCGCCAAAGCTCGATCGCCGCGGCAGTGCGCGTGTTGCCGATCTCGCGTGCCAGCGCGGGCACAGCGGGATCGCCGAGCGTGCAGACGACGTCGTTGTTCGCCGGCAGGCGCGCGCGGGTGATGCCGTTGGCCACCATTCTGGAATCGCAGAGGATCGGCGCGCCGGCAATCAGTGCTCGCCGGGCGGCGTCGGCGAAGCTCGGCGACAGAACGATGTCGCGCACCACTTCGGTCATGCCGCAGGCGTGGATGATGCGCACTGCGACGCGCTCCTCGAGCGCGCTGAACCGCGCGAGCTCGGACTCGGCGCGGATGATGGCGAAGGAGCGCCGGTAGATCTCGGCGCCGTCGCGGATGTAGTCGCGGCCGCTCATAGCTGATCGGGCGTCAGCCAGTGCTCGGGCCGCTCGTGGGGCGTGCCATTGCGAATCACACCATAGCGCCCTTGGTCCCCAACCAACACGAGGTCGGCCGGTGCCGATCGCGCGCACCCCTTGGCGCAGCCCGAGACGTGCAGCGTTCCCGGCGTGCCGCGCGCCGCGAGGCGCAGTGCGTCGCCCCGGCTGTCGACGGTGGCGGACGTGCAGGAGGGCGCCCCCGGGCAGGCATCGACCCGCAGCAGGGCATCCGTGGGATCGACGATCAGGCCCAGTTCGATGGCGGCCTGCAGCATCGCGGCGTCGTCCCGCGTCGGAATATAAAGGGTGCGCCACGGCGAGAGACGTAGCTCCTCGGTCGCCCACGCGGCGAGGCCGGCGAGCTGGCGGGCCTCCAGATGGCCGAAGGGTGCCGCAACGCCGACCGCGCCCGCCACCGCCCCCACGCGGTGGTGACTGCCCGGCGGCCGGATGGCGAGCGGCTCGAGGTCGACATCGACCTCGATGTCGGCGGCGTCGCGCATCCGTCCCTTGGCGCCACTCGCAAGCAAGGCGCCCGCCAATGCAAGCGCCACGTCCGCCGCGCGCGCAGCATCCGAAAGCCCCAGCCAACGCGTGCCCGATGGCGTGTCGATGCCGACGGCGACACGCCCATCTGATGCACGAAGCGCGATGTCGGCGCGCTCTCCTGCGATCGAGACGGCGCCGCCGCCGTCGACCAACATGCCGAACTTGGCCGGCAAGCCGCGCAGGCAGCGAGCCTCCAGCTCGCGCGCGAGCGGCCTTACGTCGACCGTTTCGGGATCGATCCCGGCGAGCGGCGCGACCATGACATTGCGCGCGGCTTCGGTTTCGACGTCGGGATCGAGCAGGCCGAGCCGATCCAGGGCGACGTGGAGTTCCGGCAGGCCGTCCGGGCGTACGCCACGGATCTGCAGATTGGCCCGGCGCGTCAGCTCGATCTGGCTGTTGCCCAGGCGCTCGGCGATCTCGGCGAGCGCGTACGCCTGTGCGGCCGTGAGCGCCCCGCAGCGCGGCCGCACACGCACGATCAGCCCATCGCCGCTTTCCATCGGCCGCAGCGCGCCCGGGCACCAACCCTTGATCGCGACGGTCATGGCGTCGACGCGGAATTGCGCCGCGTCACCCACAGACCGCGCGCGAGTGCGTCCTGAAACCGTGCGACGATCGCGTGCGTCGCGGCCTCGTTCGCGCTCGTCATGGCGCCGAACACGGTTTCGTCTGCGACGAGGGCGGCATAGGTCGCGTCGAACAGGTGGCCCGGCACCGCTTCCGCCGTCGCGGCGAAGGCGTAGAGCGCATCGACCGCCTGGGCGATTTCGGCGACGCCGCGATGGCCGTGCCGCAGCATCGAGGCGATCCAGCGCGGATTGGTGAGGCGGCCACGGACAACGCGCGCGATTTCCTCGTGCAGGCGGCGCGCCTTCGGCGCCTGCGGCCGGCTGGTATCGAGATGGTAGAGCTCCGGCACGCGGCCGAGCAGCGAGGCCGCAGCGGCGAATCCGCCGGCGAAGTCGGCGACGCCGTCGCCATCGAGCACGTCGCGCTCACGATCGTCCTGTGGATGGACAAGGGCGTCGGCTCCGGCCACACGGCTGCGAAAGCCATCGCCCGCAGGCCGTATCGATCCGACGCCGCCGTAGGCGTGGGATATTGCGGCCAGGTAGGCGGTGCCGAGGTCGGCGCGCGCGCGCCACTCGCCGTCGAGCGCCAGATCGCCGGCCGCCGCGCCATAGCTCCCCGGCGCGCCGCCGAATATCCGCGAGAGGTCCTCGCCGCGATGCGCGGCGCCCGCCAGCGGATTGTCGGCGTCGCCCTCTTCCAGCGCCGCCACCCGGCGCACCGCCAGGTCGAACAGAGCGATCTGACTCTCGAAGATGTCGCGGAACAGGCCGGAAATGCGCAAGGTCACGTCGATGCGCGGCCGGCCGAGCGCGCCAAGCGGCAGGATCTCCACGCCCGTGACCCGGCTGGCGTTGCCGTCCCAGGTCGGCCGTGCGCCGAGATAGGCCAGCGCCTGCCCGAGGTCGTCGCCGCCGGTGCGCAACGAAGCCGACGCCCACAGGTCGATCACCAGCGCGCGCGGATGCTCGCCGTGATCCTGCAAGTAGCGACGAACCACCTCGTCGGCCGCGCGCGCGCCGATCGCCGCGGCGGTGCGCGTCGGAATGGCACGCGGGTCGATCGAGGTGAGGTTGCGTCCCGTCGGCAGCACGTCGGCGCGCCCGCGCGTCGGCGCGCCGGCCGGCCCCGGCGCGACGCGCCGGCCGTCGAGCGCGGCGATCAGGGCCTGCCGCTCGCGGGCGGCACTGGTGCGCACCCCTTCGTCGCAACCGGTGGCCGCGATCAGCCGATCCAGAGCCGCGCTATCGGGCATGCGACCGAAGACGTGCAGGCCGTCGCGGATGCTGAGTTCCTTGATATCGCAGAGCTGGGCGTCGAGCTTGGCCACGGCCTCGCGTCCGGCTTCCCCCTTCACCAGCCCGCATTCCGCGGCAAGGCCGGTACTCCAGGCTCGCTCCACGATCTCGTTCTCGAGCAGGCGCGCGCGCCGCGTGTCCAGTCCGTCGGCCGTGGCGTACTCCTCGATGATGCCTTCCATCTCGGCGAGCGCGCCATGTAGGCCGGCATCGCTGAGCGGCGGCGTGAGATGGCCGATCATGACGGCAGACAGGCGGCGCTTGGCCGGCATCGCCTCGCCTGGATTGTTGACGATGAAGGGATAGATCACCGGCAGCGGGCCGAGCACGCGCTCCGGCCAGCACGACGCCGACAGCGCCAGCGCCTTGCCGGGCAGCCACTCGAGCGTGCCGTGCGTGCCGAGATGGATCAGCGCGTCGATGCCTTCATCCTCGCGCAGCCGGCGGTAGGTCTCGACATAGTCAGGCGCAGGTCCGGCCGTGGTGTCGTGGTAGGCGCCGCCGCGATCGGGCTGCAGCAGGACCAAGACCTTGCCGCACCTGAGATGCGGCACGGCGCGGTCCAGCAGCGGCGCCACGTCCGCGGCCGACCAGTCTCGACCGGCCGTGTCGTAGCCCTCGTCGCCCAGCAGCCGCAGGATCTCGACAACGCTTTCGATGCTGTCGAGGCCGACGGCATAGCCGGCGCGCCCGCCGCGCGCGGGGTAGTCCGACATCACCAGTGCAAGCCGCCGCTCGTGGCGCGGTTTGCGGGCCAGCCGCACCCAGCTGGCCGCCAGCCGCGCGACGAAGTCGACGCGGTCGGGCAGCGGCACGTGGCGCACGCCGGTGAACTCCAGCCGCGGGTCGACGGGCGTCTCGCCCTTGAAGGAGATGGCGCGGGTCAGCAGCCGGCCGTCGAGTTCGGGCAACACCACGTTCATGGCGAGATCGGCCGGCGCCAGGCCGCGGTCGGCCTCGGCCCAGGCCTCGCGCGTGCTGCCGGCGAGCACGACCTGCAGCACCGGCACGTCGGCGGCATCGAGCACGGTCGTGTCGTCGCCGCGCATTGCCGAGAAGGCCGTGGTGTTGAGCACGATCGCGGGGCGGCGCTCACGGATCAGCACCTCGATCGCCGGTTGGATCGCGTCATCCTTCAGGCTGCCGACGGCGACGGCAAGCGGCGCCAATCCCTCGCGGTCGAGGGCGGTCGCGAGCTCGCGTACAGGTGCGTCGTCGCCGGCGAGGAGGCTGGCGCGATAGAAGACGACAAGCGCCGTGGGCCGTGCATCCTGCTCCGCGCCGAGCACGGCCAAGGGGCTGACGGACTTCGGCGCCTCGGCCGGTAGTCCGGCGAGATGGCGCAGCGCCTGCAGAAGATTGTTGGGGCCGCCTTCGCGGAAGTAGCGGTCGAGGAGAGCCAACGTTCCGGGCGGCGCGGTCGACGCGGCGGCGAGCCGATCGTCGGGCCGGTCGTCGCCCGGCAACGCCGCAAACAGTGCGCCGGTTTCGCGCGCGACGTCGGCGATGCGCTCGATCCCGTAGCGCCAGTAGTCGAGGCCACCCAAGCATCGCACAACGACCACCTTCGCCCGCACGATCACGCGGTCGATGTAAAGATCGACCGACATCGGGTGCTTGAGCTTCTTGAGGCTTGCGAGCCGCAGCGAGGGTAACGCATCGGCATCCTGCTGCCAGGCGGCAGCCAGCGCCGTGAGGTCGCTGTCAGAGAAGGAGAGTACAGCGACCTCGGCCGGCGATTGGCCGAGGTCGATTGCCTGTTCCGCCTCCTCAAGACCCGCCAACTGTGTCGCCAGCACATGCATAGTCGATCAGTCCAGGACAAGGGAACAAATCGCCGCCTGGTCGAGACCCTTTTTGCCGATCACCACCAGCCGCCCCCGCCGCGGTTCGCCCGGCCGCCACGGCCGATCGAACTGGTGCTGGATGCGGCTGCCGACACCCTGCACGAGCAGCCGCATCGGCTTGCCGGCAACCTCGGCAAAGCCCTTGATGCGCAGGACGTCGTGCGCTTCGGCCGCCTTCGCGATGCGGTCGACGAACCGCTGTGGCGACTGCAACGTTGGCAGGTCGATGATGAAGGTCTCAAAATCCTCGTGGTCGTGCTCGCCTTCCAGGTCGTGATGCGACGGCCGGCTGACGAGATCCGATTCGGCGGCGGCACCGAGCCCCAGCAGCACGTGCGCGGGCACGCGGCCGTTCTGAACCTCGACCAGCTTGACGACGCGCGGCAGCGTCCTGGCAATCTCGGCCGCCACGCTCCTGCGCTCCGCCTCCGACATGAGGTCGGCCTTGTTGAGCACGACGAGGTCGGCACACAGCAGCTGGTCCTCGAACACCTCCTCCAGCGGATTGTCGTGGTCGAGTGACTCGTCCTCCGCGCGCTGACGGGCGACTGCCTCCGGATCGTCGGCGAATCGCCCGGCCGCGACGGCTGCCCCGTCGACCACAGCAACCACGCCGTCGACCGTCACGCGCGAGGCGATCTCAGGCCAGTTGAAGGCACGCACCAGCGGCTTGGGCAGCGCGAGGCCCGACGTTTCGATCACGATGTGCTCCGGTGGCTGCGGCCGCTCGAGCAGGCCCTTCAGTGCAGGCACGAAGTCATCGGCCACGGTGCAGCACAGGCAGCCGTTCGACAACTCGACGATGGCGTCCTCGGGGCAGCTCTCGATGCTGCATCCCTTCAGGATCTCGCCATCGATGCCGACATCGCCGAACTCGTTGACGATGACGCCGAGGCGGCGGCCGTCGGCATTCTCCAGGATGTGGCGCACCAACGTGGTCTTTCCCGCGCCGAGAAAGCCGGTGACGATGGTGCAGGGAACCTTGGCCAATGTGCTCATGAAGGGAAGCCCTTGAATGCGGGAGGCGGAACCCGGGCGATGACGCCCTTGCGGAACGAGGCGGGCCGTTCGCGCCACGGCAGGATGCCGTTGCCGGACGCGGCGAAGGCGAGCGCCGCCGATACGATCTCTCCGGCGTGGGTCTCGGGATCGAGATCACCAATCAGGTAGGTCCACTTGCCGGCGGCCGAAAGCGCCACGGTGCAAGGCCGCTTGCAGACCGCAAGGCATTCGACCGCCGTCACCGCCACTCCGCCGGGCGCCTGCGCCGCCAGCCCCGCCTCAAGGGCCTCGACGAGTCGTGGTCCCGGCCGATCGGCGGCGGCGTCACCCTCTTCAGTCGGGCGCCGGCACGAGACGCAAACGAAGATCGTGATCCCTTGGTCGTCCATTGACGTGAAAACTCCAGTTGGGATCAGCGCGCGCGCTTGGGCGCGAACCTTGGCCAGAGCAGGCCGACGGCGATAGCAGTACAGGACCAGAGCAGAGCCTGCACACCGAGCGAAAGGGCGGCGAACTGCGCCGCCAGTTCCGCCGGCACCCTGCTTTCGAACTCATGGGGATGTGGTGCCCCTATGACGTGGGGCGCGATCAGCAGGACGATTGCCGCCAGCCGCAGCGCAACGTGCCGGGCGCGCAGCATCAGCCAGAGCGCGGCGCCCGTCGCCACGACGGTGCTAGTCCACCAGATCTGCCGGCCGACCAGATCAGCAGCGGCGCTGCCCGGCAGCTCGGGCGCAAGTCCGGCCGCTGGTGCCAGGCCGGCCGCGACGAAACCCGCCATGCCCCAGGCCAGGGCGCGGCGCTCGTCGATCGGATCGCCGGCGAACAGCATGCCGGCAATCAGCAGGAAGGCGACTCCAATGGCGGCGGCGACGGTCATGATCCCGGTGAAGACGAGGCGCGACGTCTCGCCGTGATCGTGGACGTGCCCGTGAACGTGCTCGCCGAGGCGCGGCGGCGCCCCGGCGGCAACCGGCTGGCCGGCACCGACGGCTTCGTACGTCTCGGCAAGGAGGATCCGGGGCGTGGTCGCGACCTGCTGCACGGCGGCAACCACCAACCCAGCCGCGAGGCCGGCCAGTAGGCCGACCGACAGCAGCCGCGTCAGCATGGATACGGCCTCAGTGACAGGGAAAGCTCAGACTGTGCCTGACGTCGTGGGCAGCGTCGTGGATCAACTCGGGGTGAGCGAATCCAGTCACGAAGACAAGCACGAGGCCCAGCGCCAGGGCGACAGTGGCGACCTTCAGCGTCTCGCTTCGGTCCGCGGTCTTCAGGACGGGTACGGTCGTGGTAACCATGCGATTCTCCCTGCTGCCCCTCCGGCAGCTCGACTCCTCGGCACGACGGCAGGTCTCCTGGCTCGCGGGTTGACGCCCCGACCGCCTTCCCGGCTTGCACCAGTGGCCTCGTGGTCGGGACTGACCGCTTACAGTTGCGGGGGCAGCCGCGGATTTGCACCGCATTCCCTTTTGGGCCCTTGCGGGGCACCGTCGCCTGTTTGATAGGCGGCGGGCGGCTTGCTGACAAGGGCCTTGCCGACCATTGTCCCGACATGACCGCAAACGACACCGACGCCACCCGCCATAAGGCCAAGATGGAGAAGCGCAAGGCGGCACAAGACGCCGAGGTTGCCGGCAAAACCATCGAAAAAGGCCTGCTGATCGTCCACACCGGCAAGGGCAAGGGCAAGTCGACGGCCGCCTTCGGGTTGATGCTGCGGGCTCTGGGACGCGGTTTCCGCTGCGGCGTCGTGCAATTCGGCAAGGGCGCCTGGCAGTCGGGCGAGCGTACCGCCGTCGAGCGCTTCGGCGACCAGGTCGAATGGCACACGCTGGGCGAGGGCTTCACCTGGGAGACCCAGGATCGCGCCCGCGACGTCGCCGCGGCAGAGCGTGCCTGGGCGGCAACCCACAAGCTGATGGCCGACCCTTCGATCCGGATGATCGTGCTCGACGAGCTCAACATCTCACTGCGCTACGAGCATCTCGACATCGCGTCGGTGGTCGCCGCCCTGCAGGCGCGGCGCCGCGACCTCCATGTCGTCGTCACCGGCCGCAATGCCCGGCAGGAAATGCTCGATGCCGCCGACCTCGTGACCGAGATGGTGCCCGTGAAGCATCACTTCGCCGCCGGCGTAAGGGCGCAGGACGGAATCGAGTTCTGATGGTGGCGCGCGCCATCATGATCCAGGGCACCGGCTCGGACGTCGGCAAGTCGCTGATCGTGGCGGGCCTCGCCCGCGTCTTCACGCGCACCGGCCTGCGCGTTCGGCCATTCAAGCCGCAGAACATGTCGAACAACGCCGCAGTCACCGCCGACGGCGGCGAGATCGGCCGCGCCCAGGCGCTGCAGGCGCGCGCAGCGCACGCGCCGACGAGCGTGCATATGAACCCGGTATTGCTGAAGCCCCAGAGCGAGATCGGCACCCAAGTCGTAGTACAGGGCCGCGTCGTCGGCACCGCAACGGCGCGCGACTACCAGGCGATGAAGCCCGGCCTGATGGCCGCCGTACTCGAGAGCTTCGCGCACCTCGCGAGCGAAAGCGACCTCGTGCTGGTCGAAGGCGCGGGATCGGCCTCGGAAGTGAATCTGCGGGCCGCCGACATCGCCAACATGGGCTTCGCCCGCGCCGCCCGAGTGCCGGTCGTCCTGCTCGGCGACATCGATCGCGGAGGCGTCATCGCCAGCCTCGTCGGCACCAAGGCCGTGATCGACCCCGAGGACGCCGCGCTGATCGCGGGCTTCATCGTCAATCGCTTCCGCGGTGATCCCGCCCTTTTCCAGGACGGCATGCGGACAGTCGCCGACCGCACCGGCTGGCGCGCGCTCGGCCTGGTGCCGTTCTTCGAGGCCGCCCGCAAACTGCCGGCGGAAGACGCGCTCGGTCTGCCAACCGAACGGCGCGACGGCAAGATCAGGATCGCCGTGCTGGCCTATCCGCGCATCGCCAATTTCGACGATTTCGATCCACTGCGACTGGAACCCGGCGTCGATCTCGTCTTCGTGCGTCCGGGCGAAGCCATCCCGGGCGACGCCGCGCTGGTGATCCTGCCCGGCTCGAAGGCGACCATCGCCGACCTCGGCACCCTGCGCGCTTCGGGCTGGGACATCGACCTCGCGGCGCACGCCAGGCGGGGCGGGCATGTGCTGGGCATCTGCGGCGGCTACCAGATGCTCGGCCGCACCGTCGCCGATCCCGGGGGAATCGAGGGCCCGCCCGCGTCGGTGGCCGGGCTGGGCCTGCTCGACGTCGATACCATCCTCGAGGGCGCCAAGGTCCTGACGGACGTGGCGGGCGTGACAATGGACGGGAAAGTGCCGTTCAAGGGCTACGAGATGCATGTCGGTCGCACTTCGGGAGTCATGCGGCCGATGCTGCGGCTGGCCGGCGGCGCGAGCGACGGCGCGGTCAGCGAGGATGGACGCGTTTCGGGTTGCTACATCCACGGGCTGCTGGCCGACGACCGACAGCGCCGGCATTGGCTGCAGCGGCTGGGCGCGGGCGCCTCGTCCTTCTGCTACGAGAACGATGTCGAAACGACGCTCGACGCGTTGGCCGATCATCTCGAACGGCACGTCGACTGCGATGCGTTGCTCGCGTTGGCGTGCGTCCCCGAGTTCAGCCCGCCACGATGAGCGCGGCCAGAATCGCCAGCGCTCCGATCTGCAGGCCGCACGCGGTGCGATAGAGCGTCAGGCCGCGGCGAATGTCGGCGACCGTCACCGCGGCGCGGCCATCGCCCATCCACCGGTCGTCGACCTCGACTCCGCCATAGACGCGCGGCCCGGCGAGCCTGATTCCCAGCGCGCCCGCCATCGCCGATTCGGGCCATCCGGCATTGGGCGAGCGATGGTGGCGGGCGTCGCGCGTCACGATCCGAAGGGCGTGGGCGGCCGAGCAATCCCGGTGCAGTGTTGCAGCGAAGATCAGCCACAGCACCGACAGCCGCGAAGCCGGCAGGTTGACCAGGTCGTCGAAGCGAGCCGCTGCCCAGCCGAAGGCCCGATGGCGTTCGGACTTGTGGCCGATCATGCTGTCGGCGGTGTTGACGGCCTTGTAGGCGAGTACCCCCGGGAGCCCTGCCACCGCCATCCAGAAGAGCGGTGCCACGACTCCGTCGGAGAAGTTCTCCGCGAGGCTTTCGATGGCCGCCCGTCCCACGGCGGCTTCGTCGAGCGCTGTCGTGTCGCGACCGACGATCCGCCCAACCGCCTGCCGGCCGGCAGCAAGACCGTCGCTCTCGAGTGCTTCAGCTACGGTTGCGACATGGGCGTACAGGCTGCGTTGCGCGATCAACGTGCCGGCCGCCGCGGCACACAGTACGAACGCCACCGGCGCCGGCAGGAACCAGAACAGGGCGGCCGCGATCGCGCCCCCCGCGACGGTAGCCACGGCGAGAAGCAGCACCAGCAACCATACACCACGCCATCGCCTCGCCGCGAAGGACAGGGCAGGCGAATTCCAAGCATTGTCGCACCATGCTATGAGCCGCCCGATCCAGGTCACGGGATGGCCGATGGCGCGAAAGACGGCGTCCGGGTATCCGGCACCCGCTTCGATCAGCGCAGCCAGAAGGGCGAGCCCGGCGAACATGGTCTGGTGCCTAACACGGAGGGTGGCGTGAAGGAACCGGTCGCGCATGGCGGCGATCTGCGCGACGTGCAGCGCCGCTTTCCGACGGCCCCGCGACCGTGGATCGATCTTTCGACCGGCATCAATCCGATTTCCTATCCGCTGCCGGAACTTGGGCTGGAGAGCTGGACACGACTGCCGTCGCACGACGACGAGGCCGCGCTGCGAGTGGCGGCCGCGCGACGCTACGGCGCGCCGGATCCAGAAGCGATCGTCGCCGCGCCCGGCACGCAAGCCTTGATCCAGCTTCTGCCGCGACTCGTTCCGAGGAGCCGGGTCGCGGTGCTCGGGCCGACCTACGAAGAGCATGAAACCTCTTGGCGACGGCAAGGCCATGACGTGTGCGTCGTGCGCGAGCTTGCAGAGGCGACAGACGCCGATGTCGTCGTGGCCGTCAATCCGAACAATCCGACGGGCCGCCTGCTCGCCACCGACGAGTTGCGCGCCGTGCGCGGCATGTTGGTGCTCGACGAGGCGTTCATCGATCTCCACCCGCAGACAGCCAGCCTCGCCGGCGAACCGCCGGAAAACACGGTGATTCTCCGTTCCTTCGGCAAGACCTACGGACTGGCGGGCGTACGCCTTGGATTTGCGATCGGCGGGCGGGCCATCGTCGAACGGCTGCGGGATGAACTCGGCCCCTGGGCAGTGTCAGGCTCCGCCATCGAGGTCGGCCGCATCGCGCTTGGCGACGATCGCTGGTTGGGAACAACGGCATCGCGATTGACGGAGATCGGGCGGCGACTCGATGGGCTGCTGGTGAATGCGGGCTTCGAACTGCTGGGCGGCACGGCCCTGTTCCGGTTGGCCGCCCACGCACGGGCGGCCCGCGCCGCCGATATCCTGGCAAGCCACGGCGTGCACGTCAGATCGTTCGAGAACGAGCCGGCGTGGCTGCGCTTCGGCATGCCGCTGGAAGGATCGCAGTTGGACCGTCTTGCCGGTGCGCTCGGTCAGTTCAGCATGGCCGGACCTTCCGCCAATGTCGCCGGCCGAGCCTTCTCGGCGTCCAGCCAGACACGATGACAAACCGTGCCCGACGCCGAGTGCGTCGCAGCGGGATCGACGGTGAAACCGATCGCCCGCAGCAGTTCGACTGCCCGCTCCTTCCGCACGTCGACGAAGTTCTCAAGTTGCGCGTACTCGCCGAGCATCTCGGCAAAAACCATGCTCGACAAGTTACGGAAGTCGGTGGGCGCCTCCTCGAATTGCTCGCAGGCCAGCAACCACACGCAGCCCACGTCCGAGTCGTCCGATTTCGGCGTCACTCCCCATAGGGCGCAGGGCATGCCGCCGGGATCGCGGGCCGCCCACACTTGTGTGCTGGCAGCGCAGGTGTTCAGCAGCCGATCAGCATGCTCCTCCTCGCCCTTTCCCCATTCGCTCGACTCGGGCTCTATCGCGAGGGCCATGAACGCCACGTCGACCGAATTCGCGGGCTGGATGCAATAGCGCATGGCATCCTCCGTGTAAGGACCTGCGAGTCAACTTCGCCAAGGCATATTCGTTGCGCAGACAAATTCTGGCCGCGGCGGGAACCCTCGGCGCCCCGACACAGTCGCCGTGGCGAGCGACCGCCCCGACGGCATTTCCGGCAGTCATCCCTTGTCGGGCCGCGGAGCGCGTCTGGGCTTGGTTTTCCCCTTTATGTCGTAGCCAGCCAGCGGCTTGGCATCCGCCGGCGGATGGCCGGGAGGTTCCGGAATCCTGCTCTGTGCGGACCCGCTATAGGACTGCCCGTATTCGTGCCGACCCTCGCGCGCCGACTCGTCGCCGTACAGGCCGTGCTTCACCTTCGTGCGCGTCCGCCTCGGCGGCGTCCGGTTGGAGCCGCCTTTTTTTGCTCTCGTCGCCATCGACCGAGAAACGGAACGGCCCTTACTCGGGTTGCGTTGACCGCCCAAAGGGAGCACGCCATGACAAAGCGGCAAGGTCAGGCACGCCGGACAGCGGCGAAGCATCGCAAGCTCCAGCAGGAGACAGCGCGCCGGGATCGGCAGAACCCGCCACGCACGGCGGACGGCGCCATGCAAGCCGGAACCCGCGACTATCCCGAGCCGCCGTTCCCGGAACAGCATCTTGCCAAGCCGGGTGAAGAACGACGGCTCGATCCGGCTCCGATGTACGATGCGCCCTACTGGCAGGGTTCGGGAAAGCTCGAGGGTAAGGTGGCGCTGATCACCGGCGGCGATTCGGGCATCGGCCGATCCGTCGCCGTGTTCTTCGCGCGCGAGGGTGCCGACATCGCCCTCGTGCATCTCGACGAACCGGCGGACGCCGAGATCACGCGCCAAGCGGTCGCGGCCGAAGGAAGGCGCTGTCTCGTGCTGCCCGGCGACGTCACCGACGGTGCCTTCTGCCGGCATGCCGTCGAGGCGACGGTGCGGGAGTTCGGAGGATTGAACATCCTGGTGAACAACGCTGCTTTCCAGCTCCATGCCGCGAATCTCGAGGATCTCAGCGAGGAACATTTCGACCGCACGCTGAAGACCAATCTGTATGGCTATTTCCACATGACCAAAGCCGCAGTCCCGCATCTGCGGGAGGGTGACGCCATCATCAACAACGGTTCCGTGACCGGACTGCAGGGCAGCAAGGCGTTGCTCGACTATTCGATGACCAAGGGCGGCATTCATGCCTTCACACGATCCCTGGCGGCCCATCTGGTGCCGCGCGGCATCCGGGTCAACGCCGTGGCACCGGGGCCTGTCTGGACGCCGCTCAATCCGGCAGACAAGGATGCGGAGCGGGTGTCCGAATTCGGATCGGATACGCCGATGAAGCGGCCTGCCCAGCCGGAGGAGATTGCGCCGGCCTTCGTCTTCCTCGCCTCGCCGCAATGCTCGAGCTACATCACGGGAGAGATCCTGCCGGTGATCGGCGGTTACTAGGCCTGATCGAGCGGGCATCCGGTGCAGGTGCTATCGGCGCCGCTTCGGATCCATCGACCCGACTAGGTGTCGAGGGGTACCGCGGGTAGAATGGGCGCATGAGCGATGCCGAGCGTTGTCGTCATGAGCGGTGACGGCACGAGACTTCTCGCGCTGGCTGGCGGCGTGGGTGGCGCGAAGCTCGCCCTGGGGTTGGCCAGCATCCTGCCAGCCGAACGGCTCACGGTCGTCGTCAACACCGCCGACGATTTCGAGCATTTGGGCCTCGCGATCTGCCCCGATCTCGACACCGTGATGTATACCCTCGGCGGCGTGGCCAATCCCGACACGGGGTGGGGTCGGCGTGACGAGAGTTGGGCGGTCATGGAGGCAATTGGCGCGCTCGGCGGCGAGACTTGGTTCAGGTTGGGAGACAAGGATCTAGCCGTGCACATCGAGCGCAGCCGGCGGCTGCGGGCGGGGGAACCGCTTTCCATGGTCACACATGATCTCGCTCGACGGCTCGGCGTACGACCAACCTTGCTGCCGATGTCAGACGATCCGGTGCGCACTATGGTCGAGACCAATCGCGGTGAGCTTGCCTTTCAGGATTGGTTCGTGCGGCTGCGCTGCGAGCCCGTCGTCAAGTCCGTTCGTTTCGCCGGCGTCGGGACGGCCGCTCCACATCCGATCCTGAGCGACCTCGCAAATCTGCACGGCGTGGTGATTTGTCCTTCCAATCCCTTTGTCAGTGTGGGGCCGATCCTCGCCCTGCCGGGCGTCCGGGACGCCCTCGCCGGGGCTGGCGTTCCGCGTGTCGCGGTGACTCCCATCGTCGGCGGCCAGGCGGTCAAGGGCCCGGCCGCCAAGATGCTGGCCGAACTCGGCCACGACGTGTCGGCAGTGGGCGTGGCGCGCTATTATACTGGGCTGATCGACGGATTCGTGCTGGATGCGATGGATTCGAATCTTGCGCCGTCTATCGAAACCCTGGGACTGAAAGTACGCGTGACCGATACCATGATGCGAGACGATGCCGACAAACGGCGGCTGGCAGCGGCGACCCTCGATTTCGTGGACGAGCTTGCCGCGTCCGGGCAAAACTGACGCCGGAATGCTCGCAGCCGTCGTTCCGATGAAATCCGCAGATCTCGCGAAGAGTCGCCTCGCCGGTGTGCTCGACGCGGCGGGACGGCGCGCGCTCGCCCGCCAGATGCTCGACCATGTGCTGACGACCTTGCAGGAGGCCGGGATCGACAAGGTACGCGTGGCCAGTGGCGACACCGGCGCCGGCGACCTGAACCGCGACGTTTCCGCCGCCGCGCGACTTGTTCGGGACGAGGGAGCGACCCAACTCCTGTTGTTGATGGCCGATCTCCCCTATGTCGACCGTGCCGACATCGCGGCCCTGATCGAGGCGGGCAGCGACAGCGCCGTCGTCATCGCCGAGGCCAAGGACGGCGGCACCAACGCCCTGTTGTTGCGGCCGCCGACCGTGCTCGACTTCGCCTTCGCGACGCATGCGCCGAGCGCGGCGCGTCACGCCGAACGAGCCCGCGCCATCGGCATCGAGCCGATCGTCGTCCGCCGCCCCGGCCTCGCCCGGGACATCGACACGCCGGCCGATCTGACCGCCCTCGTTTCCGATCACCCCGCGTACCGAGTTTTTCGCCATGTCGCATGACATCGATCGCCTGCTGTCGCTCGATCTCGAGACGCTGATGCGCGAGGCGGCGGGGATCCGCGATACCGCCTTCGGCGATCGCATCACCTTCTCCAAGAAGGTGTTCATCCCCCTGACCCACCTCTGTCGCGACAATTGCGGCTATTGCACCTTCGTGCATCCTCCCAGGCGTGGGGAGGCCGCTTACCTTTCACCAGAACAAGCGCTGGAAATCGCCCGCGCCGGCCGCGATGCCGGCTGCGCCGAAGCGCTATTCACGCTCGGCGACAAGCCCGAGCTGAAGTGGAAGCCGGCGGCCGAAGAATTGTCGGCGATGGGCCATGCGACGACCCTCGACTACCTGGCGGCGATGTCCAAGCTGGTGTTCGACGAGACCGGCCTGCTGCCGCATCTCAATCCCGGCCTGATGACCGCGGCCGATCTCCCGAGGTTGCGCACCGTGTCGGTGTCGATGGGCATCATGCTCGAGACGGCGGCGGAGCGGCTTGGCGAGCGCGGCGGCCCACATTTCGGCGCGCCCGACAAGGTTCCGGCGCTCAGGCTCGCCACGATCGAGGCGGCCGGCAAAGCGAAGGTACCGTTCACGTCGGGCATCCTGATCGGCATCGGCGAGACACGGGCCGAGCGCATCGAGGCGCTGCTGGCGCTCAGGGAGCTGCATCGCTCCCATGGCCACCTGCAGGAAGTCATCATCCAGAATTTCCGCGCCAAGCCCGACACGCGCATGGCCAACGCACCCGAACCGTCGTTCGAGGAGCTGCTATGGACGGTCGCGGTGGCGCGACTGATCTTCGGCGACACGCTGTCGGTGCAGGCGCCGCCCAACCTGCAGGAGCCGGGCTATGGCCGACTGATCGAGGCCGGCATCGACGACTGGGGCGGCGTCTCGCCGGTCACTCCGGATCACGTGAACCCCGAGCGGCCGTGGCCGCAGATCGAAGCTCTGGCCGCCGAGAGCGCCAAGCATGGCAAGGCGCTGACCGAGCGCCTTGCCGTCTATCCGCGCTACGTGCACGAGGCCAGGAATTGGATCGACGCCGCCTTGCGGCCGCGCGTGATCGCCATGAGCGAGGCGAGCGGCCTGCGTCGCGACAACGATTGGCGTCCCGGTCTGGTAATGGCATTGCCCAAGGACGACGTGGCGATACTGACGCGACCATCCGTCCAGCCAAGCGCCAGTCTGACACCGATCCTCGATCGCGCGGCGCGCGGCGATGACCTCTGTGAAGATGACATTGAGCGGTTGTTCGCGGCGCGGGATGGTGACTTTGCCGCAGTGGCGCGCGTTGCCGACGAGCTGCGCCGCGACGTGGTGGGCGACGCGATCTCCTATGCCGTCGTGCGCAACATCAACTACACCAATATCTGCTACTTCCGCTGCGGCTTCTGTGCCTTCTCCAAGGGCAAGCTTGCCGCCAACCTGCGCGGCACGCCCTACGACCTCGGCATCGACGAGATCGCGCGGCGCGCGGCCGAGGCATGGGATCGCGGCGCCACCGAAGTCTGCATGCAGGGCGGCATCCATCCCGACTACACCGGGCAACACTATCTCGATGTCTGCCGCGCCGTGCGCGCGCGCGTGCCGGGCATGCATGTCCATGCCTTCTCGCCGCTCGAAGTCTGGCACGGCGCCACGACGCTCAACCGCTCGATCCCGGATTTCCTGGCGATGCTGCGCGATGCCGGCCTGGGCAGCCTGCCCGGTACCGCCGCGGAGATCCTCGACGACGAGGTGCGCGACGTGCTTTGCCCCGACAAGGTCTCGACCGACCAGTGGCTCGACATCATGCGCGCCGCCCACGGCGTCGGGCTGCGCTCGACGGCGACCATCATGTTCGGCCATGTCGACCGGCCGATTCATTGGGCGCGCCATCTGCTGCGTTTGCGAGAGCTGCAGAAGGAGACCGGTGGCTTCACCGAGCTGGTGCCGCTGCCCTTCGTCGCCGCGGAGGCGCCGATCGCGCTCAAGGGCCAGGCGCGGCTGGGCCCGACCTTCCGCGAAGCCGTGCTGATGCACTCGATCGGCCGGCTGGCGCTGCATCCGCACATCCCCAACATCCAGACCTCGTGGGTGAAGATGGGCGTCGACGGCGCGCGCCAGTGCCTGCAGGCGGGTGCCAACGATCTCGGCGGCACCCTGATGAACGAGTCGATCACCCGCGCCGCCGGCGCCGAGCATGGCGAGGAGCTGCCGCCCGACGCGATGGACAGGTTGATCGCGAGCCTCGGCCGCACTCCGCGCATCCGCACGACGACCTACGGCGATGCCGGCGCCGAACGCGCCGCCGCGGCCCATGCCGCCGAGCCACTGGCACCGATCAAGCTCGAGGTCGCGACGCGCTGGACCGGCCCGATGACCGAGAACGACAAGCGCCGCAACCTGCCGCGACCGCGCTCTACCATCCGGGTCGGGGCGGCCTGAACAACGGCGGCGGGCTACGGAACGGTCCTTGCTACGGCCGGGATCATCTCAACGGCAACATCCAATGGACGGCGGCACGAGGGACATGGAAAAAGGACGTCTGGCGGTCGATATCGGCGGAACCTTCACCGATCTTTGCCTGGAATGGAACGGCAAGCGCGAGAGCGTGAAGGTGCTCACCACGCCGCGCGCGCCCGAGGAGGGCGTGCTGACGGGCATCGGCGATATCCTGAAGCTGTCGAAAGCGAAGCCGGCCGATATCGGCCTGATCATTCACGGCACCACGCTCGCCACCAACGCCATCATCGAGCGCAAGGGGGCGAAGACCGCGCTGATCGTCACCGAAGGCTTCCGCGATTCGATCGAGATGGCCTTCGAGCACCGCTTCGAGCAGTACGACATCTTCATGGTCAAGCCCTCGCCGCTGGTGCCGCGCAACCTGCGCTTCGGCATCCCCGAGCGGCTCGACGGCCGCGGCAACGTGCTGATCCCGCTCGACGAGGCTGCGGTGCGCGTGCTGGCGCCCAAGCTGAAGGCCGAAGGTATCGAGGCCATCGCCATCGGCTACATGCATGCCTATCTCGACGGCAGGCACGAACGGCGCACGCGCGACATCCTGCAGGGGCTGCTGCCCGGCGTGTCGATCACACTCTCCAGCGAAGTCTCGCCCGAGATCCGCGAGTACGAACGCTGGTCGACCGCCGTCGCCAACGCCTACGTGCAGCCGGTGATGGACCGCTATCTCGGTCGCCTCGACGCGGCGCTCAACAAGCAAGGCTTCGACTGCCCGCTGTTCCTCATCACCTCGGGCGGCGGCCTTGCGGCGCTGGAAACGGCGCGGCGATTTCCGATTCGACTCGTCGAGTCGGGACCGGCGGGCGGCGCCATCCTGGCCGCATCGCTCGCCAGGCAATGCGGCATCGACAAGGTGCTGAGCTTCGACATGGGTGGCACCACGGCCAAGATCTGCCTGATCGACGACGGTGAGCCTCAGCATTCGCGCACCTTCGAGGTGGCGCGCCAGTACCGTTTCCTGAAAGGTAGTGGCTTGCCGCTGCGCATCCCGGTGATCGAGATGGTCGAGATCGGCGCGGGCGGCGGCTCGATCGCCCATGTCGATTCGCTCAGCCGCATCAATGTCGGCCCCGAGAGCGCCGGCGCCGAACCCGGTCCCGCGAGCTACGGACGCGGCGGCACCGAGCCGACGGTCACCGACGCCGACGTCGTGCTCGGCCGCATCGATCCCGGCTACTTCGCCGGCGGCTCGATCAAACTCTCCCCCGACAAGGCCGGCGACGCCGTCGACAAGGCGGTCGGCGTGCCGCTCGGTCTGAAGCGCCTCGATGCGGCGTTTGGCGTCAGCGAAATCGTCGAGGAGAACATGGCCAACGCCGCGCGCGTCCATGCCGTCGAGCGCGGCAAGGAGCTGCAGGACCGCACCATGATCGCCTTCGGCGGCGCCGCGCCCATCCATGCCGCGCGGCTCGCCGAGAAGCTCGGCATCCGCCGCATCATGGTGCCCTCGGGCGCCGGCGTCGGCTCGGCCGTCGGCTTCCTGATGGCGCCGGTCGCCTACGAGGTCGTGCGCAGCCGCTACGTGCAGCTCGACGATAAGTTCGATCCCGGCTTCGTCAACAAGCTGTTCGCCGAGATGCGCGCCGAGGCCGAAGCCGTGGTCAAGGCGGGCGCGCCGGAGGCCAAGCTGGTCGAGAAGCGCACCGCCGACATGCGCTATCGCGGCCAGGGCCATGAGATCACGGTCGACCTGCCGGCAGGTGCACTCGACGCGGCGTCGCGCGACCGGCTCGTGAAACTGTTCGAGGACAGTTACGCTGCCACTTTCGGCCGCACCATCCCGGGCCTCGATGTCGAGGTCATGAACTGGACCTTGCGGCTCGCCGCCGAGCAGGCCGCCCTGCCGCTCGCGCCGCCGCAACCCAAGGACGTCCCGGCCAAGCCCAGGGGCAAGCGGCCGATCTACGACCCCGCCGAGCAGGACATGCGCGACTTCACCATCTACCATCGGAGCGACCTCTCGGCCGGCAGCTTCATGCCGGGCCCCGCGGTAATTGCCGAGGACGAGACCACGACCTTCGTGCCGGCGAGCTTCGCCGCCCGCATCACGCCGATCGGCGCCATTCTTCTCGAAAAGGTGGGACAATGAGTTTCAACGATCCCCTCTCGCCGATTCGCCTGCAATTGATGTGGGACCGCCTGATCGCGGTCGTCGAGGAGCAGGCACTCGCGCTCATCCGGACCGGCTTCTCGACCTCGACACGGGAAGCGGGCGATCTCTCCGCGGGCGTGTTCGACCTCCGCGGCGCCATGCTCGCCCAGGCCGTCACCGGCACGCCAGGCCACATCAACTCGATGGCGCGCGCGGTCTATCATTTCCTCGACAAGTTTCCGGCCCACACGATGAAGGAAGGCGACGTCTTCCTGACCAACGACCCGTGGAAGGGCACCGGCCATCTGCACGACTTCACCTTCGTCACGCCGACCTTCCGGCGCGGCAAGATGGTGGCGCTGTTCGCGTCGACCTGCCACGTCGTCGATATCGGCGGCCGCGGCATGGGTGCCGACGCGCGCAATGTGTTCGAGGAGGGTCTCTACATCCCGCTGATGAAGTTCGCCCACGCCGGCAAGGTCGACGCGACCCTGACCGAGATCGTTGCCGCCAACGTGCGCGAACCGGTGCAGGTCGTGGGCGACCTTTACTCCCTCGCAACCTGCAACGAGATCGGTTGTCGTCGCCTGATCGAGATGATGGACGAGTTCGCCATCGACGACCTCGACCGGCTGGGCTCGCACATCCTGGAGAAATCAAAGCAGGCCTCGCTCGAAGCGATCCGAAAGATCAAACCGGGTGAATACAAATTCTCGATGCGCGTCGACGGCTACGACAAGCCGATCGATCTCGTCGCCACCATGAAGATCGGCGAGAGCGGCATCGACGTCGACTTCACCGGCACCTCGGGCGTGTCGGCCTACGGCATCAACGTGCCGATCTGCTACACCGAGGCCTACTCGTCGTTCGGCGTGAAGTGCATCGTCGCGCCCAAGGTGCCCAACAACGAGGGCTCACTGGAAGTGATCCGCGTCACCGCGCCGCCGGGCTGCATCCTCCATGCCGAGAAGCCGGCGCCGGTCGCCGCCCGCCATGTTACCGGCCAGATGCTGCCCGACGTGATGTTCGGTTGCCTGCATCAGGCGCTCGGCGGCGGCGTGCCCGCCGAAGGCACGTCATGCCTGTGGAACCTGACCGTACTCGGCGGTCCCGGCAGCACCGACGGCGATCCGGCCGAGACGGTCGGCGCCATTCCCTTCAACGTCATGAGCTTCCACGCCGGCGGCACCGGCGCGCGGCCCGGACAGGACGGGCTGTCGGCCACCGCCTTCCCGTCAGGCGTGCGCAACGTGCCGGCCGAGATCAACGAGGCGATCTCGCCGATCGTCATCTGGAAGAAGGAGTACCGCCAGGACTCGGGTGGCGCCGGTGAGTTCCGCGGCGGGTTGGGCCAGGTGATGGAGGTGAGCACGCTCGACAGCGCGCCTTTCGCGCTGAGTGCCTACTACGACCGCATCGACCATCCGCCGCGCGGCCGCGAGGGCGGTCATGCGGGTACCGCCGGCGCAGTGACGCTCGCCTCCGGCAGGAAGCTGCGCGGCAAGGGACAGCAGACCGTACCCAGGAACGACCGCGTCATCATCGCCATGCCGGGTGGCGGCGGCCTCGGCAACCCGCGCAAACGCGCCGTCGCGGCGGTGGCCGACGACGTGAAGCAGGGTTTCATCTCGGCCGAAGCGGCACGCCGCGACTACGGCGTCGCCGTCAACGACGACGGCACGGTGGACCCGACCGAGACGGCGAAGCTGCGCCAGATGGCGGCGGAATAGCCGCTCAGGCTGCCTTCGCCGCCCGCACCACACCTTTGGCGATCGCCTCCAGCTCCCCGACCGCCTGCCCGAGCGGCATGCCGGGCGGACGCGGGGTGAAGATCAGGTGGTCGAGGTTCAGCCGGGGCTGCCATTCGGCGATCTTCCCGGCGATGTCTTGCGGCGTGCCGAGGAACCAGCGCTCCTGCATGAACTCTTCGGACATGAAGTAGGGGTTGTCGCTCGTCAGCGGCTTGCGTTCGCCGCTCGCGCGGTCGAAATACGTGAGCCCGACGCGCTCGGGCTTGTACTGCACTCGGTAGACCTGGTCGATGAAGCGCTGGCGGCGGCGGATCGCGTCGGCCGGCGAATCGCCGACGAATATCTCGCGCATGGCGGCGTGCGGCAGGCGGCCGGCGCCCTGGCGCTCGGCTTCCTCGTCGAAGGTCCGTATCTGGCGGGCCATCGGCTCGAGCTCGAGGAGCGGCGCCACCAGGAAGCCGGCACGGCGGCGCACGGCGCGGGCGCGGGCCTTGGGATGCGCGGCGCCGATCCAGAGCGGCAGGCGGCCGGGCGTGACCGGCGGCGGCCGGAGCGTGCCACCCTTCACCCTGTAGATCGTGCCGTCGTAATCGAACGGCTGGTCGCGCCAGGCGAGCTCGAGGATGTCGAGCGCCTCCTCGAAGGCGCGCGTGCGCGTCTTGTAGTTCCAGCCGAACATGTCGAACTCGGCAGGGCGATAGCCCTGCCCCAGGCCGATCTCGATGCGCCCGCCCGAGAGGTTGTCGACCACCGACAGGTCCTCGGCCAAGCGCAATGGATGGCCGTAGAGCGGCGCCAGCGCCACCGCTTGGCCGATGCGGCAGTTGGGCGCCACGGCGGCGATCGCCGCGCAGGCGACGACCGGCGAGGGGCAGTAGCTGTCGGCTTCGCCGTGATGCTCGCTGACCCAGATCGAATCGAAACCCAGCCTCCCCGCTTCGGCCGCGAGCTCCAGGCCTTCGCGATAGGCCTGGTCCGGCGGCTCGTCGAGCCGCTGGAAGCTGAGCGAGATGCCGAGCTTCACTTGAACGCGGCGCGAATGCGCGCCCAGTCGGCAATCGCCGCCTCGTGGCCGGGCACGAGCTGAACCGTGAACTGGCTGTAGCCCGCATCACGCAGAGCGGCGATGCGCTGCTTGATCTCACCCTCGGTCGCCGTGAACGACGTCTCGGCGATCATCTTGGCGGTGACGAACCTCTTCTCCTCGGGCTTCACGAACATCAGATGGCCGCGATGGTTTTCCAAGTAGCGCGAGTCCGCCGGCTGGCCACGCATCAGCTCGATGTAGCCGTCGATCTCGCGCGTGCTCAGCATGGCGACGCCGGGCTTCAATCCGGACAGCGCCTCGTCGGCGGCGCGATGCAGCATCACCGCCGCGCGAGGACCGGCTTGCGCCATGGCGCGCTCGGAGTCGGCCGGCTCGCCCTCCTGCAGCACGCAGCCCAGCGCAAAGGCCGTCGTGTAGAGGTCGCCCTTGGCATGGCCTGCCTTCTGCCATTCCTCCTGCATGGCGCCGAGTTCCTTCACGCCATTCTCGACCTTGCCGACGAAGTCGATCCAGCCCGCCTTGAGCTTGGCCGTCAGCGCCTGCGTGCGCGGGCCGAAGGCGGAGAAATGCAGCGCGATCGGGTCACCCGTGTTGAACAGCGGTAGTTCCGGATTGAGGAAGCGGATCTTCTTTTTCTGGCCCTCCATCTCGAATTCGACGGTCTCGCGCCGCAGCAATCCATAGACCTGCTGCACGTAGGTCTCCATGTCCTTGACCTTGATGGCGCCGAAGCCCATGGCGCGGCGCGCCGTGAAGCCGGTGCCGACGCCGAAATCGATCCGGCCGGGCGCCAGCTGGTTGAGCGTGGCCAGCGCGTTGGCCGTCACCGGTGCGATCCGGTTCGACGGCACGAGGACACCGGTGCCGAGCCGGATGCGGGTCGTGTTGACGGCCGCCGCGCCCATGGCGACGAAGCAGTCGGCGCTCAGCATCTGGGTGTCGTAGAACCAGGCGTGCGTGAAGCCGAGTTCCTCGGCGCGCTTCACGACCCTCCACGAATCCGCTGCCGTCGGCAGGGCGATGCCGAAGTCCATTGTTTCCTCCTTCGCTTCATTGCGTTTGCCGCCGGTGTCATCCGGTCAGGTGTCGGCCAGCACTTCCAGCATGCGGCTGCGCGCGGCAAAATCGCCGTCGTCGTGGACGGGTTGCAGGCAGACATGCGTGGCGCCCGCCTCGAAGTGCGCGCGCAGTCCCCTCCGGATCGTCGCGGCGTCGCCCCACAGGCACATGGCGTCGATGAAGCCGTCGCTGCCGCCGTCGGCAAGATCGGCCTCGGTGAAGCCGATACGCAGCCAGTTGTTGCGGTAGTTGGGCAGCACCATGTAGCGCGCGAGTTCCTTGCGGCCGAGCGCGCGTGCCTTCCGCGCATCGGTCTCGAGCGTGACCTTCTGCTCGACGGCGAGAATCTTGTCCTTGCCGAGGATTCTCGCCGCCTGCGCCGTGTGGCCGGGTGTGACGTTGTAGGGCACCGCGCCCATCGCCTTCCGGCCCGACAGTTCGAGCATCTTGGGTCCGAGCGCCGCCACGACCACCGGTGAATCGGCGGGCACGTCCGCGTAGACGCCGTCGAGATAGGCGCTCATGGCGCCGAGCGGCTTGTCGTACTTGTGGCCGCGTACCCCCTCGACCATCGGGACGTGACTGACCCCCAGCCCGAGGATGTAGCGTCCGCCGTACATGTCGTTGAGCGAGATCATCGCCCGCTTGGCGGTGTAGGCATCGCGTGCGTAGATGTTGGCGATCGAACTGCCGACGACCAGCTTCTCGGTCTTCGACAACAGATAGGCGCCGAGCGACATTGCCTCGTAGCCGCGCGACTCGGGATGCCAGAAGGCGGAGTACCCGTTCCTCTCGACCGCGCGCATCAAGTCGGCAAGCTGCGCACCGTTCAGCTTGTCGGTCGAATACCAGACTCCCAAGCGTCCGAGCTTCATGGCTGTTCCCTCCGTTGGATGTGTGTAGCATAGGCCCATGCAGATCGGAGTCATCGGCCTCGGCCGCATGGGAGCCAACATCGTCCGCCGCCTCGCGCGGGCCGGCCATTCCTGCGTCATCTACGATGCCAACCCCGAGCCGGGCGCGGCGCTTGCGAAGGAAGGCGCGGCGGCCGCTTCATCGGTGAAATCGCTCGTCGAAACGCTCGGCATGCCGCGCACCGTCTGGGTCATGCTGCCCGCGGGCAAGACCACCGAGGACACGATCGGTCAGCTGGGCGCGATGATGAGCGCGGGCGACGTCATCATCGACGGCGGCAACACCAACTTCAAGGACGACGTGCGCCGCGCCCGCGAACTCGAGCCCAAGGGCATTCACTATCTCGACATCGGCACGTCGGGCGGCGTGTGGGGCCTGCAGCGCGGTTACTGCCTGATGATCGGTGGCGATGGCGAGCAGGTAAAGCGGCTCGATCCGATCTTCAGGGCGCTGGCACCGGGGCCGGGCGGCATCGAGCGAACCGCGGGACGGGACAAATCGGATGCCAAACTGGATTCGAGGGCCGAGCAGGGCTACATCCACGCCGGCCCGGTCGGCGCCGGCCATTTCGTGAAGATGATCCACAACGGCATCGAGTACGGCATGATGCAGGCCTTCGCCGAAGGTTTCGACATCATGCGCAATCGCGCTTCGGCCAAGCTCCCCGCCGACGAGCGCTACGACCTCAATCTGGCCGACATCGCCGAAGTCTGGCGCCGCGGCAGCGTGGTGACCTCGTGGCTGCTCGATTTGACGGCCGACGCCTTGGCCAAGGACGCGCATCTCGAGAGCTTCTCCGGCCATGTCGAGGACTCGGGCGAGGGCCGCTGGACCATCGAGGCGGCGATCGAGGAAGCGGTGCCGGCCGACGTGCTGGCGGCCTCGTTATTCGTGCGTTTCCGCTCGCGCCAGAATCACACTTTCGCGGAAAAGGTTCTGTCGGCGATGCGATTGGGCTTCGGCGGTCACGTCGAGGCTCCGAAGAAGTAGGGAGGCATATCAGATGAAGGTCGGCGTCAACTATTTCCCCACGGACTACGGCATCGACGTCGCCGAGCTCGCGCGGGCGCTCGAGGATCGCGGCTTCGATTCGCTGTTCGTGCCGGAGCACACGCATATCCCTGTCAGCCGCAAGACGCCGTGGCCGGGGGGCGGCGAGCTGCCCAAGCGCTACTCCCACAGCCACGATCCGTTCGTCGCCCTCGCCTTCGCCGCGGCCGCGACCAGCAAGCTCACAGTCGGCACCGGCGTCCTGCTGGTGCCCCAGCACGAACCGCTCGCCTGTGCCAAGGCGATCGCCAGCCTCGACCGGCTGTCGGGCGGCCGGTTCGTCTTTGGCATCGGCTCGGGCTGGAACGAGGACGAGATGAACAACCACGGCGTCCAGTTCGCCGATCGCTTCAAGATGATGCGCGAGCACGTGCTGGCGATGAAGGAGCTGTGGGCCAGGGACGAAGCCGCCTACAACGGCAAGTTCGTGAAGTTCGACCCCGTCTGGTCGTGGCCCAAGCCGTTGCAAAAACCCCATCCGCCGATCGTGCTGGGCGGCGAAAGCGACCACACCCTGCGCCGCGTCGTCGAGTTCTGTGACGGCTGGCTGCCGCGTACACGCGGCGGCTTCGACGCCAGGGAGGCGGTCAGCCGGCTGAGCCGAATGGCCGAGCAGAAGGGCCGCGACCCCAAGTCGCTGACCGTCACCGTCTTCGCCGCGCCACCCAAGGAGGACGTGCTGGCGGGCTACCGCGCCGCCGGCATCCACAGCGCCTTGATCGGCCTGCCCGACGACAGTCGCGACGACATCCTGCGCTACCTCGACAAGATCGCGCCGCTGGTGAAGGCCGTCGCATGACCGTCGCGGTCGGCCTCGGCCTGATGGAGTTTCCGTTCACCGGGGCCTCCGACTATTGGCGCTGGGTCGATCTCTGCGAGCACGGCGGCGTCGATTCACTGTGGCAGACCGACCGGCTGGTGAGCCGCCAGCCCATCCTCGAGTGCATGAGCGTCATGGCGGCCCTCGCCGGCCGCACGAAGCGCATGCGCTTCGGCATGAACGTGGTGTCGCTGGCACTACGCGACCCTGTGCTGCTCGCCAAGCAGTGCGCCACCGTCGACGTTCTCTCCGAGGGGCGGCTGCTACCGGCCTTCGGCATCGGCAGTCCGCTCGGACCCGAATGGCAGGCGCTCGACATCGACACCAGAACGCGCGGGCGGCGCACCGACGAGAGCCTCGAGATCATCAGCCGACTGTGGCGCGAGGACAGCGTCGACTTCGAGGGCAAGCACTATCGGCTGCGCGGCGCCTCGATCTCGCCCCGGCCGGTACAGCCCGACCTGCCGATGTGGATCGGCGGCTCGTCCGACGCAGCGATCAAGCGCACCGTCAAGTACGGCACCGGCTGGCAGGGCGGCGGAGAAACCATCGAGGATGCCGTTCGGGTCGTCGCCGCGATCAAGGCCGGGCTGCCGGCCGCCGGACGCACCATCGACGACGACCACTACGGCGCGAGCTTCCCGTTCTATTTCGGCTCGGCGGGCGACGGTGCCGTCGGCAGGGCGATGGAGGCCTACGCCAAGCGCACCGGCCGCGATCCCGCCCGCCAGTTCGCGGTCGGCGATGCCCGGACGATCCTCGACCGCATCGCCGAATACGTGACGGGTGGCGTCCAGAAATTCATCCTGCGGCCGGTCGGCAGCGGCGACGAGGTGCTCGCTCAGACGCGCCTGCTGATCGAGAAGGTGCTGCCGCAGGTCGGCAGCAAGTGGCCGAAGGCGGCGTGATCCGCGGCAGGAGGAAGCAATGAAGCTCGGCGTTGCGATGTTCTTCACCGACTATTCGATGACGCCGCAGGAGCTGGCCATTGCGGCCGAAGAACGCGGGTTCGACTCGCTGTGGTCGCCCGAGCACTCCCACATCCCGCTCAGCCGCAAGTCACCCTTCCCGTCGGGCGGCGAGCTGCCGAAGAAGTACTACGACGCCATGGACCCGTTCGTGGCGCTGATGGCGGCGGCAGCGGTGACCAAGAGCATCAAGGTCGGCACCGGTGTCTGCCTGATCGTGCAGCGCGATCCCATCCAGACCGCCAAGCTCGTCGCCTCGATCGACCAACTCTCGGGCGGGCGCTTCCTGTTCGGCGTCGGCAACGGCTGGAATCGCGACGAGATGGAGAACCACGGGACGGTGTTCGAGACGCGCCACAAGCTGGCGCGCGAGCGCATCGAGGCGATGAAGGCGATCTGGACCAAGTCCAAGCCCGAGTACCACGGCGAGCTGGTCAATTTCGATTCGATGATGACCTGGCCCAAGCCGCTGCAGAAACCCTACCCGCCCATCCTGGTCGGCGGCGCGTTCCCCTACGGCGCGCGCCGCGCCATCCGCTATGGCGACGGCTGGATGCCGCACCGCGCGCGACCGAAATACCCCAATGTGCGCGAGTTCCTGCCCGAGTTCCGCAAGATGGCGCAGGAAGCCGGCCGCGATCCGTCGACCATGCCCGTCACCATCTGGGGCGCCAAGGAAGACGAAGACATGCTGAAGCGCGACTGCGACGAGGGCGTCGTGCGCGTCATCGTCAGCCTCGATTCGGCCAAGTCAGACATCATCCTGCCCGCCCTCGACCGCTGGTCCAAGCTCGCTGCGAAGGTCGCTTGATCATTCTCTTCCCCTTCGCGGAGTCCGCGAAAGGGAAGTGCCCGCGTCCTACGCGGGCGATGGGGCCATGACCCCTCCGTCGGCGTAAGACGCCGAAACCTCCCCCGACGACGGGGGAGGAGAAACATCACCTGAACAGATCCTCGGCCGACGATCGGATCAGCTCGGCGGCGGGCGCGTTCGGCGCTTTCCAGGTGAGACCACGCACGATCACGACCGGCTGCGCCTCGTCGGCCTGGCCCATCACGAGCGACGCCGCGGCGGCGATTTCGTCGGCGAAGGCGGAGATCGTGACCTGAAGGATGCGGCCGAACATGTCGGGCTGGCCTCGCATGTCGATCAGCGACGGCAGTCCCGCCGCGCCGATCGCCACGCCAGTCGTGCCCTTGCGCCAGGGCCGGCCAAAACTGTCGATGATCAGCACTGCCGTCGCGCCGAGCTTCTTCTGCAGCGACGCCGCGCTGCCATCGGGATCCCTGGGCAGGAGCAGCGCGCGCTCGATGCCGTCCTGCGGCGCGACGTTCGATTGATCGATGCCGGCGTTTGCCATGATCAAGCCGAGCTTGTGCTCGACGATCAGTACGTTGGGTCGCGAACGCACGACGCGCACCGATTCCCGGAGGATCAATTCGACGAGGCGCGGGTCCTTCAGCACCTCGGCGCCGAGCTCGACGGCGCGCTGCGTCGGGGTGACGCTGCGCAGCTCGACCATGCGGCCCTCTGCCTTGGAGACGATCTTCTGCGCCAGCACCAGCACGTCGCCAGGGCGAAGCGCCAGCTCGCCCGTCAGTCGCTCGCCGATCAGCCGCGCCAGGTCGTCCCCGGTTCCGACCAACGGCAGGCCGGGAACCGCCAGCAGCTCGACCTTGTTCATCATCGCCCGCCCTCGTCCGCCGACCAATGCCGCCGTTGTGCGCCGCCCTGGTAGATCGTCGAAAAAGCGCGGACTAGGCGGAGCTCAAACAGCACGTGACGCTCGGCCGGCCGGTAGCCCGCCTGGCGCGCAAATACGAAGGCTTCCGAACGTCGCTGCTGTTCGATGACTTCGTTCGCCCGACCCGAAACGCAGAACTCGCCACCGCCGCCGCTGTCGTCCTCGACCCCGCAATGAAGCGTGTAGCGCGGATCACGCCGCAGATCGGCAACCTTGGGCGATGTCGGTTCCATGTACAGAAAGAGACCGCCGGTGCCAATGAACGCGGAAACCGGATGGAGCCGAGGCGAGCCGTCGGCCCGGATCGTGGCGAGATAGGCGACGCGCCGCTCGAGTCGTGCCCGCCCGAACGATTCCAATTCAGGCACTACGCCGCCAAACTCAGCCCAGGCGACGGTCTGGCCGCCTTCTCTCATCAAGCGAACTGCTTGCGCAGCAGCGGCACGACCTGCCCACCGAACAACTCGAGGAATCGCGCCTGGTCGGGGCCCGGCGCATGGAACACCAGATGCTTGAAGCCGAGCTTCACATAGGCACCGACCTTCTCGACCACTTCCTGCGGGTCGTTTGACACGATCCAACGACTCGCAGCCCGCTCGACAGGCAAGGCATCGGCGAGCCGCTGCATCTCGACCGGATCCTCGACCGTCATCTTCTCCTCGGGCGTGAGCGCCAGCGCCGCCCAGTGGCGCGTGTCTTCGAGCGCCCTCCGCTTGTCGCTGTCGAACGAGACCTTGATCTCGATCATGTTGTCGTACGGCTGCTTCTTCGGTTCGGTCGCCTTGCCGATGCCCTCGGCGACGCTCGGCATCAGCGTCTCGGTGTAGAGGTCCCACTTCTTGCCCGAGGTGCAGATGAAGCCGTCGCCCGTGCGGCCGGCATAGCGCGCCACCACCGCGCCGGCGGCGGCGACGTAGATGGGGATTTCCTGATCGGGCCGGTCGTAGATCGTCGCCTTCTCGGTCTTGTAGTACTCGCCCTCGAAGCTGACGCGCTCCTCACGCCACAGCTTGCGAATCAGGGTTACCGCCTCGCGCATGCGGGCGAAGCGCTCCTTGAATTCGGGCCACGGCTGGCCGGTCGACGGCACTTCGTTCAACCCTTCTCCCGTGCCGATGCCCAGGATCACGCGGCCCGGCGCCATCGACCCCAACGTGCCGAAGGCCTGCGCGACGATCGACGGATGGTAGCGGAAGGTGGGCGTGAGCACGCTGGTGCCCATCACCAGCCTGGTGGTCCGGGCCGCGAGGGCGCCCAGCCACACCAGCGAGGATGGCGCGTGGCCGTCGACGTGCTTCCACGGCTGGAAGTGGTCGCTCACGAAGGCGGAGTCGAAGCCGACCGCTTCCGCCTGGCAGGAGAAATCGAGCAGTTTCGACGGCGCGAACTGTTCGGCCGACGCCTTGTATCCGAGCTTCAGCACGGCGATGCTTCCCTCAACGATCCAGAAGGGATTCAGTAGCACATCGCGGGGAGGGTTCCATGCAGCTCGGCGCCTCAATACCGGTCGGCGATATCGGCACCGGACCGGAGGTCATACGCGACTATGCCCAGGCAGCCGAAGGGCTGGGCTACGACTACCTGGTCGCACCCGACCACGTGCTGGGCGCCAACCCCGCCGCCGATCATGGCGGCCGGCGTGTCGGCACGTCGGCCACGGCCTACCACGATCCGTTCGTGCTGTTCGCCTTCCTGGCCGGCATCACGCGCAAGGTCGGCTTCTGCGTCGGCGTGCTGATCCTGGCGCAGCGCCAGGCGGCGCTGGTGGCCAAGCAGGCGGCCTGTCTCGACGAGCTCTCCGACGGGCGTTTCCGGCTCGGTGTCGGCGTCGGCTGGAACGAGATCGAATTCCAGGGACTCGGCATGGACTTCCACAGCCGCGGCAAGCGCTCGGCGGAACAAGTGCGCTTCATGCAGGCGCTGTGGTCGCAACCCAGCGTCACCTTCAAGGGCGACTTCCACCAACTCGACGACGGCGGCATCAATCCGAGGCCAAGATCGGGCCGCGTGCCGATCTGGTTCGGCGGCCATGCCGAAGCGACCTTCAAGCGCGCCGCCAGATTCGGCGACGGCTTCATGCCGCTCCAATATCCGGCAGGCGACAAGGCGCTCGCCGCTTTCGACAAGCTGCGCGCGCTCGTCCGCGAGGCCGGCCGCGACCCGGCCGATGTCGGACTCGAGGTCTGGATGTCGCCGGGCGTCGGCGACGAGGATGATTGGCGCCGGGAGTTCGCGTTCTGGAAGAAGGCGGGCGTCACGCACGTCGTGGCGCACACGACCTATGTCAGCAACCATCACAAGCGCATCGCCGGCAAGAGCTACGACGACCATCTCGCGGCGATCACGCGCTTCCACAAGGCCGTCACGGAGCTCGCCCGATGAAGTTCGCCCTCCATTTCGGCAACAACACCTTCCCCGATCTCGCCGGCACGATCCGGCTGGCCAGGCTCGCCGAGGCGGCGGGCTTCGATTCGCTGATCGCCGTCGACCACGTCGTCTTCCCCGACACCTACACCTCGACCTATCCCTACTCCGCGACCGGCCGCATCCCGGGCGACCGCACCGTGGCGCTGCCCGATCCGCTGATCTGGATCGCCGCGGCGATGGCGGTGACGACCCGGCTCCGCTTCCTGACGGGTGTGGTCATCCTGCCGCTGCGCAACCCGCTGGTGCTGGCCAAGCAGGCGGCGACGCTCGACTTCATGAGCGGCGGCCGCTTCGAGCTCGGCATCGGCGTGGGCTGGCTCAAGGAGGAGTTCGAGGCGCTTGGCGTGCCGTTCGAGAAACGCGGCAAGCGCTCCGACGAATACATCGGCGCCATGCGCGCCGTGTGGGCCGGGGACGGCGCGAGCTTCGCCGGCGAGTTCGTGAATTTCACCGAGGTGAGCTCCAATCCCAAGCCGGTGAACCTCGAGGTGCCCATCGTCATCGGCGGCCACTCCGAGGCCGCGGCCAAGCGCGCCGGGCGGATCGGAGACGGCTTCTTTCCGTCGATCGGCTCGCCGCTCGACACCTTCCCGCTGTTCGACCTCGTGCGACGCACCGCCGAAGCGGCAGGACGGGATCCGGGCAAGATCGAGATGCTGGCCGGTTGTCCCGATGCGTTGCCGAAATCGGGCAAGGATGCCAAGGCGGCCGTCGAAGAACGCCGCACGCGCGGCGTCGACCGCGTCGTGCTGCCCGTGCATGCCTTCCTGCCCGACCTCGAAACGACCCTGCCCGCCTTCGGCGACACGGTGATCCGGCAGTTCCGTTGATACCCGCTCAGGTCCCCGCGAAGCCGTAGCTGTTCATCAAGGCGGCCATCAGTTCCGCGAGGCCGCCGGTCACGAGCGGCGGCTCGGGCAGCGCCTGCTCGATCGGCCCGGGATCCTTGAGCCCGCTCGCCGTCAGCAGCGCCACGCAACGCTCGTGCGGCTTGATGGTGCCCAGCGTGCGCAGTCGCTCGATGGCGACGAAGGGCGCGACCGACGAGGCCTCGGCCCAGATTCCTTCCTTGGCGGCGAGCCTGACCACCCAGGCCCGCAGTTCGTCATCGCTCACCGTGACCGCCGTGCCCTTGCTCCGGCGCAGCACGTCGAGCGACTGCACCGTCGCCTGCACGGCGCCGATCGAGGTCGCGATCGACGGTGCGTTGCGCGCCACCTCGGGCGGCATGGTATCGCCCGATTCGAGCGCACGCGGCAGCGAGCCCGAGACCTCGGCCGCGACGAAGCTCGGCGTGCGGCCGATCCAGCCCAGCGCCTTCAGCTCCTCGAAGCCCTTCCACATGCCATAGAGCGCGTCGCCGTAGCAGACCGGCAGCACGCACCAGTCGGGCGGCTGCCAGTCGAAGGCCTCGGCGATCTCGTAGGCGATGGTCTTGTAGCCTTCCATGCCATAGGGGTTGGAGCCGACCACCGGCCCGAAGAAGGGCGACGTCGGGTACCAGCCGAATTCCCGCACGCCGAGCGTCTGCAGGCGCCAGCGGTCGGCGCGGTCGGCGACCTTGACCACCATCGCACCGTAGGACCGCATCTGCGTCACCATCGGGCCGGCCGATCCGACGAAGGTGAATACCACGCAGGGCAGGCCGGCCTTGGCGGCGTAAGCGGCCGCCGAGGCGCCGGCGTTGCCCGACGAACTCGAGGCGACAACCTTGGCGCCGAAGCGACGGGCCATGGTGAGCGCGCCCGAGCCGAGCCGGTCCTTGAAAGACCAGGTGGGATTGCGCGACTCATCCTTGATCCACACGTCGCCCAGACCGAGCGACGGGGCCGGCAACAGGGGCGTGTTGCCTTCGCCCAGGCTGACGGCCTCCGAGGCCGAGGCGTGGAGGAAATCGTCCCAGCGCCACATCGAGCCCGGGCGGTGCGGTGGCCGTTCCTGGTCGAGGCCCTCGCCGGGACGCTCGTCGTAGGCCACCGTGAGGTTGGCCGGGGCGCCCCTGGCGCGGCAGATCGGGCAATCCTCGGCATAGTGGGTGATCGGGTAGCGGGCGCTGCAACGAACGCAGGCGAGCGCACTGGGAATGGGCATGGCGAAGCGAAAGTGGCTTTCCGGCTGCGGTGCGTCAACGGGTCGGTGCTAGACTGCGGCATGAGCAAGTCATCGACGAGCACCGTGTCCACCTTGCTGATCACGCATCCCGCCTTCCTCGGGCACGACACGGGCCAATACCACCCGGAGCGCGCCGACCGGCTGCGCGCCGTGCTCGCCGCGCTGGAGGACGAGCGCTTCGCCGGTCTCGCCCGGTCCGCTGCGCCCGAAGCGACGCGCGAACAACTGCTGCGCGTCCATCCCGCCGGCTACATCGAAGCGATCCTCGGCGTGCGGCCGACCGAGGGTGAACTCGCCATGATCGACGCCGACACGGTGATGAGCCGGGGCAGTGCCGAGGCGGCCGTACGTGCCGCCGGCGCCGTCGTCGCCGGTGTCGACGCGGTGGCGCGTGGCGAGGCCCGCGCCGCCTTCGCCGCGGTGCGACCGCCCGGCCATCATGCGACGCCGACCGTTCCCGGCGGTTTCTGCCTGTTCAACAACGTCGCCGTCGGTGCGCGCCATGCCCAGGCAACGCACGGCATCGGGCGGGTGGCGATTCTCGACTTCGACGTCCATCACGGCCAGGGCACGCAGGCGGTGGCCGACATCGACGCCAGCCTGTTCTACGGCTCGACCCATCAAGCGCCGCTTTATCCCGGCACCGGATCGGCGCGCGAGCAGGGTCTCGACGGCAACGTGGTGAACGTGCCGCTCGGCCCGGGCAGCGGCAGCGACGAGTTCCGCACGGCCTGGAGCGAGCGCATCCTGCCGCGGCTCGACCGCTTCGGCCCCGACCTGGTGATCGTGTCGGCGGGCTTCGACGGCCATCGGCGCGATCCCCTCGCCCAGCTCGAGCTCGAGACCGAGGACTTCGCCTGGCTGACGCGCGAGCTGGTCGGCATCGCCGATCGTCATGCGCGCGGCCGCATCGTGTCGGCCCTGGAGGGCGGCTACGACCTCGCCGCGCTCGCCGAATCGGTGGCGGCTCACGTCGATGTCCTGATGCGACGGGCGGAACCGGGCTAGGCTCGCACCATGAGCTACGACGCACCGTTCGCCGGCCTCAAGGTCATCGACCTCAGCCAGGGCATCGCCGGACCCTATTGCGCCATGCTGCTCGCCCAGCACGGTGCCACCGTGATCAAGGTCGAGGGCATCGGCGAGGGCGACTGGGCGCGCGTGCTCGGCGTGCGCTACGGCAACCACACGGCCTTTTCCGTCATCGGCAATCTCGGCAAGCGCAGCATCGCGGTCGACCTCAAGAGCGAGGCCGGCAAGCAGGTCGTGTGGCGCCTGCTCGACGGCGCCGACGTCTTTCTCGAGGGCTTCCGCCCCGGCGTGATCAAGCGGCTGGGCTTCGGCTACGAGGCGGTGGCGGCGCGCCATCCGCGCCTCCTCTATTTGTCGATCTCCGGTTTCGGCCAGAGCGGCCCGCTCGCCGAGCGGCCGGCGATGGACCCGGTTCTGCAGGCCTATACCGGGCTGATGGCGGAGAACAAGGGCGAGGACGGCGTCCCCCATCGCGTGCCGGTGATCGTGGTCGACATGTCGACGGCGCTCTACGCCTTCCAGGCCCTGTCGGCGGCGCTGTACGCGCGGCGCGACGAGCCACGCGGACGCCATCTCGACGTCAGCCTGATGCAGTCGGCCGCCGCATTGCAGTCGATCCGCCTCATGGCCTGCACGCTCGAGGGCGGCACGATGACGCCCGGCGGCGTTCCCGGCGGCGTGTTCCGCACGGCCGACGGCTGGATGACCATCCTCGCCATCAACGATCGCGACTGGCGGAGCCTCTGCACGGCGATGGAGATGCCGGCGCTGGCCGACGATCCACGCTTCGTCACGCCGGCGCTGCGGCTGCAGAACGACGTCGCCTGCTACGGCATCGTGCGGCCGGCGATCGCCGCGCGATCGTTCGACGAATGGGCAGCGCGCTTGTCTGCCGCGCGGCTCATGCACGAGCGGCTCAACAGCTACGCCGACTTCCTCGTGCAGCCGCAGGTGCGCGAGACGGGATTGATCCAGTGGCTGGCACAGGCCGGCATCGACCGGCCGGTGCCGGTGCCGCGGCTGCCCGGCATGCCGCCGGCAATCGAAGGCACGTTGCGCGGCACCGCCCCCGTCGCCGGCCAGCACAGCGCCGAGATCCTGGCCGAGCACGGCTACGGCCGCGACGAGATCGACATGCTGCTCAACGACGGAATCGTGGCCACCGGCACGTAGGCGAGACAGGAGAGCGTGATGCGCATTGCGGTGGTGGGAACCGGCGGGGTCGGCGGCGGTTACGGGGCGGCATTGGCGAAGGCGGGTGCGGACGTCACCTTCATCGCGCGCGGCGCCCACCTGGCGGCGATGCAGCGCGACGGGCTCAGGGTCGAGAGCCCGCGCGGCGACAGCCACATCGAGCCGGCGCAGGCGACCGACGATCCGCGCACGGTCGGTCCGGTCGACATCGTGCTGTTCTGCGTCAAGCTGTGGGACGTCGAGAGCGCCGGCGCGGCGATCCGGCCGATGGTCGGGCCGCGGACGGCGGTGATCCCGCTGCAGAACGGGATCGACGCGCCCGAACGCCTGGCCGCCCTGCTCGGCGCACCCGCGGTGATGGGCGGCGTCGCCAACATCAGCGCCACCATCGCCGCGCCCGGCGTGATCCGCCAGACCGGCACCGTGATGCGCATGGTGTTCGGCGAGCTGCCCGGGAACCACAAAGGGAGCGGCACGAGCGAGCGCGCCAACGCCTTCGCCGCGCTCTGCCGGCAGGCCGGCATCGACGGCGTGGCCAGCCCGTCGATCCTGACCGACCTCTGGATGAAGTTCATCCTGCTCGCCTCCAATGCCAGCCTGATGGCGCTCGCCCGCCTGCCGGTCGGCAGGCTGCGCGACGATCCCGACGTCGCGCCCTGGTTCACCATCGCCTACGAGGAGGTGGCCGCGGTCGGCCGCGCCGCCGGCGTGGCGCTGCCGGCCGACGCCGTCGAGCGCACCCTCGCCTTCAACCGCAACGCGCCGGCCGAGCTGATGCCGTCGATGGCCGTCGACCTGCTGCGCGGCAACCGGCTGGAGCTGCCGTGGCTCTCCGGCAAGGTCGTCGAGCTCGGCCGCCGGCATGGCGTGCCGACGCCGGCCCACGCCTTGATGTATGCTGCGCTCAAGCCCTACACGATGGGGCCGCCGGCCTGACGCCGGAACGGAGGTCGTCCTGCGCTTCCTGCTCCTCCTGTGCGCCGCCCTCCTCGCCGGCCCCCTCGCCGGTCCCGCCGCGGCAGCCGACCTTCGCCTGCTCACCGTTCCGGCCTACCGCTTCGTCGCCCAGGACGTGGCGGCGATGTACCAGCGCGACACCGGCCACAAGGTGACGATCGCGGTCGATTCGGCCAACCGGCTGGTGCACCGCATCGACAAGACCGGCGAGGCTTTCGACGTCGTCGTGCTGCCGCAGCGGGCGATCGAGCGGCTGATCGGCACGCGCAAGATCTACGACGATTCGCTCACCGACCTCGCCCAGTCCGGCTTCGGCGTCGCGGTCGGGCTGAGCGCGCCCCGCCCCGACGTCTCCAACCCCGAGAACCTCCGCCGCGTGCTGCTGGCGGCGCGCGCGGTCTCCTACGTCGATCCCTACGCCGGCGGCGCCGCCGACCTCTATCTCGAGCAGCTCTTCCAGAACATGGGCATCCTGTTCGAGATGCGCGCCAAGACCGTGCCGGCGATCGGCGGCTATGCCGCCCAGGTGGTGGCGAGCGGCCAGGCCGACATCGCCATCCAGCAGGCGAGCGAGCTGATGGTCGTGCCGGGCGTGCAGTTCGTCGGCCTGCTACCCGCCAGCATCCAGCGCTACACGGTCTATACCGGCGCCGTCAGCCTCGGCACCCGCGACGTCGACGCCGCCGCGCTGCTGCTCGAGGCGCTGGCGCGGGCCGACGAGGCGGGCGTGCTGCGCCGCCGCGGCATGGAGCCGATCAGCTTCTGAGCAGGGCGATCGATTCCTTCCACGCCCCGACGGTGTGGTCGATATCGGCCTGGGTATGGGCCAGGCTGACATAGTACTTGCTCTCGCCCTTCATGATGCCGCGCTCGCGCAGGAGCTGGTTGAAGCGTCCGGCGATCGCCTTGTCGCCCTTGAGCGTGTCGCGATAGTCCTTGAGCGGCTGGCCGGTGAACACGACGTCGAACAGCGGCGGCTCGCCCACCACCTGCGCCGGGATGCCGGCCGTCTCCAGCAGGCCCGACAACGCCGCCATCAGGGTGCGGCCCGTGGCGAACACCTTGTCGTAGCTGCCCGGCTGCTTCAGCACCTGCAAGGTGGCCAGGCCCGCGACCGAAGCGACCGGGTTGCCCGACAAGGTGCCGACCTGGAACAGGAAATCCTCGTCGGCGACGGCGAGCTTGTCGAAATGCTTCATGATGTCGGCGCGCCCGCACACCGCGGCGAGGGCGAAGCCGCCGCCCACGATCTTGCCCAGGGTGCAGAGATCGGGCGTCACGCCGTAATATTCCTGCGCCCCGCCATAGGCGAAGCGGAAGCCGGTCACGACCTCGTCGAAGATCAGCGGGATGCCGTGCTCCGCCGTGATGCGGCGCAGCGCCTGCAGGAAGCCGGGCTGCGGCGGCAGCAGCCGCTGGAACGGCTCGACGATGACGCCCGCCAGCTCGTCGGCGTGCTCTCGAATCAGGCTCTCGACCATGTCGATGTCGTTGAACGCCGCCACCAGCATCTCGTCGGCGACGCTCCTGGGAATGCCGGCCGAGTCGGGAATCGCACGCGGGAAGTTGCCCGGGTTCTTCGGCGCCATCGACATCAGCGCATAGTCGCTCATGCCGTGATAGCCGCCCTCGAACTTCAGGATCTTGTCGCGCCGGCGGAAGGCGCGCGCCGCCCGCATGGCGTAGAGATCGGCCTCGGTGCCGGAACAGACGAAGCGCACCTGCTCTGCGCAGGGCACGGCCTCGACGATCGCCTCGGCGAGCGCGATGCCGTGGCGGTTGTTGCCGAAATAGGTCGTGCCGAGCGGCACCTGCGCCTGGATCGCTTCAGTCACCTCGGGATGGGCGTGGCCGATGAACATCGGCCCCGAGCCCAGCAGGAAATCGACGTATTCCCGGCCGTTCTCGTCCCAGATCCGCCCACCCCTTCCATCGCGCAGGATGACCTCGGCCGGCATGTTGCCGAAGCTGCCGCCCGGCAGCACCCGCCTGGCCTGGGCGGCGAGTTCGTCGATCGGTTGGGTGAGTGTCTGGACGGACATGACCTTCTCCTACGCTCGGGGAACGGCAACCCGCCGCCATCCCTGCAACGGCGGGAGAGCGGCCAGGAGTCGCCGTCCCACATGTTGAGCCGGCCGAATTGAAAAGCGGCCATCAATTCGTCCCGACCCCAGATTTTGCGGAGCCGGCGGCGAGCCCGGGCGCCCCGCAAGCGTTCCACTGTGTCCCACTGTCTCACGCGAATGGGACACGTTCGATGCCGATGGCACAAGGCTTCGAGGCCCGTGTGTCCCACCCGGCGCCACCCCCGTCGCATGGACATTCCGTGGGACACACGGTGAGACACTTCGTGGGACACCGACGTGGACACTTTCCGGCGCGAGGATCGTTCGTACACGCTCATGTTTCCGTGGCGGAAAGGCCGGAAAGTCCGGGAAGTCCCGGCAGCCCGTCCGCAGGACCGAGCGGGAGCCGGCACGCGACACGACAATGCCGACGCAGGACTGGCAAAAACTCCCTCGCCGCTCCTTCGACCGGACGCTCATGCCGTCATTCTACGTCGATTCGCCGGCGAAGGCCTAATCCGGTCGATGGAATCGAAGCGACCCCGATGGCGCCGGCATCGGACGGCCGTTCGACGACCGTCGGCCCCGGTTGTGCCGCCGTACCCGAAACGGTGGCCTCTCCGTCGGCACAAGACGCCGACACTCCTTCGCGGACGAGGAAGGAGCTGAGGGACGAGAAAGGGCGTCCCTGTCGCGGAGAAGCGATGGGCCACTGAATCCGCGGCAACGAACGAACCCCCGTCTCGTTTTCCGCTTTCGCGATGTTTCCCGAAAACGGTGGAAAACGGCAGTAACTCCCGCCTTACGTAAGCCTTCACCCATCCCTAGCAGGAAGAGTATCAATGGATCGCCCTGCGCACTGAAGTGGACCCCGTAGTTAGGACTGGTTTGGACGGTTTCGTCGTTGGAAGTGAACTTGCCGCCAACCTTGGACCACGTGGGCTGGAAAATTCCCGCTTCCCCGGACGTACGGCCGGCCGGCAATGCCGCCATCCGATGAAGCTCGATCAGCCCGCCTACTCGATCGGCACGAAGATCGAGTGGCGCATCTTGCCGGCGACCGCCCTGGAGAAGTGACCCTTGCCGTGCGTGTCCTCGACGAGGAACACCTCGCCCGGGCCGATGACGCGCTTCTCGCCGTCGCTCGCGGTGATCTCGACGGCGCCGTCGAGGTTGATGATGTATTGCCGGCGCGGCGCGGGATGCCAGGCATAGTCGTAGGTGCCCGGCGTCTGGCGGAAGATGATGCCGGTCGCCTTGAAGGTTTCCGACGTTTTGCCGCCCGGGCCCTCGTGCTTCCATTCGACCTCGATGTCGCGGAAGTGGGTCTCGCCCTGGGCGTCGACATAGAGATTGTGGATGCGCATGAGATTTCTCCGGCTTGTCGTTTGCGGCGCACAGACTAGAACGAAACCATGTTCGAGAAACCCGTCGAGGCCGTCCTTTTCGACATGGACGGGCTGCTGCTCGACACCGAGGCGCTCTACGCCCGCTCCATGCAGGCGGCGGCCGGGGCGCTGGGCCGCGACATGCCGCTCGCCTTCTGCCATTCCATGATCGGCGTGCCGGCGCAGGAATGCTACGCCATGATCCGGGAGTTCTACGGTCCGGAGCTCGATCTCGACGCCTTCCGGGCACAGTTCTCGGTGCATTTCCGCCGGCTGCGCGAGGATCGCATCCCGGTCAAGCCGGGCGCGGTCGAGCTGCTCGACTACCTGCGGGAGCGCGGCGTGCCGACGGCGGTGGCGACCTCGGCCCGGCGGCAACCGGCGGAACACCACCTCGCCCATGCCGGCCTGCTCGGGCGCTTCACCGCGATCGCCACGGTCGACGACGTCGAACGCGCCAAGCCCCATCCCGACGTCTACCTGGAGGCGGCGCGGCGGGTCGGCGTGGCGCCGGCGCATTGCGTGGCCCTGGAGGATTCCAACATCGGCCTCACCGCCGCCCACGCCGCCGGCACGATGGCGATCATGGTGCCCGACATGGTGCCGCCGACGCCCGAGGTGCGCGCCAAGTGCCTGCACGTCGCCGACGACCTGCATGCGGTGCTGAAGCTGCTGCGAGGAGTCCTGGCAGAACCTCTGTCATCCTGAGCGCAGCGAAGGATCTCTCGCCGGCAGCAAAATCGCTGCTCGTTCCACCAGGTCCTTCGCTCCGCTCAGGACGACACGCGTGTCGGGCATCAAGTCGCGGAACATCGGGTTAATGGTCCGAACCAACCCGTTCTTGCGTTCCCGTCGCCAGCCCTTCAGCTGTTTCTCACGGGCGATTGCGTCGGTCGGATTGTCGTACTCCTCTGCATAGACCAGGCGCGTAACACGGTACTTCTTCGCGAACTCGCTTCCGGTTCCAGAGCGATGTTCCCAGATTCGGTTTTCAAGGTTGTTCGTGACGCCGATATACATGGCGTTCCCGGAGCTGCTCGTGAGGATGTAGACCCAAAACTGTCGGTTGTTCATCTTCATAAAATACACGCATATGGCTTTTCTGTCATCCTGAGCGAAGCGAAGGATCTCTCGCCGGCAGCAAAATCGCCGGTCGTTCCACCAGGTCCTTCGCTCCGCTCAGGACGACAGACTCCTAAAACTTCTCCACCCAGGGGCGGACCTCGATCTCCCAGCTCCAGGCGCTGCGGTGCTGCATCAAGGTCGCCCAATAGGTTTCGGCGATGGCGTCGGGGTCGAGCAGGGTGTCGGACGAGTCGGGGCGCGCAGCGCTCCGGATGCCGCCGTCGATGACGAAATGCGCGACATGGATGCCCTGCGGCGCGAACTCGCGCGCCATCGATTGCGCGAGGCCGCGCAGCGCGAACTTGCCCATGGCGAAGGTGGCCGACTGCGCGAAGCCCTTCACGCCCGCCGTCGCGCCGGTCAGGAAGATCGCGCCGTGCTTGTTGGGCAGCATGCGGCGCGCCGCCTCCTGCGACACCAGGAAGGCGCCGAAGGCGGAGATTTCCAGCGCCCGGCGCGCGTCCTCGGGCGCGACATCGATCAGCGGCGCGCGCACGCGCGAGCTTGCGTTGTAGACCACCACGTCGGGCGCCCGGCCTTTCGCCTCGACGGCCTTGAACAGCGCGGCAACTTCCTTCGGATCGGCGGCGTTGCAGGCGTGAACCGACGCGCCCGTCTCCTTCGCCAGCGCGGCGAGCTTGTCGGTCTGGCGCGCGGCCACGGCGACGGCGAGTCCGTTGCGGGCGAACAGCCGGGCGAGCGAGGCGCTGAGGCCGGGGCCGGTGCCGACGATCAGGGCGGAGCGGTAGGCGGGCTTTTCCATCGGGGTCTCCTCGTTGCCCGCGATTCGACGCGGGTATAGGCTGAACCGCAATAGGGAAGGAAACAGCCATGGACGCAACCCAAACCATCGGCCGCCCACCCACCGGCCGCATCGACGTCATCTCCGATGCGATCTGTCCCTGGTGCTACATCGGCAAGCGCCAGCTCGAGCGCGCGCTCGACATCCTCGCCAGGGACAAGCTGCACTTCATCGTCGCCTGGCACCCCTTCCAGCTCAATCCCGAGATGCCGGCCGAGGGCGTCGAGCGCGAGAAGTACCGCATCGCCAAGTTCGGCAGCCTCGAGCGCTCGCGCCAGCTCGACCAGCGTGTCAGCGAGGCCGCCGCCGCGGTCGGGCTGGAGTTCCATCTCGAGCGCCTGACCCGCACGCCCAACACCGTGAACGCGCATCGCGTCATCCGGCTGGCCGGCCAGAAGGGCGTGCAGGACGGCGTCGTCGAGTCCCTCTTCCAGGGCTATTTCTGCGAGGGCGCCGACATCGGCGACGACACGGTGCTGGCCGAGCTCGGCCAGCGCGGCGGGCTGGAGCGCGAGGCGGTCGCGGCGCTGCTCGCCTCGGAGGACGCAAAGCGCGAGGTGCTGGCGGGCGACCAGATGGCGCGCAACGCCGGCATCCAGGGCGTGCCGAGCTTCGCCCTGCAGGGCCACGTGCTGTTCTCCGGCGCGGTGCCCGCCGAGGAGATGGCCCAGGCCTTCCATCGCGCCTGGGACGTGCTCAAGACCAAAGCGGCGTAGCCGGCCGCGAGGACCGGGAACGCCTACCGCCGCAGCCGCTGAATCGTCTCGTCGAGCGTCGACAGGAACCGCGAACGATCGCGCTGCGTCATGGGCTTGGGTCCACCCGTCACTTCCCCCATGGCGCGCAGGTTCGACAGCAGCTCGCGGTTGGCCATCGCCATGCCGATCGAGGAAGTCGTGAAAGGCAGGCCGGTGTTGCCGATGACGGTGGCTCCCGCTTTCAGGCTGCGGTCGGCGAGCGGAATATCGGCGGTAATGACGATGTCGCCCGACCCGACGCGGTCGGCGATCCAGTTGTCGGCCGCGTCGAAGCTGTCGCTCACGACCACCAGTTCGATGCGCAGATCCTGCGGCACGCCGAGATAGGAGTTGCTGACGACGTAGACCTTGACCCGGTAACGTTCGGCAACGCGATAGATCTCGTTCTTCACCGGGCAGGCGTCGGCGTCGACATAGATGTTCACGTCAGGATCGCCATCCTCTTCCGCTCGATCAGCTTGAAGTCGATCGCCGCGCCGAGGCCCGGACCGTTGGGCACGTGCACCATGCCGTCGCGGCCGACGACGATGTCCTGCTCGAGGCCGTATTTCTGCGCGCCGTCGGGCAGCAGGACCTCGAAGAACTCGGTGTTCCGGATCGAGGCGATGACGTGCAGGTTGGCGACGTTGTTCAGCGAGTTGCCGCCATGATGGACCTCGTAGTTCATGCGGAAGGCCTCGGCGAGGTGCGCGGTCTTGACCAGGGTGGTGATGCCGCCCTTCACCGCGACGTCGCCGCGCAGGTAGTCGGTGGCCTGCAGCATGAGCCAGGGCTGGTAGCTCTCCAGGCCGGTGATGGGATACTCGGTGGCGAGGATCGGGATCGAGAGCGCCTGCTTGAGCTTGACGTAGTTGTAGATGTCCTGGTCGTGCAGCGGATCCTCGTACCAGTAGAAGCCCATCTCCTCGACGGCGCGGCCGACCCGGAGCGCGGCGGGGAAATCGTAGGCCCAGGTCGAGTCGAGCATGATGGTGTAGTCGCCGACCGCCTTGCGCACCGCCTCGCAGACCTTGATGTCGTCGCGCCAGCGCGTCGGCGGATGAATCTTGTAGGCCGCCCAGCCGTACTCCTTGAACTCGACCGCCTGCTCGGCATAGGCCTCCGCCGAGGAGAGCACGGCGGAGCTGGCATAGGCCGGCACCGATTCGCGATAGGTGCCGAGCAGACGATGGATCGGCTGGCCCATCGCCTTGCCGACGAGGTCCCACAGCGCGACGTCGACCGCGCCGATGGCGCGCACGCCCGCATTGCGCTGGCGGCGCCACAGGTCGGCCACGACCGCCTCGCGCTGCAGCGGATCGCGGCCCATCACCATCGGCTTCAGGTGCGTGATCAGCCCCTGCCCGTCGGTCGTCGCGGCGTTGGACGCCGAGCCGAGGAAGGCGTGGCCCTCGACGCCGTCGTCGGTGCGCAGGGTGAGCAGGCCGAGCGCGCTCGAGCCGGCGAACTTGCTGTGGCTGCCGTACTGCGTCGGCGGGATGTCGTCCCAGGCGAACAGGGTGAGCGTGACGTCGACGATCTTCATGGCTTGTCCTCCCAGACCCGCCGCTCGGCGCCGAACGGATCGGCCTCGACGCGGCTCGCGGTGTCAAAAATCATGGTCGGCCGTTCGGCCGTCGAATAGCGCGGCCAGCCGGGATCGCCGGTCCGCGCGAAGGCGATCCAGGCGCGCGGCATGCGCTCGCCGAGCGCCAGCCGCGCCGGATCGTCGCCGGTCAGCGCCGCCGTATCGAGGTTGGCGAAGACGAACGGGATCTCGAGCGTGTGGCAGGAGCGCAGCCGTCCACCCAGCACCGGCGTCTGCCAGGCGAAGAGATAGACGAACACGTCCGCCGCCCTCTGCGCCAGCTTGCGCTCGGCGATCTGCAGCGACGGCAGGCGGATGCCGAGGTCGCCGACCACGGCGATGGCGATCTCGTCGGCGCGCATCGCCGGCTGCGCGGCGCGATAGGCGGCGATCACCCGCGCCGTGCGCTCGCCGAGATAGGGCGCGAGGCCTTCGGGAAGGTTGTCGAACGAGGCGCCGGCGATCCACGGCAGGTGGCCGAGGAACAGGGTCATCTCGTCCTTGTTGGAGCCGATCATCAGCGGCACGTGCGCCGAGACGTCGGGAGCGGCGGGCGCGAACGGCCCGCCGGGGAAGAAGTCGCCGTCGATCACCGGGTTGAAGCCGAGCCGCCGCCGCTCGGCGAAGGAGGCGCGGCCGACATCGGCCTGCACCGCATTCTGCGCCTCCAGCAGCTTCGCCGCCGGCACCTCGCGCAGCCGCGCGGCGTCGGCCGGCGCAAGGCCGAGCCGGTCGAGCACCTGGCGCGCCGTCTTCGTGCCGTCGTCGCGATCGGCCATCTGCACCGCCGGGCCGCTCTGGATGACGGCCTTGTGGAAGAGCCCGCGGGCCGAGGGCAGCGCCATCAGCACGCTCACCTTCGCGCCGCCGCCCGATTCGCCGAAGATCGTGACGTTGCCGGGATCGCCGCCGAAGGCCGCGATGTTGTCGCGCACCCATCCGAGCGCCGCCACGATGTCGCGCACGCCCGCCGTGCCGGCGCCGGCGAAGCCTCCGTCCGCGATGTCCTCGAGATGCAGATAGCCGAGCGCGCCCAGGCGATGGTTGAAGGAAACCACGACCACGTCGTCGAGGCGGCAGAGATTGGCGCCGTCGCTCCACGGCGAGGAGCCCGAGCCGGTGATGAAGGCGCCACCGTGGCACCAGAACAGCACCGGCCGCTTCGCGCCGCCGGGGCCCGAGGTCCAGACGTTGAGATAGAGGCAATCCTCGTCGGTCTTCTCGCGGCCGCCCAGGGTGAAGAGCCTCAAGAGGTCGTCGGGCAGGCCGAACACGTTGTCGGCCTGGATCGACCTCGCGCCGTAGGCGAGCGCGTCGCGCACGCCGCTCCACGGCTCGACCGCGTGCGGCGGCCGGAAGCGACGCGGTCCGACCGGCGGCGCGGCATAGGGGATGCCCTTGAAGACGCCGACGCCGCGCTCGCGCCGCCCGCGCACGCGGCCGTGCGTCGTGTCGACGATCACCTCGTCCGTCATGTCCGCTTCTTCTCCCGTCGCGAATGAGTATAGACTGGCGCCATGAACGACAAAGTGAAAGCCGAGCTGGCGCCGACCGGCGTTCTGCGTGCCGGCATCAACCTCTCCAACTTCCTGCTGGTGACCGGACGCAGCGCCTCGGGCGATCCCGAGGGCGTGGCGCCCGACATGGCGCGCGCCATCGCCGACGCGCTCGGCGTGCCGGTGAAGTACGTCACCTTCAAGACGCCGGGCGAGCTCGCCGACCAGTCGGGCAAGAACGTGTGGGACATCGGCCTGATCGGCGCCGAGCCGCAGCGCGCGGCGACCATCGCCTTCACGGCGGCCTATGTCGAGATCGAGGCGACCTACATGGTGCCGCCGGGCTCGCCGATCAAAGCGATCGCCGACGTCGACAGGAAAGGCGTGCGCATCGCGGTGTCGGCGCGCTCGGCCTACGGGCTGTGGCTGGAGAACAACATCCGCCATGCAGAGCTGATCCAGGTAGCCGGCCTCGAGGGCGCGTTCCGCAGGTTCTACGACGACAAGCTCGACGTGCTGGCCGGCTTGCGGCCGGGTCTCCTCAAGGACGTCGAGAAGCATCCCGAGCTCAGGATCCTCGACGGCAAGTTCACCGCCGTGCAGCAGGCGGTCGGCACGGCCAGGGCCAATGCGGAGGGCGCCAAGTTCCTCGCGGGCTTCGTCGAGCAGGCCAAGAAATCCGGCCTGGTGAGCGGCTTCATCGAGCGCCACAAGGTGAAGGGCCTGTCGGTCGCACCCCCGGCCTGAGGCCGCTTTTCTCACACTTTTTACACGCAACCTTTCGCCTGCAGCGGCGTTTTCAGCCCTGATGCGGGGAACTGCGTGCGCCGGCGCGACCGCTCCCCGAGGGGGAGTTCGCCATGGCTTCTGAGACCGCCTCTTCCGCGACCCACGGCGCGGCGGCGGCCGCGCGCCCACCGCTCCGTCGCAACGGCGCCCAGGGCCACGATCTCCACGAACTCCTGCACGCCCTGGAGGCCGTCCGGACCGGCGACTTCTCCGCCCGCCTGCGGACCGACCACGACGGCCCGCTCGGGCGCATCTCCGTGCTGTTCAACGAGATCGTCGCGGCCAACGAGCACATGGCCCAGCAGCTCGAGCACATCGGCAAGGCGTTGGGCCAGCAGGGCCGCGCCCGCCAGCGCGTGAAGTTCGCCCTCTCGACCGGCTCGTGGGGCGAGATGGAAGGCTCGGTCAACGGCCTGATCGACGACCTGCTGTGGCCGACCACCGAGGTGACGCGGGTGATCTCGGCGGTGGCGCAGGGCGACCTCCTGCAGACGGTGCGACTCGACGTCGACGGCCGGCCGCTGCGGGGCGAATTCCTGCGCTCGGCCACCATCGTCAACACCATGATCAAGCAGCTCTCCGTGTTCACCTCCGAGGTGACGCGCGTGGCGCGCGAGGTCGGCACCGAGGGCAAGCTCGGCGGCCAGGCCAAGGTGAGCGAGGTGACCGGCGTGTGGCGCGAGCTGACCGAGTCGGTCAACTCGATGGCCAACAACCTGACGGCCCAGGTGCGCAACATCTCGGACGTGACGATCGCCGTGGCCAACGGCGATCTCAGCCGCAAGATCACCGTCGACGTGCGCGGCGAGATCCTCCAGCTCAAAGAGGCGATCAACACGATGGTCGACCAGCTGCGCTCCTTCGCGTCGGAAGTGACGCGCGTGGCGCGCGAGGTCGGCACCGAGGGCAAGCTGGGCGGCCAGGCGATCGTGCCCGGCGTCGCCGGCACCTGGAAGGACCTCACCGACTCGGTCAACGCCATGTGCGGCAACCTGACCGACCAGGTGCGCAACATCGCCGAGGTGACGACCGCCGTGGCGCGCGGCGACCTCTCCAAGAAAATCACGGTCAACGTCTCGGGAGAGATCCTGCAGCTCAAGGAGACCATCAACACGATGGTCGACCAGCTCAACGGCTTCGCCGGCGAGGTCACCCGCGTGGCCCGCGAGGTCGGCACCGAGGGCAATCTCGGCGGCCAGGCCAGGGTGCCCGGCGTCGCCGGCATCTGGAAGGACCTCACCGACAACGTCAATTCGATGGCCACCAACCTGACCGGCCAGGTGCGCAACATCGCCGAGGTGACCACGGCGGTGGCGCGCGGCGATCTTTCCAAGAAGATCACGGTCGACGTGCGCGGCGAGATCCTGCAGCTCAAGGAGACCATCAACACGATGGTCGACCAGCTCAACGGTTTCGCCGGCGAGGTCACCCGCGTCGCCCGCGAGGTCGGCACCGAGGGCAATCTCGGCGGCCAGGCCCAGGTGCCGGGCGTCGCCGGCATCTGGAAGGACCTCACCGACAACGTCAACCTGCTCGCCGCCAACCTGACCACCCAGGTGCGCAACATCGCCGAGGTGACGACGGCGGTGGCGCGCGGCGATCTTTCCAAGAAGATCACGGTCAATGTCTCGGGCGAGATCCTGCTGCTCAAGGAGACCATCAACACGATGGTCGACCAGCTCAACGGCTTCGCCGGCGAGGTGACGCGCGTGGCGCGCGAGGTCGGCACCGACGGCAATCTCGGCGGCCAGGCCCAGGTGCCGGGCGTCGCCGGCATCTGGAAGGACCTCACCGACAACGTCAACATGCTGGCCGCCAACCTGACCACTCAGGTGCGCAACATCGCCGACGTGACCACGGCGGTGGCGGGCGGCGACCTCTCCAAGAAGATCACGGTCGACGTGTCGGGCGAGATCCTTCTGCTCAAGGAGACCATCAACACGATGGTCGACCAGCTCAACGGCTTCGCCAGCGAGGTGACGCGCGTGGCGCGCGAGGTCGGCACCGAGGGCAAGCTGGGCGGCCAGGCCCAGGTGCCGGGCGTCGCCGGCATCTGGAAGGACCTCACCGACAACGTCAACATGCTGGCCACCAACCTGACGACCCAGGTGCGCGCCATCGCCGAGGTCGCGACCGCGGTGACCAAGGGCGACCTGACGCGCTCGATCCAGGTCGATGCGCTCGGCGAGGTCGCCGAGCTCAAGGACAAGCTCAACACCATGATCGACAACCTCCGTCTGACGACGGAGCGCAACACCGAGCAGGACTGGCTGAAGACCAACCTCGCCAAGTTCACCAGCATGCTTCAGGGCCAGCGCGACCTCGGCACGGTGGGCCGGCTCATGCTGTCGGAGCTGACGTCGCTGGTCGGCGCGCATCAGGCCGCGATCTACCAGATGCAGAACCACGACGAGGACGAGCCGAGCCTGCGCCTGCTCTCGGTCTACGCCGACGGCGGCGGCCATCCCGAGGTGATCCGCATCGGCCAGGGGCTGATCGGCCAGTGCGCCGCCGACCGGCGCCAGATCCTGATCTCCGACATGCCGGCGTCGGCGCGGCCGATCTCGTCGGGCCTCTATCGGATCATGCCCAAGAGCGTCATCGTCCTGCCGGCGCTGTTCGAGGGCCAGGTCAAGGCGGTCATCGAGCTGGCGTCGCTGACCCATTTCACCGAGCTGCAGATCGCCTTCCTCGAGCAGCTCACCGCCTCGATCGGCATCGTGCTGAACTCGATCGAGGCGACGATGCAGACCGAGAGCCTGCTGCAGCAGAGCCAGAAGCTCGCCTCCGAGTTGCAGACCCAGCAGGGCGAGCTGCAGCAGACCAACGAGCAGCTCGAGCAGAAGGCGGCCCAGCTCGCCGAGCGCAACGTCGAGGTCGAGCGCAAGAACCAGGAGATCGAGCAGGCGCGACGGGCGGTCGAGGAGAAGGCGACGGAGCTGGCGCTCACATCGCGCTACAAGTCGGAGTTCCTCGCCAACATGAGCCACGAGCTGCGCACGCCGCTCAACTCGATCCTGATCCTCGGCCAGCAGCTGGCCGACAATCCCGACGGCAACCTGCGGCCCAAGCAGGTCGAGTTCGCCCGCACCATCCATGGCGCCGGCACCGACCTGCTGAACCTGATCAGCGACATCCTCGACCTGTCGAAGATCGAATCCGGCACGGTCACGGTCGACGCCGAGGAGATCGTCTTCAGCAACGTGCTGGAGACGGTGGCGCGGCCGTTCCGCCATCAGGCCGAAACGCAGGGCCTGGGCTTCGAGGTCCAGATCGACCCCGATCTCGGCCGCTCGATCGTCACCGATTCCAAGCGCCTGCAGCAGATCCTGAAGAACCTGCTCAGCAACGCGCTCAAGTTCACTGCCCAGGGCAGCGTGCGGCTGCGTGCCGTGCCGGCGCAGGGCGGCTGGCGATCCGACAACGCCAACCTCAACCAGGCGAGCTCGGTCGTCGCCTTCGAGGTCACCGACACCGGCGTCGGCATTCCGGTGGAGAAGCAGAAGATCGTGTTCGAGGCCTTCCAGCAGGCCGATGCGTCGACCAGCCGCAAGTACGGCGGCACCGGCCTCGGCCTCGCCATCAGCCGCGAGCTCGCCATGCTGCTGGGCGGCGAGCTGACCCTGCGCAGCACGCCGGGCATCGGCAGCACCTTCACGCTGTTCCTGCCGACCATGTTCACCGGCCCGCGTACCGCGGTGCGCGGGCCGGCGCCGGGCGGCACGGTGATGCCGATGGTCACTCTGCCCGAGCGGATCGTCGACCAGTTCCCCGACGACCGCCACGACCTGCGGCCCGGCGACCGCACGCTGCTGATCGTCGAGGATGATCCCAACTACGCCGGCATCCTGCTCGACGCCGCGCACGCCGCCGGTCTCAAGGCGATCGTCACGGCGCGCGGCGCGGAGGCGCTCGACCTCGCCCGGGAATACAAGCCCGTCGCCATGTCGCTCGACATCTTCCTGCCCGACATGCTCGGCTGGAACGTGCTCAGCCAGTTCAAGCGCACGCTGGAGACGCGCCACATTCCCGTGCAGATCCTGAGCATGGACGAGGATCGGCAGCAGGGCCTGGCGCGCGGCGCCTTCTCCTACCTCAGCAAGCCGACCAGCGCCGAGGGGCTGGGCGCGGCGCTGTCACGACTCGACGAGTACGTCCGGCCGCGCCGCAAGAAGCTGCTGATCGCCGAGGACAACGAGGCCGAACGCCTGGGAATCAGCGAGCTTCTCGCCCATCCCGCGGTCGAGATCGTCGTGACCGGCACCGGCCGCGACGCCCTCGACAGCCTGCGCGCCGACCGCTTCGACTGCATGGTGCTCGACCTGCGCCTGCCCGACATGTCCGGCTTCGACGTGCTGCAGGAGATGCGCCGCGACGAGGCGCTGGCCGACCTGCCCGTGGTGGTCTTCACCGGCCGCGAGCTCACGCCGGAGGAGGACGCCCAGCTCCACACCATGGCACGCTCGATCGTCGTCAAGGGCGCCTCCTCGCCGGAGCGCCTGTTCGACGAGACGGCGCTGTTTCTGCACCAGGTGGCCGCCGACCTGCCGGCCGACAAGCAGCGCATGCTCGAGCGGCTGCACGCATCGGATGAGATGCTGGCCGGCCGCACCGTGCTGGTGGTCGACGACGACACCCGCAACATCTTCGCGCTGTCGAGCGCGCTCGAGCGTCGCGGCATGAACGTGCTGACCGCGACGACCGGGCAGGAGGCGATCGGGCTGCTGCGCGGCTCGTCCGAGATCTCGATCGTGCTGATGGACATCATGATGCCGGAGATGGACGGCTACGAGACGATGGCGCAGATCCGCGCCGACCCCGACCTGCGCCGCCTGCCGATCATCGCGCTCACCGCCAAGGCGATGAAGGGCGACCGCGAGAAATGCCTGGAGGCCGGCGCCTCGGACTACCTCGCCAAGCCGGTCAACACGGAGCAGCTGTTCAGCGCGCTCCGCCTGTGGCTGCATCGCTGATGTCGGCCGCCGAGACGGCGCCGGCCGACCGCGCCGACCGGGTCAACATCCTGCTGGTCGACGACCAGCCGGCCAAGCTGCTGAGCTACGAGGTCATCCTCGACGAGCTGGGCGAGAACCTCATCAAGGCGGAGTCGCCGCACGAGGCGCTCGGCATCCTGCTCAAGACCGACGTCGCCGTGGTGCTGATCGATGTCGTCATGCCGGGCCTCGACGGCTTCCAGCTCGCCGCGATGATTCGCGACCATCCGCGTTTCCGCAAGCTCGCCATCATCTTCGTCTCGGCGGTGCAGATCGCCGAGACCGACCACCTGCGCGGCTATCAGATCGGCGCCGTCGACTACGTCGCCGTCCCGGTGGTGCCCGAGATGCTGCGCGCCAAGGTCAAGGTCTTCGCCGAGCTCTACCGCAAGACGCGGCAGCTCGAGCAGCTCAACGCCGAACTGGAGCAGCGCGTGGCCGCCCGCACCGCCGAGCTGGAAGCGCAGACCGAGCGCCTGCGCCGCAGCGAGGAGCGCCGCTCGCTGGCGCTGTCGGCCGGCGACATGGGGTCGTGGGAGCTCGACGTCGCGCGCAACCGCCTCGAGTGGGACGAGGGCCAGTACCGCATCTACGGCGTCGACCCGGCGGCGTTCGCCCCGACCTGCGACCGCGTGCTCGCCATGGTCCATCCCGACGACCGCGAGCGCAGCCCGCTCGTCGCCGCCCTGCAGGCCGAGGGGCCGCGCTACCTGGCGGAGTTCCGCATCGTGCGGCCCGATGCCGAGGTGCGCTGGTGCTTCGGCGCGGTCGCGATCATGCGGGACGCCGACGGCAGGCCGGTCCGGCTGAACGCGGTCAGCGTCGACATCACCGAACGAAAGCGCGCCGAGGAACGCCAGGTCCTGCTGGCGCGCGAGGTCGACCATCGTGCCAAGAACACGCTGGCGGTCGTGCTCTCGGTGCTGCGCCTGACCAAGGCGGCGACGACGGCCGAGTTCATCCGCGCGGTCGAAGGCCGCATCCACGCCATCGCCGCCACCCACAGCCTGCTCTCCGCGACGCGCTGGGAAGGCGCCGACCTGCGCAAGATCGTCGACGAGGAGCTGGCGGCCTATCGCACCGAGACCGTCGGGCGAATCGACGTCGACGGACCCGATGCGCTGCTCCTGCCGGCGGCGGCGCAGGCGGTCGCCATCGCCCTGCACGAGCTCGCGACCAACGCCGCAAAGTACGGCGCGCTGTCGACGCCGGGCGGACGGCTCAGCGTGCGCTGGTCGATCGGCAACGATGCCGCCGAGCTCGAGTGGACGGAGACCGGCGGGCCGGCCACGTCGCCGCCGTCTTCCTTCGGGTTCGGCCTCACCATCGTGCGGTCGAGCATCGAGGCGCAGTTCCGCGGAAGCGTGGACTACGAATGGCGGCCGCAGGGCCTGCGCTGCCGCCTCGCCATCCCGCGCGCCCAGTTGATGCTCACCGAACCGCCGCCGGCGCCACGGACGCCCCCTCTCAAGGAAGCGAACAGCAATCGGCCGGGCAGCCTCGCGGGCAAGCGCCTGCTGATGGTCGAGGACGAGTTCCTGGTCGGCATGATGGTGAAGAAGACCCTCGAAGCCATCGGGGCCACCGTGATCGGGCCGTTCGGGCGGCTCGCCGACGGCATCGCCGCCGCCAAGGCCGGCGGCTTCGACGGCGCCCTGCTCGACTTCAACCTCGGCGGCAGCCTCGCCGATCCGCTGGCCGACCTGCTGATCGCGCGCGGCATCCCGTTCGTCTTCATCACCGGCTACCAGCGCGACGGCATCGACCGGCGCTATGCCAACATCCCGATCCTGCAGAAGCCGATCGAACCCGACGCGCTCGAGCGGGTGCTGGTGTCCCTGCTAGACGTCCCGCAACCGCGCCGCGCGGCCGAACAGTAGCCGAAGCCGCGAAAAGGGTCCGCAACCCGGGCGGAAAGCGGGGCGTTTCCTCACTGTGTTGGCCGCACCGGCCATGCAGCAACGAGGAGGAGAGACCGATGAGCGCTCCCGACAACCGCAATCCCTCGCAGCCGCGCGAGAACCAGCAGCAGCCCCAGCCGCAGCGCGAGCAGCAGCAGCGTCAGCGCCAGGATCCGGCGAACCCGAACGGCGATCCCAAGCGCCAGCCGCAGAACATCGAACAGCCCGAACAGGACGACGCGCAGAAGCGTCAGCCGTAGAGGCGTCAACGGCAGACAGAGCGGGAATGCCCGTCCGCGGACGGGCATTCCCACCTCGATCGGAAGAGAGAAAGGCATGCCGTCGAACCCCAATCCCAGTCCCGAGGTTCCGCCGCCCGAGCCGACCGAGCCCGGGCGCGTCAAGCCGATCCCGCCCGAGATGCCGCCGCCCGGCGCGCCGGAGCCGGAGATCAAGCCGCCGCCGGTACCGCATCCACCCGGCCCGCCATCGCCGGTCGCTCGCTGAATCTTCGACCGCGCCGGCGCCGGGCTGTGCTACATCGCTGGCACGGTCCGGAGGAAACAGGCATGGCATTGAAGCGCGTGGCGCTGGAGATCGGCATGGGCACCGACATTCGCGGCGCCGACTACACCAAGGCCGCGGTGCGCGCGCTCAAGGACGCGCTGTGGCACAATTCGCTCACCGTCGCCGGCGCCGTCGGCAAGTCGAGCGACGACATGCAGGTCGAGATCCTGATCGGCGTGCCCCGGCCCGACCGCGTCGACACGGCCGAGGTGCTCGCCGTCCTGCCGCACGGCAGCGGCACGGTGAAGGTGGTCGAAGGCGGGCTGGAAGTCGCCAACGAGGCCGGCACCGACAAGACCGTGATCGCCCAGGCGGCGGCCATCGTGAGGCTCGACCTCTGATGCCCGCGAAGCGCGTCATCCTCGAGCTCGGCACCGGCAACGACCTGCACGGCGGCGACTACACCAAGGCGGCCCTGCGCGCGGTCCAGGACGCCCTGCACCATTCCTCGCTCACCATGCTGCGCGCGCTCAAGGTCGATCCGAAGACCTCGATGTTCGTCGACGTCACGATCGGCGTACAGCGGCCCGACAAGGTCGATCTCGACAAGGTCAAGGCCTCGCTGCCGCACGGCATCGTCACGGTGAAGGCGGTCAAGGGCGGGCTCGACGTGCCCGACTCCGAGAACAACGACCCCGCCGTGATCGCCAGTGCGGCAATCGCGGTGCGTCTCGACCTGCCCTGAGCGAGCGCCGGCGCGCTCAGGCGCGCTGGCGGCTCATGAAGACGAGGCCGAAGCCCACCACGACGGCGACGATTCCGGCGATGGTGGGAATCGGCACGGTCCGCTGCTGGTCGGCGGTGATTCTGAGCGGGCCGGCGTCGACCACCGTCTTGCGCTCGGTGAAGGAGATGTTGTCGACAGCGAGGCCGGCGACACCCAGCACGATCAGCAGGATGCCGACGATGGCGAGAGGTTTCATGGGCAGCCCAACGCCGGGGCCGCCCCGAGGTTGCTTCAGTCCCCGAGCAACAGGCCGCGGCCCTGCTCCAGGGTCGCCCGCGCCCGATCGGCCAGCTCGGCGTCGGTGGCGCTGCTCACCGGGTGGTCGATGATCGCGAACCGGTAGCCCGGCAGGCCGAGAACGCGGCCCATCATCTCGGCGGCGCTGACGAAGCGCGTGGTCATCACCGCGACGGCGGGGACTCCGAGGCGCTCTGCGGTGACGGCGTCGTGCAGACTGCACGATGAGCAGGAGCCTCAATCCCCGAGGCCGGTGACGACCGCGTCCCAGTTCCTGATCTCGTCGACGATGTGCTGGTCGGCCGGCGCGCTGTAGTTCGACTTTACGCGCAACACCACGTCTTTGACTCCGAAGTCGCGGCGCAGCCGCTCGTCAAGATGGCGAAAGAAGCCCTTGGTGCCTTCCTTGCCGTTGGAGATGAAGCCCACCGTCTTGCCTTCGAGCGTGTCGAGGCGCGGGGCCGGCCGACCGGCCGGCGCCGCCTTCTCCATCGTCGGGTCGAGTACGCGGAACACCATGCTGGCCTCTTCTACTTCTTCGGCGGTTCGCAGTCGATGCAGGCGCCGACCGGCAGCGTGACGGCGTGGCTCTTGTCGCCGAGCCACGGCGGGATGACGGCGCCGAAGCCGCCAGCCGGCCCGCCGGCTGCCACGACCAGGAGCTGGTCGGGCGATTCCATCGCCGTGTAGACGCTGTCGCCGCGGTCGCGCACGACCGCGCCCTTGCCGACCTCGGCCCATTCGCGGCGATGAATGCGCGCGCGCCGGTGGATGAACTCGGCGATGTCCGTCTTGCTCCACTGCGCCGCCTGCAGGTGCTCGCGCAGCTGCCTGGGAATGACCAGTGCATAGTTGCCGGGATGGATCGAATAGTGGCGCATGTTGGCACGCATTTCGGCGGCGAACGTCTCCAGGATCTCTTCCGGCTTCGTCGTCCACTCGTTCATGATCTGGCGTGGTGCGCCGGCCGCCATCACGGTTACCGCTGATGCCTCACGCTCGACCCCGCGCACGGCATGCAGCGGCAGCCAGGTCGTGTCCTCCTCGTCCTCGGCGATGCAGTAACTGAACTTGCCGGGGTGCCCCAGGGTCGAGCGGTCGATCACGCCCGGCCGCACGTCCATCAGGTTGATCAGGCACAGCCGCACGGCGCGCCCGATGGCGGCCGTCGCGCGATCGCTGTTGCCCAAGGCATTGAATCCGCCGCTGGCGCCGATCTCGAGCCGAATGGGCCCGTTCAAGATCACCAGCACGGCGCAGCCGCCGGTGCTGGCGGTGGCGCCGTGCATCAGGAACGGCTCCTGCATCATGGCGGTCCAGGCCGTCACCACGACGGGAAAGTGCATGGGCAGGCAGCCGGCCATCACCGAGTTGACGGCGATCTTCTCGGCGGTGATGGCGACGCCCCGCACCGGCTCGACGCCGATCAGCTGGTCAGGCGGCATCATCGCCCAAGCCAGGCACTCCTCCACCGCCTCGGGCGTCGGCGGCACGATCGGCAGCCCGTCGGTCCAGCCGTTGGAGTGATAGAGCTCCTGAACGGCGGCAATGCTCTCGGCTTCGTAGCTTCTCGACGTCAGACGCACGGTAGTGCTCCTCAAGCCGCCGGCATGCGCTCGCGGTTGCGCTCGCGCAGGATCGGCATCACCCATTTGCCGAAACGCTCGGCTTCCTCGTCGTGAAGATAGCCCGAGAGGCAGAAGGAGTGACAGCCGAGGTCGATGAAATCCTGCAAGGTCCGGGCGCATTGCTCGGGGTCGCCGACGATGGCGATGCCGGCGCCCGGCCGGACCTGGGTGATGCCGGTCCACAGGTTGCGCTCGATGACCTCGCCCGTCGCCGCCAGCTCGCGCACCCGGCGATTGGCCTCGGAGGTGGCGAAGTGCTGCTTCACGAAGGCCTTCTGCGCCTCGCTGGCATGCGCCACCAGCTCGTGCGCGAAGTCCCACGCCTCCTTCTCGGTCGGCCGGCAGACGATCTGCAGGCGCATGCCGAAGCCGATGTCGTTCTCGCGGCCGTGCCTCGCCGCCATGCCGCGGATCTCGGCCATGTTGGCGCGAATGCGCTCGTAGGTGTCGCCCCAGAAGAGATGCACGTCGGAATGCCTGGCCGAGATCTCCCAGGCCTGCCGGCTGCCGCCGCCGAGGTAGAACTTCGGATGCGGCTTCTGCAGCGGCTGGGGCCGGATCTGCGCGCCCTTGAGCTGGTAGAACTTGCCATCGTAGTGGAGCGGCCCCCGCGTGGTCCACAGCGCCTTCAGGATCGAGACCTCCTCGTCCATGATCTCGTAGCGCTCTTCCTTGCCCCACTTCACGCCTTCCTGCGCGTTCTCGGCCTCGCTTTGGCCCGCGATCAGGTTGATGCAGATGCGCCCGCCCGAGAGCTGGTCGAAGGTCGCGATCATCTTCGCCATCAGCACGGGGTTGATGTAGGAGGGCCGCGCCGCGACCAGCATGCGCATCGTCTTCGAGCGCGCCACCATCATGGCGCTCGAGATCCAGGCCTCCCAGCAGGCGGTCTGCACCGGCACCAGCATGTATTCGAAGCCGGCCTTCTCGGCGGCGGCGACGATCCGGTCGAACAGCGGCAGCGACGGCGCGACCAGTGCCGAGGCGAGCCCGTAGGCCGTGGTGTCGCCCGCCGTCGGCAGGAACCAGCCGAACTCCAGCCTGCGCATTCCGTCGTTCCTCCCTTTCAGAGCTGCCGCAAGGATACGTCGGCGATGGCGTGGTCCGCACCCTTGCGCAGCACGACATGGGCGCGCTCGCGGGTCGGCAGGATGTTCTCGCGCAGGTTCACCTCGTTGATCTCCGACCAGATGCGCCGTCCGACCTCACGCGCCTCGTCGGGCCCGAGGTCCTTGTAGTGGTGGAAGTACGAGGCGGGCTTCTGGAAGGCCGTGCGGTGCAGCAGCAGGAAGCGGTCGAGATACCAGGCGGCGATGTCGCCGCTGTCGGCGTCGAGATAGATCGAGAAGTCGAAGAAATCCGACAGGATCACCGAGGCCGGCCGGCCCGGCGAGCCGGGGGCGACGCCCGGCTGCAGGACGTTCAAGCCCTCGAAGATCAGCACGTCGGGACGGCGCACCGCCTGCCAGCGGTCGGGCACGATGTCGTAGGCCTCGTGCGAGTAGATCGGCGCCCGTGCCTCGGCCGCGCCCGCCTTGATGTCGGACAGGAACTGCACCATGCGCTTGAGGTCGTAGCTCTCGGGGAAGCCCTTGCGGCGCATCAACTGGCGCTGCTCGAGCTCGCGCAGCGGATAGAGGAAGCCGTCGGTCGTCACCAGGTCGACCTCGGGATGGTCCGGCCAGCGCGCCATCAGCGCCTGCAGGATGCGGGCGAAGGTGCTCTTGCCGACCGCCACGCTGCCGGCGACGGCGATGACGTAGGTGTGGCCGACGATCGGCCGGCCGAGGAAGGTGTCGGAGACGCTGTTGAGGTTGCGCGCCGCGCGCACATGCAGGTTGAGCAGGCGCGACAGCGGCAGGTAGACGTCGGCGATCTCGTCCAGCGAGACCTTGTCGTTCAGGCCGCGCAGCGAGACCAGATCGTCCTGCGACAGCGTCAACGGCGTGTTGGCGCGCAGCTGCGCCCATTCGGCCCGCGTGAAGGTTCGATATGCGTCGGCGCGCATCCCACTCCTCCGAAATTCGCGCTGGCCGCCCCAGTCGCGAGCGGGCACGATCCGCCCTGCGCTGGGGGTAGCGATCATGTTGCAGCATGGCAAGCGTCCGACCGTCACATCGCGGCACGGAATGGTGGCGGCGGCGCATCCGCTGGCGGCGGCGGCCGGTGCGCGCATCCTCGGCAACGGCGGCAACGCCTTCGATGCCGCGGCGGCGACGGCGGCGGCGCTCAACGTCGTCGAGCCCTACATGTCCGGCCTCGCCGGCCAGGGCACCTCGACCTGCTACATCGCCCGCGAGAGGCGCGTGCGGTCGCTCAACTTCATGGGCCGCATCCCGCGCGCCTTCCCGCTCGATCGCCTGAACAACCGCGCCCAGCTGCTGCGCGGGCCGATCGCCGTGGGCTCGCCCGGCAACCTCGCGGGCTGGTGCGAGATGGTGTCGGCCTACGGCACGCGAAAGCTTCCCGAGCTGTTCGCGCCGGCGATCAGGCTGGCGCGCGACGGCTTCCCGCTGATCGAGTTCAACGTCGAGGAGATCGCCGGCGTCACCGGCGAATTGCGCGGCCACGGCGCGCTGCACCCCGAATGGAGCCGCGTCTATCTCGGGGGCATCGGCGGCGGCACGCCGAGGCTCGGCGCCGTTCTCAGACAGCCCGAGCTCGCCGGCACGCTCGAGGCGCTGGCGGCGGAAGGGCCGGGCCTGCTCTATGGCGGCGCGCTCGGCGCCAGGATCGTCGACCGCCTGCGCGAACTGGGCGGCACGCTCACGCTCGACGACCTGAAGGACATGCGCGCGGAGTGGCAGGATCCGGTCTCGGCCGACTATCGCGGGCTCACCGTGCACGTGCCGGCGCCGCCCTGCGAGGCGTTCCAGTACCTCCTGACGCTGCGCATCCTCGAAGGCTTCGACTTCTCCGGCATGCCGCGCAACGGCGTCGAGCATCTCGATACGGTGCTGCGCGCCATCCGCATCGCCGCCGGCGTGCGCATCCGCACCGGCGTGCCGAGCCGGCAGAAACTCGCCGAGCTGCTGTCGGACGGCCCTGTCGCGGCGCTGCGCGTGCGCGTGCGCGACGGCAAGCCGGTCAGCGGCCCGACCGAGCAATGGACGCCTGAGGTCACGGAGGAGGGCCACACCACCTCCTTCTCCATCGCCGACGCCGAGGGCAACATGATCTGCGTGACGCAGAGCCTCGGCAGCGTGTTCGGCTCCGGTGTCGTGGTGCCGGGCACCGGCCTCTGCCTCAACAACTTCCTCTACTGGGCCGACGTCAATCCGCAGAGCCCCAATCGGGTCAAGCGGGGCGACATGATGCCGGTCTGCGTCGCGCCGTCGATCGTGACCAGGGGCGAGGCGCCCGTGCTGGCGCTCGGCACGCCGGGCAGCTACGGCATCCTGCAGACCCAGCCGCAGGCCTTCGTGCAGCACGTCGATTACGGGCTTGCCCTGCAGCAGGCAATCGAGGCGCCGCGCGCCCGGCTGAACGACGGCCGCGCCGTGCTGCTCGAATCGCGCGTCGAGCCGCAGGTGCTGCAGGAGCTGCGCGCCCGCGGCCACGACCTGAGCGGCGGTCCGGACTGGACGATGAGGGTGGGCGGCATGCAGGGCGTCGCGATCGACCCGGCCACCGGCATGCTCACCGGCGGCTGCGACCCGAGGCGCGACGGATACTGCGTGCCCGTCTGAGCTACTTGCGGGGCCGCGACGGTTCGGAGATTTCCTCGAGCGCGGCACCGACGGAGGCCAGGCCCGCCGCGCGCGGCTCGGTGGCGACGTCGCCCAGCGACACGATGCCGACGAGCCTCCTGTCACGGTCGAGGATGGCCAGGCGCCGCACCTGCAGCACCTTCATGCGTTCCAGCACCGCCTCGGCATCCTCGTCCTCGAAGGCATAGGCGATGTCCTCGGTCATGCAGTCGCGCACGAAGCCGTCGACCGGCACGACCCCGGCCGCGACGCCGCGCACCACGATATCCCGATCGGTGATGGCGCCGACCAATCGCCCGCCCTCGCAGACCGGCAGCGAGCCGACGCCCATGGCCTCCATCGCAGCCGCCGCCTGCTGCAGCGAGGCGGCCGGCGCAATGGTCTCGACGCCGCGCGTCATGATCTCCGAAACCCGCATGCCCAATCCAATGCGCGAGGCGGCCGGCGGTTGCACCGGGGCGGCGGCGCCTCGACGCGATCCCCTTAAAGGTCCGCGGGCAATGGCCTATTAAGAGACGATGGACACTGCCCAAGTCGAGCGGATCGCCGACTGGCTCGTGCGACGCGGCCTGGAAGGGACGCCCGAGCCCGACCTGCTGCGCGCCTTCTGCGAGAAGTGCGCCGGCCACGGCTTGCCGCTCGGCCGGGCAATCGCCCTTCTCGACACGCTGCATCCGGTCCACGAGGGCCGGGTCTTCCGGTGGCGCGACGACGGCGCATCGGAGGACGCGGCGCAGAACTACGGCCGCAGCGACGAGGGCGAACGCGCCGAGACCTGGCAGCGCAGCCCCTTCTACCGCCTGCTGCAGACCGGCGAGGAGGAATTGCGCCACCGCATCCGCGCCGGCGAGCCGGCCGGGTTCGACGCCATAGAGGAGATGCGGGCGGAGGGCTACACGGACTACCTGGCGCTCGTGCATCGCTTCGCGCCGGCGGGGACGATCGGCGAGATGGACAGCTTCTATTCGTCCTGGTCGACGCGGCACGAGGGCGGCTTCGGCGACGCCGACATCGCCGCATTGCGGCGCCTGGTGCCGGCGCTGGGGCTCGCGCTCAAGGGCGCCGCCCTGGCGCGCGTCGCCGGCACCCTGGTCGAGGTCTATCTCGGACGCGACGCCGGCCGGCGCGTGCTCGACGGCCGCATCAGGCGCGGCGTCGCCGACCGCATCGAGGCGGTGCTCTGGTTCTCCGATCTGCGCGGCTTCACCGCGATCACCGACACGGCCCCGCCCGGCGAGGTCATTCCGCTGCTGAACGACTATGCCGAGGCGGTGATCTCCGCCGTCCACGAGGCGGGCGGCGACGTGCTGAAACTGATCGGCGACGGCACGCTGGCGATCTTCCGTGCCGACGATCCGGCCGAGGCATGCCGGCACGCGCTGAAGGCCGAGGCGAGCCTGCGCCGGCGGATCGCGGCGCTGAACGAGCGGCGGCGCGCCGAGGAACGGCCGACGACATCGGTCTATCTCGGCCTGCATGTCGGCGAGGTGTTCTACGGCAACATCGGCAGCACCGAGCGCCTCGACTTCACCGTCGTCGGCCCGGCGGTCAACGAAACCAGCCGCATCGCCTCGATGTGCCGCTCGGTCGATCGGCCGGTGCTGGTGTCCTCGGCGTTCGCCGCCGCCCTGCCGTCAAGCGAGCGCGGGGGGCTGGTCTCCGTCGGGCGCTTCGCGCTGCGCGGCATCGGGCGCGCGCAGGATCTCTATACGCTCGATCCGGAGACGCTATAACGCCCTGCGCTACTGCTTCGGCCCCGACCAGCCCTCCAGAACGTCCCACTTGGCCCGCCGCTGCTCGTCGCGCGACTTCTTGAAGTCGTAGCCGAACGGCGCGAGGTCGAACGAGCCGTAGGTCGGGTTGGCGATCACCAGCCATTCCCGGCCCCAGCGCTCCTTGTCGTCGTCGAAGGCCTTGAGCCGCTCGGCTTCGCTGCCGCGATAGCGGTCGTCGAAGTCGCCGAAATTGTCGCCGATGTTCAGCAGTACGCGATAGTCCCTGGCGACGACGGCACGGCGCGTACCCTTGGCGCTGCCCCACTCCGGCTTCTCGCGCTGCATCAGGAAGGTGTCGACGTTGCCGCCGAGCGGGAAGCCGAGCTTGGCCATGTTCTCGCGCGTGTCCTTCTCGGTCGCGGCATCGCGGTTGGTGATGTAGAAGACCTTCACGCCCCTGGATTCGGCGTACTTGATGAACTCGAGCGCGCCGGGAACGGCGGTCGAGATCTGGTCGGCGCAGAACTGGTTCCAGGTCCTGGTGCTGAAGGTCTGGTCGTTCTTCATCATCCAGACCTGGTACTTCGAGTTGTCGAGCACGGTCTCGTCGAGGTCGAGGATCACGGCGGGCGGCAGGTTGGCGAAGTCGCCCTTCTGCTCGGCCGGCGCCGCCGTCCATTTCCTGTCCTCGAGCGCGCGGTCGAGCTGGATGCGCGCCAGCGTGTAAATGCCGAGCGCGTTGCCCTTGAACTCGACGGAACGCTGCGTCCACAGCGTGGCCAGCAGCGAATCGCGCTGCGGCGTCGCTTCCTGGCCTTGCGCGGCGCCCGCCGACAATGCCGTCGCGACGACGCCCAGCAGAAGAATCCTTCGCATGCTCATGGCTGCATCCCCTCCAACAGTCGCCTCCTGGTCGCCTCGTCGGCGAACGACGCCTCGATCGACGTGCGGGTGATGCGCCGCAGGGCGCCCTCGCCCAGGCCCGCCAGATCGTATTCCGCCCCCAGCGTCGTATGGAAGAACGGCGGATCGTCGGAGTTGAGCGTGACCCGCACGCCCGCCGCGATCAAGCGATGCAGAGGATGTGCATCGCGATTCGGATAGAGCCCCAGGGCGACGTTGCTGCCGGGGCACACTTCGAGCACCGTTCCCCGGCGGGCCAGTTCGTCCAGCAGGGCGGGATCCTCGGCCGAGCGCACGCCATGGCCGATCCGCGTCACCGGCAGGTGCCGGATGGCATCCCACACGCTCTGCGGACCCCTCACCTCCCCGGCATGGACCGTGCAGCCATAGCCATTGTCGTGGGCCAGCCGGAACGCCGGCGCGAAATCGACCTTGTGGAACTTCGCCTCGTCGCCGCCCATGCCGAACCCCACGACATGGGGATGCGGCTCGGCCAGCATGCCGCGCACGACGGCCAGCGCGCGATCGGGGCCGAGGTGCCTGATGCAGACGACGATGATGCGGCCGACGACGCCGAACTCACGCTCCGCCCGGTCGATGCCGTCGACCAGCGCCGCGAGCCAGGCTGAGTAGGAGATGCCGAGTGCCGCCGGCCGCTCGGGCGAGCAGAACATCTCGACATAGACCGCGCCCTGCGCAGCCGCGCCAGCGAGGTAGGAGTGGATGACGTCGCCGAAATCCCGTGCCGTGCGCAGCACGCCGCAGACGCGGTCGTAGGCGTCGAGGAAGCTGAGGAAGTCCGTCCACTCGTAGGTGCCGTCGGTCCGCATCAGCCCCGGCGGCAGGGCAATCCCGTTGCGTCGCGCCAGCTCGCGCGCCAGGGCCGGAGGAATCGAGCCTTCGAGGTGACAATGGAGTTCGGCCTTCGGGATCACGCAAAACCTCGCAATGGCAGATCGGGGCGCTGCAGCCAGTTGTCGTCGGCATAGCGCGCCGTACCGTCGACCAGGTGCAGGGCATAGGCATGGCGCGGCCGCGCCGAGCGGTTGGGCGCGCTGGCATGCGGCAGCAGGCCGTGCAGCACGACCAGCGTGCCGCGTCGCGCCTCGAGCGCCACCGGCTCGATGTCGGGCCAGGGCGTCTCGTCCCGCACGACCGTCGAAAGCGCGTCGCCGCGGCGCACGAAGCGCCGGCGCAACGGTCCAAGATGACCGCCCGGCAGCGCCATCAGGCAGCCATTGTCGCGATCGGCATCGTCGAGGGCGATCCAGAATCCGGTCACCGTCGACGGCTCGGTGAAGAGGTAGGTGGCGTCCTGATGCCAGTCGACCTCGCCGCCGATCTGCGGCTGCTTGAAGAGATACATCGACTGCAGCAGCAGCGGCTGGCGGAAGCCCAGGCTGCGCGCCAGCCCCGCGAAGCGCGATTGACGCGACACGCGGTCGAACACCGGGTCGAGATCATGCAGCGCGTGGCCGATCTTGTTCAGGGCGAGCGCGACAGGCCGGTCGGCCGCCGCCGCCCCGAAGAAGAAGCGGATGGCGCCGCCCGATTCGCGGAAATAGCGGTCGCGCGCATGGCCCTGGTCGCGCGTGGAGAAGACCGTGCGGACCGGTCCCGGATCGAAGGCGGCGACCAATTGGTCGGCGCGGGCCTTGAGCGCCGCGCAGTCGGCCTGCGGGACGAAGTCCTCGAGGACGACGAAGCCGTCCCGCCGGTAGGCCGCGAGATCGATCGCGCTCATCCGGCCACGCGCTCCAGCACGATCGGCCTGTGGCGGACGGGCTCGTCGCCGATCCGGACGGCGGCGCGCACGAGGGCGATCGCCTCGTCGGCATCGGCCTCGCTCGCGGCATGGACGATGCAAAGCGGACTGCCCGCCCGCATCGGCGTGCCGACGCCGATCATTTCGGTCAGGCCGACCGACGGATCGATCGCATCGTCGGCATGGCTGCGGCCGCCGCCCAGCGCCACGACGGCGATGCCGACCTGGCGGGCGTTGATGGCCACGACGTGGCCCAACCGCTCCGCGGTGCAGGGCTTGACGATCGAGGCACGCGGTAGATAGCGCGCCGGCCGCTCGAGGAAATCGTCGGGACCGCCCAGCGCCGCGACCATCCGCGCAAACGTCTCGGCGGCGCGGCCGTCGTCGAGAGCGGCCTCGGCGAGGTCGCGACCCGCCGCGGCATCGGCGGCAAGCCTGCCGAGCGCCAGCATCTCGCCCGCCAGGGCCATCGTCACCTCGTGCAGCCGGGGGTCGCGGCCGCCTCGTCCTGTGAGGTACTCGACCGATTCCGCGACCTCCAGCGCATTGCCGACGGTGTATCCCAGCACGCTGTCCATGTCGGTGATCAGGGCGCGCGTCGGCAGGCCGGCGCGATTGGCGACCTCGACGATGCCGCGGGCGAGGTCGCGCGCCATCTCCTCGGTGTCGCAGAAGGCGCCCGAGCCGCATTTGACGTCCATGACCAGCCCGTCGAGTCCCTCGGCGACCTTCTTGCTCAGGATCGAGCTCACCAGCAGCGGGATCGATTCGACGCTGCCGGTGACATCGCGCACGGCATAAAGCCGCCGGTCGGCCGGCGCCAGGTCGTCGGTCTGGCCGATGATGGCGCAGCCGACGTCGCGGACGATGCGCCGGAAGGTCTCGATGTCGGGTTGCACGTCGTAGCCCGAGATCGACGAGAGCTTGTCGAGCGTGCCGCCGGTGTGGCCGAGGCCGCGACCCGAGATCATCGGCACGAAGCCGCCGCAGGCCGCCACGATCGGCGCCAGCATCAGGCTCACCTTGTCGCCGACGCCGCCGCTCGAGTGCTTATCTAGCACGGGCCCGGGCAGGTCGGGGCCGTGCCAGTCGAGGGTGACTCCCGACCGGGCAAGCCCGAGCGTCAACGCGACCCGCTCCTCCGTCGTCATGCCGCGCCAGAAGACGGTCATGGCAAAGGCGGCGACCTGGCCCTCGCTCAGGCTGCCGTCGTGGATGCCGCGCACGATGAAGGCGATCTCCTGCGCAGACAATTCGTGGCCGTCCCGCTTCCTGCGGATGAGTTCCTGCGGCAGCATTGCCGCGCGATCCTAGCCGTCACGCGCGGGGTCGCACAATCGGCCGGGCCAACGACGCGCTCGCTCGCGCCGGTGCCGACGGCTAAGCTGCGGCGCGACATGGACTCGGAAACTCCCCGCCTCGTCGCCCCGTGGCGCATCGGCGTCGACGTGGGCGGAACCTTCACCGACATGGTGCTGCGCGACGCCACGGGCGCCGTCCGCATCTACAAGGCGCCGTCGGTGCCGGCCGACCCGAGCGAGGGCGTGCTCGGCGTCCTGCGGCTCGCCGCCGGCGATCTCGACCTGCCGCTCAGCGCCCTGCTGCGCGATTGCGCGCTCTTCGTGCACGGCTCGACCGTGGCGACCAATACCATCCTGGAGAAGAAGGGCGCCCGGGTCGGCATGCTGGTGAGCGAGGGTTTTCGCGATTCGCTCGAGATTCGCCGCGGCATCCGCGAGAACCAGTGGGACCATCGCAGCCCCTTCCCGCCGGTGCTGGCGCCGCGCCATCTGCGCCGGCCGGTGCGCGGCCGCATCGCCGCCGACGGCAGCGAGCTCGTCCCGCTGGTCGCCGAGGATGTCGAAAGCGCCGCGCACGCGTTCGCGGAGGACGGCGTCGAATCGGTTGCCGTGTGTCTCTTCAACAGCTTCCTCGACGGACGTCACGAACGCGCCGCCGGCCGGCACCTGGCGCGGCACTGGCACGGCCGATGGATCTCGCTGTCGAGCGAGGTCATGCCGACCATGGGCGAGTACGAGCGCGGCTCGACGGCGGTGGTCAACGCCTACATCGCCCCCAAGGTCACGAGCTACCTGAGGTCGCTCGACGAGCAGTTGCGCCAGCTCGGCCTGCCGCGCTCGCTGCTGCTGCTGCAGAGCAACGGCGGCGCCGTCTCCGTCGACCAGGTCGCGGCGCGGCCGGTGATGCTGGTGCTGTCGGGACCGGCGGCGGGGGTCGGCGCCCTCAAGGGCTGCACGGCACCCGGCGAGCCGGCCAACCTGATCTCCATGGAGATCGGTGGCACGAGCTGCGACGTCATGGTGATGGCGCGCGGCGACGTGCCGGTGGCCGACCAGTTGGTGATCGACGGCTACCATCTCACGACGCCCTCGGTGGAGATCCATACCGTTGGCGCCGGCGGCGGCACCATCGCCTGGGTCGACGATGCCGGGCTGCTGCATGTCGGGCCGCAGGGCGCCGGCGCGCGTCCCGGCCCGGCCGCCTACGGCCTGGGCGGCGAGCATCCGACCGTGACCGACGCACAACTGGTGCTGGGCCGCCTGCGCGCCGGTCCGCTGGCCGGCGGGGCCGTCCATCTCGACCGCAACCTGGCGCACGCCGCCATCGAGACGAAGCTCGCCGGACCCCTCGGCCTCTCGGTCGAACAGGCCGCCGCCGGCATGATCCGGCTGCTCGAGCAGAACCTCCTTCACGCCGTCGAGCGGCTGAGCATCGAGCGCGGCCACAACCCGGCGCTCTTCACCCTGGTGGCGGCGGGCGGTGCCGGGCCGATGCACGGCGTCGCGGTCGCGCGCGCGCTCGGTTGCCGGCGCGCCCTGCTGCCGCGCGCCGCCGGCGCGTTCTGCGCGCTCGGCATGCTGCAGTCCGACATCCGCCAGGACTATCTCCAGGTTTTCCTGGCCGATCTCGACAAGGTCGATCGCCAGGCGCTCGACCGGGCCTTTGCCGGGCTCGAGACGCGTGCCGGCGAAGCCCGGATCAGGGAGCGCGAGGTCGATCTGCGCTACGACGGCCAGCAATGGCCGGTGCGGGTCGCGATCGGCACTGCATTCGACGCCGCCGCCGCGCGCCGCGCCTTCGAGGCCGAGCATCAGCGGTTGTTCGGCCACATCCAGCCGGGCGGCCGCATCGACATCACCGCACTGCGCGTGGTGGCGCGCACGCCGCTCGACTGGACGGCGCCCGGCGCGCGCGCGCCGCAAGCCGCCCCGCCGACCCCGCGCGAGACGCGGCGGGTCTGGATCGACGCCGGGCAGGGCTGGCGCGACGTGCCGATCTTCGACGGTGCCGATCTCCGGCCGGGCTGCCGCCAGCCGGGGCCGCTGCTGGTCGAGGAACGCACGACGACGGCGTTCGTCGGTCCCGGCGACCTGCTCGAAATCGACGAACGCGACGACTTCCTCGTCCACATCGGAGGGGCCGCATGAGCGCGCTCGACCCCGTCACGCTCGCGCTGGTGCAGAACCGGCTGGATCACATTTCCCACCAGATGGGCTGGGTCATGACGCGCACCGCGCGTTCGCCCATCTTCAGCCAGAGCCACGACTTCTCCTGCTTCATCGCCGATTCGCACGGCACGCTGATCAGCCAGGCCGACGGCATCCCGATCCATACCGGCGGCGGCGGCTTCGCGGTGCGCGCGATCCTGCGCGACTTCAGGGACGCGATCGCGCCGGAGGACGTGTTCCTGCTCAACGATCCCTACACCGCGGGCGGCAACCACCTGCCCGACTGGGTGATCGCGCGGCCGGTCTTCGTCGCCGGCCGGCTGATCGCCTTCGCCTGCAACCGCGCGCACCAGGCCGATATCGGCGGCGGCGCCGCCGGCACCTACAACTCGGCGGCGACGGAGATCTTCCATGAGGGCATCCGCCTGCCGGTGCTGAAGCTCGTCGAGGGCGACCGCACGCGCGACGACCTGTGGCGGCTTCTGCTGATCAATACTCGCCTGCCCGAGGCGCTCGACGGCGATCTGCGCGCCATGATCGGCTCGACCCGCATCGGCGCCGAACGGCTCGCGCTGCTGGTCGATGAGCTCGGGGTCGATCGCGCCGACGAGTTCTTCGAAGGCGTGCTGGCGCATGCCGACCGCCGGTTCCAGGGATGCATCGCGCGCCTGGCGAGAGGCGTCTGGCGCGCCGAGGAGGCGGTCGACAACGACTGCTTCGAGCCGATCGACGGGCGGATCGCCGTCACGCTGACGGTCGAGGAACGACGGCTGGTCGTCGACTTCGCCGGGACCTCGCCCCAAGTGCGGGGCTTCAAGAACAGCTCGGTGGCGAACTCCACCTCGGCGGTGTTCATGGCGCTCGCCTCGTTCTTCGAGCCCGACCTGCCCAAGAACGAGGGCGCCTTCCGCAGCGTCGAGATCCGGCTGCCGGAGGGCACGCTGGTGAACGCCAGGGCGCCCGCGCCGATGACCATGAACACGGTGTTCGTGGCGCACGAGATCGTGCATGTGCTGTGGAAGGCGCTGGGACAGGCGCTGCCCGAGCGCGCCTCGGCCGGATGGTCCAAGGCGGTCCATGCGGTCACCGCCGGCGTCAATCCCGACGGCAGCCGCTACGTCATGTACCAGTGGGCCGGCGCGCCGGCGGGCGGCGGCGTCGAGGGACGCGACGGCTTCCATCTGATCGGCCATCTCATTACCCTGGGCGGCCTCACCCTGCCCAACCTCGAGACCTACGAGCAGCTCTATCCCGTGCGCTTCCGCCGCCAGGAGCTGCGCTGCGATTCAGCGGGACCGGGCCGGTTCCGTGGCGGCGCGGGCTGCGACTACGAGGTCGAGGTGTTCACGCCGGCCGACTACGCCTTTCGCGGCGAGGGCGCCGGCGCGCCCTCGAGTTTCGGCGTCGCCGGCGGCACCGCGGGCGAAGGCGGCGAGGTCACGCTGACCCTGGCCGACGGCCGGCGGATCAAGGCCCCCAAGTACGGCGTCCAACGGCACGGGCCCGCGGTCTATCGCGCGCTGTCGCCGGGCGGCGGCGGCTACGGCGATCCGAGGAGCCGCGATCCGGCGCTGGTGCAGCGCGACGTGCGCGACGGCATCGTCAGCGCCGCCGCCGCCGCGCGCGTCTATGCGGTCGCCGTTTCGGCCGACGGCCGCCATCTCGACGGGGAGCGCACGGCCTCGCTGCGCCGATCGGCTCAGCCGTAACTCTCGAGGAACGCGCGCAGCACGCGCCGCACCTTGCCGGAGGCCTCGGTCGCGACCTGGATGGTCTGCTCGTGCCCGAGCGCGCCCGGCACCAGGCCCGCCGCATAGTTCGTCATCAGGGACACGGCGGCCACCTTGAGGCCGAGATGGCGGGCGACGATGGTCTCCGGCGCCGTCGACATGCCGACGGCGTCGGCGCCGAGCACACGGGCGGCGCGGATCTCGGCCGGGGTCTCGAAGCTCGGCCCGCTGAACCAGATGTAAACGCCCTCGTGGCACATCACGTCGACTGTCCTCGCCGCCGCGACCAGGCGTCTCACCAGCGCGGGGTCGTAGGCGTCGACCATGTCGACGAAGCGGTTCTCGCGCACGCCGAACAGCGGATTGACGCCGGTGAAGTTGATGTGATCGGAGATCGCCATCAGCGAGCCCGGCGGCATGTCGCGCCGCAGGCTGCCGGCGGCGTTGGTCTGCAGCAGCGTCTCGCAACCGAGCGCCGCCAGCGCGCGCAGCGCGCCCGCCATTCCGTCCGACCGGCCCTCCTCGTAGTAGTGCGCCCGGCCCTGCAGCACGGCGACCGGCGTCGGGCCGACATGGCCGAGCACCAGGCGACCGGCGTGGCTGTCGACCGTGGTCCGCGGGAAGCCCGGCAGGTCGGCGTAGGCGATCGTGGCGACCGCGCGCACCTCCTCGACGAACGGCCCGAGTCCCGAGCCGAGCAGCACGGCCACGCGCGGCCTGAATCCCGGCGTCTTCGACGCGATGAGATCGGCGGCGGTCACGGCAGGTGACGCGCGCCGAAGGACATCGGCAGCAGCTCGCCCAGGGTGACGGTGCGGTGCAAGCCGGCCGGCCCGCAGAGATGGACGGGCAGATCGTCGGACGCGAACTCGCGCAGCTTCTGGCGGCAGCCGCCGCAGGGCGCGATCGGCTCCGGCCCGGGGCCGACGACCAGGCATTCGACGATGCGCTTGCCGCCGGCGCCGACCAGGGCGGCGATGGCCGAGGCCTCGGCGCACCAGCCCTGCGGGTAGGCCGCGTTCTCGACGTTGCAGCCGCCATGGAGGCCGCCCGCCTCGTCGCGCAGGGCGGCGCCGACCCGGTACCTCGAATAGGGCGCATGGGCGCGCTCCATCATGGTGCGCGCGAGGCGGAGCAGGTCGTCCATCAATGCTCCTTTTCGTAGGGGATGCCGGCGGCCCTGGGCGCGACCGCCCGGCCGATGAATCCCGCCAGCAGGAAGACCGTCAGAAGATAGGGCAAGGCCTGGATGAGTTGCACCGGGACTTCGCCGATGCCGGGCAGCCGCACGCCCTGCAGGCGAATGGCGATCGCGTCGAGCAATCCGAACATCAGGCAGGCGGCGAAGGCGGGAAAGGGCCGCCACTTGCCGAAGATGACGGCGGCAAGCGCGATGAAGCCCTGCCCTGCCGTCATGTCGCGGCTGAAGCCGGCGTTCTGGGCGATCGACAGGTAGGCGCCCGCGAGGCCGGTGAACAGGCCACACAGCAGCACGGCGCGGTAGCGTAGCCACATCACGGAGATCCCCGCGGCATCGACGGCGAGCGGCATCTCGCCCACCGCGCGCAGCCGCAGCCCGAAGCGGGTGCGTTCGATCAGCCACCACGACAGCGGCACCGAGAGCAGCGCGAGATAGACCAGCACGTTGTCGCCGGCGCCGGGAAAGGCGAGCGGCATCAGCCGGGCATCGCCCGCCAGCGGAGGTGTCTGGCCGCCGCGCGCGAACCACGCCGTGCCCAGCACGACGGTCAACCCGGCGGCGAGGATGTTCAACGCCACGCCGCTCACCACCTGGTTGCCGCGATGGGTGATGCAGGCGAAGCCGTGGATCAGCGCCAGCACCTCGGCGGCGACGATGGCGGCGGCCACGCCGAGCCAGGCCGATCCTGTCAGCGCGGCAGTCGCGGCCGCGAGGAACGCCGCCATCAGCATCTTGCCCTCGAGGCCGACATCGATGATGCCGCTCTTCTCGGAGAACAGCCCGCCCATGGCGCAGAGTATCAACGGCGTCGCCACGCGCAGCGTCGCGGCGAGCACGAGGACGACGAAGGAGAGGATCTCTTCCATGGTCAGCCGCGGCGCGCCAACAGGGCCTGCAGCCACGGCCGCGGCAAGTGCGCGAGCGCGCCGGAGAACAGGATGATCAGGCCCTGGATCACCACCACCATCTCGCGCGTGATGCCGGGGATCTCGAAGGCAAGCTCGGCGCCGCCCTGCTGCAGGGCGCCGAACAGCAGGGCGGCCAGCACGATGCCGAAGGGATGGTTGCGGCCCATCAGCGCCACGGCGATGCCGGCGAACCCGTAGCCCGCCTGGAAATCGAGCACGATGCGATGATGGACGCCGAGCAGCTCGTTGACGCCGACGAATCCCGCCATCGCGCCGGACAGGCACATGGCCAGCATGGTCATGGCGCGCAGGTCGGTGCCGGCATAGATCGCGGCCTCGCGATTGTGCCCCATGGCGCGCAGCGCGTAGCCCCACGAGGTGCGCCACAGGAAGAACCAGACGCCGACACAGCAGAGCAGCGCCAGCACGACGCTGAGGTTGAGCGGCGAGCGGGCGGTGCCCAGCAGCTCGTGCACGAAGGGGATGCCGGCGGTGTCGGCGAAGTTGCGGCTCTGCGGCGTCATCGAGCCCGGCGCGATCAGCACGTTCACCATCAGGTAGACCATCAGCGCCGCGGCGATGAAGTTGAACATGATGGTGGTGATGACGATGTGGCTGCCGCGCCAGGCCTGCAGCCAGGCCGGTACGGCGGCCCACGCCGCGCCAAACAGGGCGGCCGCGGCGACGGCGAGCGGGATCAGCGCCCAGGCCGGCAGCGACGTGTCGAGCGCCAGCACGGCGAGCCCGCAGCCCAGACCGCCGACATAGGCCTGGCCCTCGCCGCCGATGTTGAACAGGCCGGCATGGAAGGCGATCGCCACGGCAAGGCCGGTGAAGGCGAAGTTGGTGGCGTAGTAGAGCGTGTAGCCGATCGCCTCGGACGAGCCGAGCGCGCCGACCACGAGCAGCCGCAGGGCCTGCAGCGGATCGACGCCGATCGCGGCGACGATCAATCCGACGGTGACGAAGGCGAGTGCGATGTTGACCAGCGGCAGCAGCGCGATGTCGGCCCAGGCCGGCAGCGGTCGACGGGGAGCGGTCAAGGTGCGTGGGCTCCCGCCATCATCAGGCCGAGCGCGCGCTCGTCCGCCTCGCGCGCCGCCACCTCACCGACGATCCGTCCGGCGAACATCACCAGGAGCCGGTCGGCCAGTGACAGGATCTCGTCGAGTTCGACCGACACCACCAGGATGGCGCAGCCCTCGTCGCGACGCTTCAGCAGCTCGCGATGGATGAATTCGATGGCGCCGATGTCGACGCCGCGGGTCGGCTGGCCGACCAGAAGCACGCGCGGCCGTCGCGCCATCTCGCGCGCCAGCACCAGCTTCTGCTGGTTGCCGCCCGAGAAGCTCGCCGAGCGGAGCGCGGGATCGCGCGGGCGGACATCGAAGCGCTCCATCAGCTCGGCGCAGTAGGCGCCGACCGCGGGCGCGCTCAGGACGTGGTGGCGGCAGTAGGGAAGCTGCCGGTGATAGCCGAGGATCGACGATTCGGCCGCGGCGAAGTCGCCGACCAGGCCCTGCCGCAGCCGGTCTTCCGGGACGTGCGCCAGGCCGAGCGCGCGCATCTCGGCGGGATCGGCGGGATGCCCCCGGTCGATGACGCGGCCGCAGACGGTGAGCCGTCCCGCCGTCGGCGCGCGAATGCCGGCCAGCACCTGCAGAAGCTCGGTCTGGCCGTTGCCCGAGACGCCGGCGATGCCGACGATCTCGCCGGCGCGCAGCTCGAGGCCGACATCGTCGAGCAGCCTGACGCCGCGCCCGTCGACCAGGCCGAGCGCCTCCGCCTTCAGCCGGATCTCGCCCGCGCCGCCGGGTGCCTTGTCGAGCGCCAGCCGGACCTTGCGGCCGACCATCAGCTCGGCCAGCTCCTCGGGCCCGGTGTCGGCGGTGCGCCGCTCGGCGACGACGCGGCCCTGCCGCATCACGAACACGCGGTCGGTCGCGGCCATGACCTCGCGCAGCTTGTGAGTGATCAGCACGACCGTGACGCCGCGCTCGCGCAGCGTCGCCAGGATGCGGAACAGCCGGTCGGTCTCCTGAGGCGTCAGCACCGCCGACGGCTCGTCGAGGATCAGGATGCGCGCGCCGCGGAACAGCACCTTGAGGATCTCGACCCGCTGCTGCTCGCCGACCGAGAGGTCGGCGATGCGCGCGTCGGGATCGACCGCAAGGCCGTACTCCCGTCCCAGCCGGGCGAGCTCGGCGCGCGCGGCGGCGAGGCCGCCGGCGAGCAGCGGTCCGCCCTCGGCGCCGAGCACGAGGTTCTCCAGCACGGTGAAGCCGTCGACCAGCATGAAGTGCTGGTGCACCATGCCGATGCCGCGGGCGATGGCGGCGCGCGGCCCGTCGATCGGCGCCGGCTCGCCGTCGATCCGTATCTCGCCCGAATCGGCCTGGTAGAGCCCGTAGAGGATGCTCATCAGCGTCGACTTGCCGGCCCCGTTCTCGCCGACGATGCCGGTGACGGTTCCCCTGCCGATGGCGAGCGACACGTCGCGCACCGCATGAACGGCGCCGAAGCGCTTGTCGATGCCGCGGAGCTCGATCGCCGGAGCGGCCGTCACCGACACGACGTCACTTGCAGGAATTGTTGCTCATGTAGTCGTGGACGACGATCTTGCCCGAGATGATGTCGGCCCGCGCGGCATCGACCCTGGCCTTCATGTCGGCGGTGATCAGCTTCTCGTTGTACTGGTCGAGCGCCCAGCCGACCCCGCCCTCGGCGAGGCCGAGCACCTGTACGCCGCCCTTCCACTGGCCCATCTGGGCGCTCTTGAAGCTCTGGTAGGCGGCGAGATCGACGCGCTTGATCATCGAGGTCAGCATCGTGCCGGGGTGCAGGTGGTTCTGGTTGGAATCGACGCCGATGCCGTACTTGCCGCGGTCCTTGGCGGCCTGCAGGACGCCGATGCCGGTGCTGCCTGCCGCGGCATAGACGACGTCGACGCCGCGATCGAACTGGCCCTTGGCGAGCTCGGCGCCGCGGCCGGGATCGTTCCAGGCGGCCGGAGTCGTTCCGGTCATGTTGGCGATCGGCTCGGCCCTGGGATTGGCGTGCTTGACGCCCTGCTCGTAGCCGCACTGGAAGCGACGGATCAGCGGGATGTCCATGCCGCCGACGAAGCCGACCTTGCCGGACCTCGAGGCGAGCGCGGCGAGCATGCCGACCAGGAACGAGCCCTCGTGCTCCTTGAAAACGACCGACTGCACGTTGGGCAGGTTGACGACGGCGTCGATGAGGGTGAAGCGGACCGCCGGAAATTCCTTGGCCACCTTCTCCAGCGCCACCGCCTGGGAGAAGCCGACGGCGACGATCGGATCCTGCCCGCGCTGGGCGAAGCGGCGCAGCGCCTGCTCGAACTGCGTCTCGTTGGTCGGCTCGAACTCGGCGATGGCGAGCGAGGTCTCCTTGCCGAACTTCTGCGCGCCGTCGCTCACCCCCTCGTTGAAGGATTTGTCGAACTTGCCGCCGGTGCTGTAGACCACGGCGGGCTTCACGGCGGTCTGCGCCCCGGCGGCGAAAGGCAGGGCGCCGGCGGGCAGCAACAGGAAAAGAAGTGCGTACAACCGGGTCATCTCGGCCCCTTTCTTGCCTCGCGAGTTTGGACCGGCCGGTCGTTCCGGTCTAGGGAGGAAGCCATGGCGGACTACGATCTGGTCATCCGCAACACCACCATCGCCACCGCTGCGGACGTGGTGAAGGGCGACATCGGCATCGCGTCCGGGCGGGTCGTGGCGCTCGGCGAGCGACTCGACAAAGGCCGCCGGGAGATCGACGCCACCGGCCTGATCGCCGTCCCCGGCGGCATCGACGCGCATGTCCATTTCGACCAGGACACGGCCGACGGCTCGGTGTTCTGCGACGATTTCGAGAGCGGCAGCCGGGCGGCGGCGGCCGGCGGCACCACCACCATCATCCCTTTCGCCTACCAGGGCCGCGGCCAGAACCTGCGCGACGTCGTCGAGCGCTACCACAAGCGGGCCGACGGCCGCTCGCTGATCGACTACGCCTTCCACGTCATCCTGTCGGATCCCAGCGCCAGGATCATGGGGCAGGACTTCGCCGCCCTCGTCGCCGACGGCTACACCTCGTTCAAGGTCTACATGACCTACGACGATCTCAAGCTCTCCGACCGCGAGATGCTCGACGCGCTGGCCGCGGCACGGCGCGAGCAGGCCATGCTGATGATCCATGCCGAGAATGCCGACTGCATCGCCTGGCTGACCGAACGGCTCGAGCTCAAGGGCATGACGGCGGCGAAGTTCCACGCCACCTCGCGGCCTTTCGTCGTCGAGCGCGAGGCGACGCACCGCGCCATCTCGCTCGCCGAGCTGCTCGACGTGCCGATGCTGCTGGTCCACGTCTCGGCCAAGGAGGCGATGCACGAGATCCAGCGCGCGCAGGCGCGCGGCCTCAGGGTCTACGGCGAAACCTGCCCGCAATACCTGTTCCTCAGCGAGGAGGATTTCGACAGGCCGGGCGAGGAGGGCGCCAAGTGCGTCTGCTCGCCGCCGCCGCGCGGCACCGACAACCAGGAGCACATCTGGACCGGGCTGGCGGCCGGCAGCTTCCAGGTCCTGTCGTCCGACCACGCCGCGTTCCGGTACGACGATCCGCGCGGCAAGAAGCTGCCGGGCGCGCGCGAGAGGTTCGCCCGGATCCCCAACGGCGTGCCGGGCGTGGAGACCCGCCTGCCGCTGCTTTTCTCGGAGGGCGTGAACAAGGGCCGCATCACGCTCCAGCAATTCGTGGCGCTGTCGGCGACCAACGCGGCCCGGATTTACGGCCTGCATCCGCGCAAGGGCACGATCGCGATCGGCGCCGACGCCGACATCGTGCTGTGGGACCCCGCGCGGCGCGTGTCGCTCACCAACTCGATCCTCCACCACAATTGCGACTACACGCCCTACGAGGGCCGCGAGCTCACCGGCTATCCCGTGATGACCCTGTCGCGCGGCGAGGTCGTGATGGAGGAAGGCCGCATGAGCGGCTCGGCCGGCCGCGGGCTGTTCCAGCGGTGCGACCGTCCCGAGGCCGCCCGCCCCCGGGGCAAGCCGCTGATCGATCCCGCGATATTCGCCTAGGCGATCTTCAGTTGGAGCTTTCGCCGACGCTCACCTGAAGCGCGGCATCACCCTGGTCCAGAAGGCCTCGATCGATTTCATCAGCACGGGGTGCGGGACCAGGCTGTTGTAGGTGTAGCAGAACACCCAGTCGACCGGCTGGCGCTTGTGCTGCGTCTCCATGGCGCGCAGCACGGTGTCGACCGTGCCGACATAGGCATAGCCCATGGCGATCACTTCCTCGGGGGTGGCGTACTTGCCGCTCGCCGGATCCTGCATGCCGCGGCGGAAGCCGAACGGCTCGAACCAGGCGCGGCCGGAGAACTGGCCCGAGTCCCGCCACAGCGCCATCGCCTCCTCGTCGGTGTCGGCGATGATGACGTCGCGCAGCACGCCGACGCCCTGCCCCTTCTTCTTGCCCGAGACCTCGGCATAGACGCCGTAGAGCTTGTCCTCGTAGACCGGCAGCATCGGCGGCAGGATCGGCGTCACCTCTTCCCTGGCACAGAAGCGCACGGTGTTCTCCGAGCTGGCGAAGGGCTGGAACAGCGGCGGGTGCGGCTTCTGCAGCGGCTTGGGCACGACGCCGACGGACTTGAGGATGCCGTCCTCGACGCCCTTGCCCCATTTCTGCGTGGTGTCGAGCGTCCACGGCGTCGGGCCGGGCGGGATCTTCCAGAACCTGCCCTCGAACGACAGCATCTCCTCAGTCCAGCATTTCTTGACGATGCGGAAGTTCTCCTCGAAGGCGAGCCGATTGGCCTCGTCGATCTCGTCGTGCTGGTTGGGCAGCGCGCCGTGGATGCCGTGCGTCTGCTGCGCCATGACGTCGACCCAGCGGCGCTGGTAGCCGCGCGCGAAGCCGGCATTCGCCCGCCCGCCGGTCATGTGGTCGAGCATGGCGATGTCCTCGGCGACGCGGATCGGATTGGATGCCGGCAGCACGATACCGAGCTGGCCGACGCGGATGCGCCTGGTCTGCATGGCGAAGTAGAGATCGAGCAGCACCGGGTTGTTGGAGAGCTCGAAGCCCTCGATGTGGAAGTGATGCTCGGTGAAGGACACCGAATCGTAGCCGAGCTCGTCGCCCAGCCTGATCTGCTCGGTCAGCTCCTTGAGCATGCGCTGGTAGAACTGCGGGTTCATGCCCGCCATGCCCTGCTCGATCTCGGCGCGGCTGGCGATGGTCGGCAGGTAGAAGAGCGAGGCTTTCATGGGTCGGGCTCCCTGTTGCCGGCGATTGAAGCGGCGCCGCGCTGGCCCTGACAAGGCGCGCGGCGCGCGCCTTCCGGATGGCGAACACGCGCGCCACGTCGACCCAAGATGTTGTGGGCGCGGCGTGTGGAGCGAAGGGCCTTTGAGCAACCCGAGTTCGCCTGACACGACTCTGACGGCACTCTGACAGCGACCGTGACCGCGGGCCACGCTCGCACATCTGGCGCCGCTCATACACAACAAGCATCGAATCAAACATGCCGGCACCAGCCGTCGAGCATCCGATGAGGAACCTCGCCGCGGAAACACCGAAAGCCCGGCGAGCCTCGCGCCCGCCGCAACGAACGAACCTTCGTCCCGTTTTTCGCTTTCGCGATGTTTCACGATAACGGCGGATAACGGCCGTGACTCCGGCCTTACGTAAACGGAAGTCAGGCTCGGGATCGAAGACAGGTGCGAACATGGGCGCCAGTCTAGGCGCGCGGCATGTACCGTTCCAATCTGGTCAACGATTTGCGAATCTCCCTTTGATTCTCCACGGCAATTCTCGAGCTGCTTGACCACGCGGATGACACGAATCAAATGGGCTTTTGATGGCTGGCCCTTCGGGAGAGCGGCTGACGTTGCCCCCGACGATTGATCCGGACCGAACTGAAGACAGGTCAGATTTGAACTTGCCCCCATCCTTGGACTCCCCGCGCGAAACGAAATTCCGCGTCGCTTGGCTTGCGGATTTGACCCCGGGATGATCCGCTCGCCCTCCAGGAAGGGAGCGCCCCATGACCGTCACCATCACGCCGCTCACGCCCGGGTTCGCCGGCGAAGTCGGCGCGATCGACCTGCGCCGGGTCGACGATCGCGCAACGCTGGAGGCGATCCGCGCCGGCATGGACCGCCACGCCGTGCTGGTGTTCCGCGACCAGGACTTCACCGACCAGGAGCAGCTCGACTTCGCCCGGCGCTTCGACGGCACGCTGCACGCCCGCACCTCCTCCGCGGCGATCGGCGGCAACCGGTTCGGCAACGAGGCGCTGGCCGACGTCTCCAACGTCGGCGCCGACGGCAGGATCCGCGACGCCGACGACCGCAAGCGCGCCTCCGCGGTCGCCAACCGGCTGTGGCACACCGACGCCTCGTTCGTCGATCCGCCGGGCCGCTACTCGATGCTGTCGGCGCGGGTGGTGCCGCCGGTGCCGGCCGACACCGAGTTCGCCGACATGCGCGCCGCCTACGACGCGCTCGACGCGGAGACCCGCGCCACGATCGAGGGGCTGCGCGTCTTCCACTCCATCGTCCATTCGCGCCACGTGCTGGGCTTCGACTTCAGCGAGGACGAAAAGCAGAAGCTCGAGGGTGCCGTCCATCCGCTGGTGCGCACCATCCCGGGCTCCGGCCGCCGCGCGCTCTATCTCGCCTCGCACGCCGCCCATGTCGTCGACTGGCCGGTGCCGGAGGGAAGGCTGCTGCTGCGCGACCTGATCGACCACGCCACGCAGAAGCCGTTCCTCTACCGCCACGTCTGGCGGCCGCATGACTTCGTGATCTGGGACAATCGCTGCACCATGCATCGCGCCCGGCCGTTCGACGACAAGACCCATCGCCGCGAGCTGCGGCGCACGACGTCGCTCGACCTGCCGCTGCCGGCGTCGGCGCAAGCCTAGGCCTCGCCGGCCGTTTCTGCTGAAAATTCAGGCAGCCTAAAATAGCGGCAGCGACGGAACAATCGGGCGCGTCCTGCCTTAATATGAGGTGCAGGTAGCCGGGGCGAGACTTTATCACCTGTGGGTGGGGCAAGCGGGGGCAGCCGAGAGATGGCCGGTCCACCTGCGCCGCGCCGCGCGGCTCGGCTTCAGCCATGTCTGCTCGGCGCCGATCTTCCTGCCGGGCGCCACCGACACTCCCTTCCTGGCGCGCGACCTCGAAAGACCCGATCCGGCGCTCGGGCTGGGCGGCACGGCCGACGAGGCGGCCGCCGCGCTCGCCTTCCTCGCCAGGGCGGCGGGGCTCGGCCTGGTGCTCGACGTGGTGCTCGACCGGATGGCCATCGAGGCGACGGCCTGCGATCCAATCGCCAGCCTGCCGACGATGCCGCCGCCGCAGGCGATCGATCCGCGACTCGGTGCGGCCGACCGCCGGGCCCTGCGCATCCGCCTGAACGACGCGACGTCGTGCGAGCGCTTCGTCGAGGCGTGGAGCGAGCGGCTGCTGCGCCTGGCCGGCGCCGGCGTCGCCGGCTTCCGCCTGCTCGGCGCGGCGCACCTGCCGGTCGGCGCGCTGGCGAGGCTGACGGCGCGCGTGCGCGAGCGAGCCGCCTGCGGCCTGCTGGTCTGGACGCCGGGCATGGAACGCGAGCGGCAACGGGCGCTGGCGGCCTCGCGGCCCGACGCGGTCTTCGCCTCGACCGGATGGTGGGACGGCCGGGCGAGCTGGTACGTCGAGGAGCACGCCGCGCTGCGTGCCGCGGGCACGGTCATCGGCGTCGTCGCGCCGCCGATCGGCGAAAGCGGGAGCGAACGAGGGGTCACCGCCGGGACGGAGGGCGCCGGCCTCCGGCAACGGGCCGCCCGCCATCGCCGTCTTCTCGAGACCGCGGCCGCGACCTCATCAGGCCTCTTCGTGCCGATGGGCTTCGAGTATCTGTGCCGGCGCGCCGACGACCCGTTCGATGCCGATGCCGAGCCGGCGCTCGCCGCCGAGATGCGCGCCGCCAACGAACGGGTCGGCACGCTGCGCGGCCTCGACCGCGGGGCGCTGCTGAGCCTCAGCGGACCCGCGGCCGCCGCGACGGCGCTGGTGCGCCTCGACGCGGCCGATCCCCGGCGCGCGCGCAAGGCGGTCGCCCTCCTGATCAACCCCGACGGCGAGCGATCGGTGCCGGCGCCCCCGCCGACCGGGCCGGCCGCCGGCATCGCCCTCGCCGCGCCGTCCGGCGACGGCCAGGCGACGAGGCTCGCGCCGGACGAGGTGCGCCTCGTGCCGCTCGATGTCGCGCCACCGATCGTGCCGCGCCGGCGCAGCGATCCGCGCGCCGTGCGCCGGGCGGCGAGCGAGCCGCGCGTCGTCATCGACCGCGTCATGCCGAGCGTCGACGGCGGCAGGTTCGCCGCCAAGCGCATCGTCGACCGGCCGGTGACGGTCGAGGCCGACATCTTCGCCGACGGCCACGAGCTGCTGCGCGCCGAATTGCTGTGGCGCCCCGTCGACGAGACCGGGTGGCGGCGGGCACCAATGGCGCCCGTCGCGAACGACCGCTGGCGCGCCGCCTTCACACCCGACCGCATCGGCCCGTGGCAGTTCACCGTCGAGGCCTGGATCGACGGCTACGGCAGCCTGTGCCACGCCATCGAGACCAAGCACCGCGCCGGGGTCGACCTCGCGTCCGATCTCGCCGAGGCGCGCGCCCTCATCGCGCATCTCGCCGCCCGGAATGTCGACGGCACACGCGCCGCGCTGGCCAGGGTCGAGGACGCCTTCGCCGGCGGCGACACGGCGCGGACGATCGCGGCGCTGACGGCGCCGCGCACGCTCGAGGCCGTGGACGCGGCGGCCGATCGCGCCTTCCTGCACCGGCACGAGCCGCTGCCGCTCGAGGTCGAGCGCCCCCAGGCCGGCTTCGCGAGCTGGTACGAGCTTTTCCCACGCTCGATCACCGACGATCCGGCGCGGCACGGCACCTTCGCCGACGTCGCCGGCGCCCTGCCGCGCATCGCCGCGATGGGCTTCGACGTGCTCTACTTCCCGCCCATCCATCCGATCGGGGAGACCAACCGCAAGGGCCGCAACAACGCGCTCAGGGCGGCGCCGGGCGACGTCGGCAGCCCCTACGCGACCGGCAGCGCCGACGGCGGCCACACGGCGATCCATCCGGCGCTCGGCACGCTCGACGATTTCCGCCGCCTGCGCGACGCCGCCTTCGAGCACGGCCTCGAGTTGGCGCTCGACTTCGCCATCCAGTGCTCGCCCGACCATCCGTGGCTGAAGCAGCATCCCGAGTGGTTCCGCCGCCGCGCCGACGGCACGATCAAGTTCGCCGAGAACCCGCCCAAGAAATACGAGGACATCGTCAACGTCGACTTCTACGGCGACGGCGCCGTCCCGGCGCTGTGGGAGGAACTGCGCGACACGGTGCTGTTCTGGGCGGGCGAGGGCATCAGGCTGTTCCGGGTCGACAACCCGCACACCAAGCCGCTGCCGTTCTGGCGATGGATGATCGCCGAGGTGCGGGCCCGCCATCCCGACGCGGTCTTCCTGTCCGAGGCCTTCACCCGGCCGAAGATGATGTACCGGCTGGCCAAGGTCGGCTTCAGCCAGTCCTACACCTACTTCACCTGGCGCAACGGCAAGCGGGAGCTCGCGGACTACCTGACCGAACTGACGCAGACCGAGGTGGCGGAATTCTTCCGCCCGCACTTCTTCGTCAACACGCCCGACATCAATCCCTTCTACCTGCAGACCTCGGGCCGCGCCGGCTTCCTGGTGCGGGCGGCGCTGGCCGCGACGCTGTCGGGCCTGTGGGGAATGTACTCTGGCTTCGAGATCTGCGAGGCGGCACCGCTGCCCGGCCGCGAGGAATACCTCGATTCGGAGAAGTACGAGATCCGCGTGCGCGACTTCGCGGCGCCGGGCAACATCGTCGCCGAGATCGCCGCCCTCAACCGCATCCGCCGGGCCAATCCCGCCCTGCACGGCCATCTCGGCCTCACCTTCTACGACGCCGATAACGAGCAGGTGCTGGTCTACGGCAAGGCCCTGCCGAGCCACGAGGACGTCATCCTGGTGGCGGTGAATCTCGATCCCCACCGCGCGCAGGAAGCGGTGTTCGAGATCCCGCTGTGGGAATGGCGGCTGCCCGACAGCGGCACGCTGCAGGTCGAGGATCTGATGGACGGCCGTCGCTTCGCCTGGACCGGCAAGCACCAGCGGGTCCGCCTCGATCCGGCGGGGCTGCCCTTCGCGATCTGGCGTCTCACCGCGCCGGCAGGTGCCGCATGAACGCTCCTGCCATGGACCTGAGGCGCGCGGCCGCCGGCGATGCCGCCTGGTACAAGGACGCGATCATCTACCAGCTCCACGTGAAGTCGTTCTTCGACTCCAACGGCGACGGGATCGGCGACTTCCCCGGGCTGATCTCCAAGCTCGACTACATCGCCGATCTCGGCGTCAACACGCTGTGGTTGCTGCCGTTCTATCCCTCGCCGCGGCGCGATGACGGCTACGACATCGCCGACTACCGCGCCATCCATCCCGAGTACGGCACGATGGCCGACTTCCGCCGCTTCGTGGCGGCGGCGCACCGGCGCGGCCTGCGCATCGTCACCGAGCTGGTCATCAACCACACGTCGGACCAGCACCCGTGGTTCCAGCGGGCGCGCAACGCCAAGCCGGGCTCGGCGGCGCGGAACTTCTACGTCTGGTCCGACACCGACAGGAGATACCAGGACACACGCATCATCTTCCTCGACACCGAGCGGTCGAACTGGACCTGGGATGCGACGGCGCAGGCCTACTACTGGCACCGCTTCTACTCGCACCAGCCGGATCTCAACTTCGACAACCCGCACGTCGTCAAGGCGGTGCTGAGCGTGATGCGCTTCTGGCTCGACCTCGGCGTCGACGGACTGCGGCTCGACGCGGTGCCCTACCTGGTCGAGCGCGAGGGCACCAACAACGAGAACCTGCCGGAGACGCACGCCGTCCTCAAGCGCATCCGCGCCGAGATCGACGCCTCCTATCCGGACCGCATGCTGCTGGCCGAGGCCAACCAGTGGCCCGAGGACACCAAGGACTATTTCGGCGACGGCGACGAGTGCCACATGGCGTTCCACTTCCCGCTGATGCCGCGCATGTACATGGCGCTGGCGCGCGAGGACCGCTTCCCCATCACCGACATCATGCGGCAGACGCCGCAGATCCCCGACAACTGCCAGTGGGCGATCTTCCTGCGCAATCACGACGAGCTGACGCTCGAGATGGTGACCGATTCGGAGCGCGACTACCTGTGGCAGACCTACGCCACCGACCGGCGGGCGCGCATCAATCTCGGAATCCGGCGGCGGCTGGCGCCGCTGCTCGAGCGCGACCGCCGGCGCATCGAGCTGCTCAACTGCCTGCTGCTCTCCATGCCCGGCACGCCGGTCATCTACTACGGCGACGAGATCGGCATGGGCGACAACATCCGGCTGGGCGACCGCGACGGCGTGCGCACGCCCATGCAATGGTCGCCCGACCGCAACGGCGGCTTCTCGCGCGCCGACCCCGCGGCGCTCGCCCTGCCGGCGATCATGGATTCGCTCTACGGCTACGAGATCGTCAACGTCGAGGCGCAGACGCGCGACCCCCACTCGCTGCTCAACTGGATGCGGCGCATGCTGTCGGTGCGGCGCACGCACCTGGCGTTCGGGCGCGGCACCCTGCGCTTCCTCTATCCCAAGAACCGCAAGATCTTCGCCTTCCTGCGCGAGCACCAGGGGGAGACCATCCTGTGCGTCGCCAACGTCTCGCGCACCCCGCAGGCGGTCGAGCTCGACCTGTCCGAATTCACCGGCCGGGTTCCGATCGAGCTGAACGGCGGCTCGCTGTTTCCGCCGATCGGCCAGCTCACCTACCTGCTCACCCTGCCGCCCTACGGCTTCTACTGGTTCGTGCTGGCGACCGAGAGCGACGCGCCGTCCTGGCACACCCCCGCGCCGGAGCCCATGCCCGACTACGTCACCCTCGTGCTGCGCGACCGGCTCGCCGACGCGCTGCGCGCATCCGACGTCTCCCTGCTCGAGCGGGAGGCGCTGCCGGCCTATCTCGCCAAGCGTCGCTGGTTCTCCGCCAAGGGCCAGGCCCTGCGCGGCGCGCACGTCGCCTGCACGGCCCGCCTGCCCGGCGGCAGCCGCGAGATGCTGCTCGCCGAGGTCGAAACGACGGTCGATTCCGGCACCAGCCGCTGGATGCTGCCGCTGTCGATCGCGTGGGAGGACGAGGCGATGCCCGTCCTGCCGAGCCAGCTCGCCGTCGCACGAGTGCGCCGCGGCCGGCGGGTCGGCCTGCTGACCGATGCCTTCTCGCTGCCCGAGTTCGGGCCGCGGATGCTGGCGGCGCTCGCCGAGGGCACGGAGATCGACACGCCCGAGGGCAGGATCGTGTTCGAGCCGACGCCCGAGCGGCGCGACGAGCTGCGGTGTCCGGCCGACGCGTCGGTGATGTGGCTCACCGCCGAGCAGTCGAACTCCTCGCTGATCGTGGCCGAGCAGGTGATGCTCAAGATCTTCCGGCGGGTCGCGGCCGGCCATCATCCCGAAGCGGAGATGAGCCGCCACCTGACGACGCACGGCTTCGCCAACACGCCGCCGCTGCTCGGCGAGGTGGTCCGCATCGACCGCGCGGGCGAACGGCACTCGCTGGCCGTCGCCCAGACCTTCGTGCGCAACCAGGGCGATGCCTGGACGTGGACGCTCGACCAGTTCAAGCGCGCCCTCGACGGGCTGGTGACGCGCGAAGCGACGACCGAGGCGCGCGCCGACGACATCGAGGACTACAACGCCTTCGCCGCCACCATCGGACGGCAGCTCGCGACGATGCATCGCGTGCTCTGCCAGGCGACCGGCAACGAGGATTTCGCGCCGCGTCCCGCCGGCACCGACGACACGGCGCAGTGGGCCCGCCGCGCCGGCGCGCAGCTCGCCGCCGCGCTCGAGGCGATCGACGGACGCCGGAGCGAGGACGAGGCCGAGACGACCGCCATCGACACGCTGCTCTCCCGCCGCGCCGAACTGTTCGAGACCCTGGACCGGCTGGCGAAGGACGGCGAGGGCTCGATGATGTGCCGCATCCACGGCGACTTCCATCTCGGCCAGGTCCTGGTGGTGAGCGGCGACGCCTTCATCATCGACTTCGAGGGCGAACCCGGCCGGACGCTCGCGGAGCGGCGCGCCAGGAACAGCCCCCTGCTCGACGTGGCGGGCCTGCTGCGCTCGCTCGACTATGCCGTCGCCACGACGCTCGATCCGAGAAAGCTCGCCTCGGCGCCGCTGTCGGAGGCGACGCGCACCAAGTTCGTGTCGCGCCTGCGCGACGGCGCGCAGAAGATGTTCCTGCAGGCCTACCACGACGTGGCGAGCGACCTGCCCGGCCTGCGCAGCACAGCGCTGCTCGACCTGTTCCTGATCGAAAAGGCCGCCTACGAGGTGGTCTACGAGGCGTCGAACCGCCCCAACTGGCTCTCCATCCCGCTGAACGGACTTTGCCGCCTCGCCAACCGGGTCCTCGACGGCAAGCCACGCGAGACGACATGAACGACGCCCGCGCCCCCGCAAGCCTCGCGCCCGGCGAGGCCGAGGCGCTGGCCTCGGCATGCCACGCCGATCCGTTCTCCCTTCTCGGCCCCCGCGACGGGCCGGAGGGCCGGATCGTGCGCGTGTTCCTGCCCGGCGCCCGCTCGGTCGAGGTCTTGCGGCGGCAGGACAGGAGCGCGATCGGCACGCTGGTCGCCGGCGCCCCGAACGGGCTGTTCGAAGGCCGGGTATCCGACGATGCCCCCTATCTCCTGCGCATCTTCTGGCCCGGCGCGGTGCAGGAAACCGAGGATCCCTATGCCTTCGGCCCCCTGCTCGGCGACGTCGACCTTCATCTCTTCAACGAGGGGCGCCATTTCGAGCTGGCGAGCGCGCTCGGCGCCAACGAAGCGGTGCACGACGGCGTGGCGGGCGTGGGCTTCGCCGTATGGGCGCCCAACGCCCGGCGGGTCGCCGTCGTCGGCGACTTCAATTCGTGGGATGCGCGCCGCCACCCGATGCGGCTCAGGTATCCCTCCGGCGTGTGGGAACTGTTCGTACCGCGCGTCTCCGCCGGGGCGCGCTACAAGTTCGACATCGTGGGTGCCGACGGCACGCGCCTGCCGCAGAAGGCCGATCCCGTGGCGCAACAGGCCGAGCCCGCGCCGGCGACCGCATCGCTCGTCGCGGCGCCGCATCGCTGGCCGTGGCGCGACACCGAGTGGATGGAGCATCGCGCCCGCCGACAGGCGCCCGATGCGCCGGTGTCGATCTACGAGGTCCATCTCGGCTCGTGGCTGCGCCGGGACGGCGAGATGTCGTGGGACGTCGCCGCGGAGACGCTCATCCCCTACCTGCAGGACATGGGTTTCACCCATCTCGAGCTGATGCCGGTCGCCGAGTATCCGTTCGGCGGGTCGTGGGGCTATCAGCCGCTCGGCCTGTTCGCCCCGACCGGCCGCTACGGCCCGCCCGAGGCCCTGGCACGCTTCGTCGACCGCCTGCACGCGGCGGGAATCGGGCTGATCGTCGACTGGGTACCGGCGCACTTCCCGAGCGATCCGCACGGTCTGGCGCGCTTCGACGGCACCGCGCTCTACGAGCATCTCGACCCCCGCGAGGGCTTCCACAGGGACTGGAACACCTTCATCTACAATTTCGGGCGGCGCGAGGTGCAAGGCTTCCTGATCGCGAGCGCGCTGCACTGGCTCGAGCGCTTCCACGTCGACGGGCTGCGCGTCGATGCCGTGGCCTCGATGCTCTATCGCGACTACAGCCGCGCGCCCGGCGAGTGGATTCCCAACGTCCATGGCGGACGCGAGCACATCGAGGCCATCGACTTCCTGCGCCACCTCAACGCCGTCGTCGCCGAGCGCTGTCCCGGCGCGGTCACGATCGCGGAGGAATCGACGGCATGGCCCGGCGTCACCCGGCCGGTCGACGAGCGCGGCCTCGGCTTCTCCTACAAGTGGAACATGGGCTGGATGCACGACACGCTGCGCTACATGGCGCGCGACCCGGTACACCGCGCCCATCACCACCACGATCTGACGTTCGGCCTGCTCTATGCCTTCTCCGAGCGCTTCGTGCTGCCGCTCAGCCACGACGAGGTGGTGCACGGCAAGGGCTCGCTGATCGGCCGCATGCCGGGCGACCGCTGGCAGCGCTTCGCCAACCTGCGGGCCTACTTCGGCTTCATGTGGACGCATCCCGGAAGGAAGCTGCTGTTCATGGGCGGCGAGATCGCCCAGGAGCGCGAATGGAACCACGATGGCGAGATCGACTGGTTCCTGCTGGACGACCCGAGCCACGCCGGCATCCAGCGCCTGGTGCGCGACCTCAATCGTCTCTATCGCAGCGAGCCCGCCCTGCACCGGCGCGACAGCGAGCCCGAGGGCTTCCGCTGGCTGGTCGGCGACGACCATGCCAATTCCGTCTTCGCCTTCCTGCGCCAGGGAGAGCCCGGCGACCGCCCGGTCCTGGTGGTCTGCAACATGACCCCCGTTCCGCGCCATGGATATCGCGTCGGCGTGCCGGTGCCCGGCACGTGGCGCGAGATCGCCAACACCGATTCGCGCCACTATGGCGGCAGCGACCTCGGCAACGACGGCGCCGTCCATACGCGCGACGAGCCCTCGCACGGCGAGCGCCAGTCGCTCGAGCTGACGCTGCCGCCGCTCGCCACCATCATCCTGCGCGGGGAGAGCTGACGATGGCGACGGCACCCGACCGGCTGCTCGCCGGATCACCCTACCCTCATGGCGCGACGTGGGACGGTCTCGGCACCAATTTCGCGGTATTCTCCGCCCACGCCACGCGCATCGACCTTTGTCTCTTCGACCCCGCCGGCCGGCGCGAAGTGGCGCGCTACACGCTGCCGGAATGCACCAACGAGGTGTGGCACGGCTACCTGCCGGGCGGCCGCCTGGGCACGATATACGGCTATCGCGCCTACGGCCCCTACGAGCCGCAGCGTGGCCATCGCTTCAACCCCAACAAGCTGCTGCTCGATCCCTACGCGCGCCGCATCGCCGGCGAGCTGCGCACCTCCGAGGCGCTGTTCGGCTATCGCGTCAATTCCCCGCGCGCCGATCTTTCCTTCGACCGCCGCGACAGTGCGCCGGGCATGCTGAAGGGAGTGGTCACCAGCGAGCTGTTCGACTGGCGCGACGATCGTCCGCCGCGCGTGCCGTGGGAAGACACCGTCATCTACGAGGCGCATGTCCGCGGCCTGTCGATGCTGCGCCAGGACCTGCGGCCGCCCGAGCGCGGCACCTTCGCCGCGCTGTGCGATCCGTTCGTCATCGAATACCTGCAGCGGCTCGGCGTCACCGCCGTCGAACTCATGCCGGTCCACGCCTTCCTGCAGGACCGCGTGCTGCTGCAGAAGGGCCTGCGCAACTACTGGGGTTACAACACGCTCGGCTTCTTCGCCATCGAGCCACGCTATCTCGCCAACGGTTCGGCGGACGAGGTGCGGCTCGCCGTGCGGCGCCTCCATGCCGCCGGCATCGAGGTCATCCTCGACGTCGTCTACAACCACACCGCCGAGGGCAGCGAGATGGGACCGACCCTCTCCTTCCGCGGCCTCGACAATGCGAGCTACTACCGGCTCGTTGCCGACAATCCACGCCATTGCGTCAACGACACGGGGACCGGCAACACCTTCAACCTGTCTCATCCCCGCGTGCTGCAGCTGGTCATGGACTCGCTGCGCCACTGGGTGACGTCGTTCCACGTCGACGGCTTCCGCTTCGACCTCGGCACCACGCTGGGGCGCGAACCGCACGGCTTCGATCCTGGCGCCGGCTTCTTCGACGCGCTCCGCCAGGATCCCGTGCTCACCCAGGTCAAGCTGATCTCCGAGCCGTGGGACATCGGACCGGGCGGCTACCAGCTCGGCGGCCATCCGCCGGGCTTTGCCGAGTGGAACGACCGCTTCCGCGACGGCGTGCGCCGCTTCTGGCGCGGCGACGAGGGCGAGCGTTCCGACTTCGCCGCGCGCCTCGCGGGGTCGAGCGATATCTTCGACCGGCTGGGCCGGCGGCCCTACGCCTCGATCAACTACGTCGCCTCGCACGACGGCTTCACCCTGCTCGACACGGTGAGCTACGCCGAGCGGCACAACCAAGCCAACGGCGAGAACAACCGGGACGGCCACGGCGAGAACTGGTCGGCCAACTGGGGCGTCGAGGGGCCGACCGACGATCCGACGATCGTCGAGACGCGCGACCGCGTACGCCGCGCGATGCTCGCCACGCTCTTCATGTCGCAGGGCACGCCCATGCTGCTGGCCGGCGACGAGTTCGGCCGCACGCAGCAGGGCAACAACAACGCCTACTGCCAGGACAACGAGATCTCCTGGGTCGACTGGAAGCTCGCCGAGACGCCCGCCGGCAGGGAGATGACCGAGTTCACGGCCCGGCTGGTCGGATTGCGCCATCGCCATCCGATCCTGCGCTGCGCGCAGTTCCTCCACGGCAAGGACGAGCCCGCGCCCGGCATCCTCGACATCGCCTGGTTCGACGAGACGGGCCGGCCGATGTCGACCGAGGCCTGGCACCAGGCGCAGGAACGCACGCTGATCCTGCGGCGCGCTTCGCGCGATCAGGATGGCTCGGTCTCGGTGCTGACCTGCCTCTTCAACCCGACGCCCGACGACAGGACCTTCACACTGCCGCCGCCGCACGTCGCGACCCGCATCCTGATCGACAGCGCGGCACCCGCCCAGGCCGAGCGCGATCTCGACGAGACGGCGCTGACGGTCAAGGCACGCAGCGTCGTGCTGACGGCGAGTACTCTCGCCCCACGGCCGCCATGACGGGCTTCGCGCGCGCCCTGCCGTTCGGCGCAACGCCGCTCGACGGCGAGCGTGCACGCTTTCGGCTGTGGGCACCGGCGCAGCCAGGCGTCACCCTCGAGGTCGAGGGCTGCGCGCCCCGGCCCATGACGCCGGTCGGCGACGGCTGGTTCGAGACCGTGGCGGAGGCCGCACCGGGCGCTTCCTATCTCTTTCGACTCGCATCGGGACAGCGCGTGCCCGATCCGGCGGCACGCGCGCAATCCGGCGACGTGCACGGCCCCAGTCTCGTGATCGACGCGAAGGCATACGTCTGGCGGCACGCCGGCTGGCGCGGCCGGCCGTGGCGCGAGACGGTGCTCTACGAACTGCACGTCGGCAGCCTCGGCGGCTTCGCCGGCGTGGAGGCGGATCTCGGGCGACTGGCGGATCTCGGCATTACCGCCATCGAGCTGATGCCGGTGGCGGACTTCCCGGGCGCGCGCAACTGGGGATACGACGGCGTGCTGCCCTTCGCGCCGGACCGCGCCTACGGCACGCCCGACGAGCTGAAGCGCCTGATCGACTCGGCGCACGGGCTCGGCCTCATGGTCTTCCTCGACGTCGTCTACAACCACTTCGGCCCGGATGGGAACCATCTCGCGAGCTATGCCCCGCAGTTCTTTCGCAGCGACATCGCCACGCCCTGGGGACCGGCGATCGACTTCCGGCAGCCGCAGGTGCGCCGCTTCTTCGTCGAGAATGCGCTCTACTGGCTGATGGAATACCGCTTCGACGGCCTGCGCTTCGATGCAGTGCACGCGATCCACGACCAGGCCTGGATCGACGAGCTGGGCGCCGAGATCCGCCGCACCGTCGAGCCGGGCCGCCACGTCCACCTGGTGCTCGAGCACGACGAGAACGACGCCTCGCACCTGCGCCGCGGCTTCGACGCGCAATGGAACGACGACGCGCACCATGTCGTGCACGTCCTGCTGACGGGCGAGACCGACGGCTACTACGCCGACTACGCGACCGACCCCGCCATCCGGCTCGCCCGCTGCCTGGCGGAGGGCTTCGCCTACCAGGGCGAGCCGTCACGCCATCGCCAGGGGCGACCGCGCGGCGCGCCCAGCACCGGCCTGCCCCCGACCGCCTTCGTCTTCTTCCTGCAGAACCACGATCAGATCGGCAACCGGCCGTTCGGCGACCGGCTGGCCGCGCTCGCCGATCCGCAGGCGCTGAGGGCGGCGATGGCGATGCAGCTCCTCTGCCCGCACATCCCGCTGTTGTTCATGGGCGAGGAATTCGCGGTGCGCACGCCCTTCCAGTTCTTCACCGACTTCCATGGCGAACTCGCCACGGCGGTGCGCGAGGGTCGGCGCCGCGAGTTCGCGAGCTTTGCGGGCTTCGCGCACGACGCGATCCCCGATCCGAACGCGCCCGAGACCTTCGAGCGCAGCCGGCCGCCACGCTCGGGCGACGATGCGTTCTGCCGGACGCTCCTGCAGCTGCGCCGCCAGGCCATCGTGCCGCGCCTCGACGGCGCGTGCGCCGTTTCAGCCGTCGCGATCGGCCGGGCCGCCGTGCTGGCGCAATGGCGCATGGGCGACGGTGCGATGCTGTCGATCGCGACCAACCTCGACGGAGCCGCCTGTCCTTTCGCCGACCCGCCCGGCGCACCGCTCTTCCAGACGCCCGACGACGCCGTGCGAGGCGGCATGCTGGCGGCGCGCGGCACCGCGGTCTTCCTCGAGACGCGATGAGCGACGAGGCGGTCCACGCGCTCGCCCGGGACGCCGGCGTCGCGGTCGACTGGATCGATGCCGCCGGCCGGCCGCAGCGCGTTTCGATCGGATCGCTGCGCCGTATCCTGGAGGCGCTCGGCCTGGCCTGCGGCAGCGACGCGCAATGCCACGAAAGCCGGGAGCGCCTGCACGCGGATCGTCGAGACCGTCCACTGCTGACGACGACCGTCGGCGCACCGACGCCGCTCGACCTGCCGCGCCGGCCGGCGACGGCCGAGCTGCTGCTGGAGGACGGCAGCCGCCGCGCCCTGAGGCTCGCCGACGGCATCGTGCCGGCGATCGATCGGGCCGGCTATCATCGCCTGCATGTCGGCGATCGCGAGATCGGCCTGGCAGTCGCGCCATCGCGCTGCATCACGATCGCCGACATCGCCGGCGGTCGGCGTCTGTGGGGCGTCGCGGTACAGCTGCACGGCCTGCGTCGCGCCGACGACGGCGGCATCGGCGACACGCGCGCGCTCGCCGCGCTGATCGACGCCATCGCCGCCGAGGGCGCCGACGCGGTCGCGCTCAGCCCGACGCACAGCCTCTTTCCTTCCGACCCGTCGCGCTGCAGCCCCTACGCGCCGTCGAGCCGGCTGTTCCTCAATCCGCTGCTGGCCGATCCGGGCGTCGCCTTGCCCGCCGCTCCGGACGCGCTGATCGACTGGCCCGTCTCGGGACGCGCGCGCTACGAGGCGCTGCGCCGCGCCTTCGAGGCGTTCGCCCGCGTGGGCGATGCCGACCACGACCGCTTCGTGCGCGACGGCGGCGACCTGCTGCAGCGCCACGCCCGCTTCGAGGCCAGCGCCGCCGGCGTGCCGCCGGCCTTCGCCCTCTACCTGCAATGGGTCGCCGACCGCGCCTTCGCCGCGGCGCAGAAGGCCGCGCGCGACGCCGGCATGCGCATCGGCCTGATCTCCGACCTCGCCGTCGGCGTGGATCCCGGCGGCAGCCAGGCGACGACGCAGCCCGAAGATTTCCTGCGCGGCGTCACCCTCGGCGCGCCACCCGACGCCTTCAATGCGCGCGGACAGAGCTGGGGGCTGACCTCCTTTTCTCCCAGCGGCCTGGTGGCACGGGGCTTCGCGCCGTTCATCGACATGGTGCGCGCCGCGCTGCGCCATGCCGGCGGCGTGCGCATCGACCACGCCATGGGGTTGATGCGGCTCTGGCTGGTGCCGGATGGCGCTCCACCTGTCGAGGGCGCCTACCTCGCCTACCCATTCGACGACCTGCTGCGCCTGCTGGCGCTCGAATCGCACCGCCACCGGGCCGTGGTGATCGGCGAGGATCTCGGCACCGTGCCGCCCGAGTTCCGCGCCCGCTGCCGCGGGGCCGGCATCGGCGGACTGGACGTGCTGTGGTTCACGCGCGACGGCCAAGGCTTCCTGCCGCCGCACGACTGGCGGCCCGATTCGGTGGCGATGACCTCGACCCACGACCTGCCGACCGTCGCCGGCTGGTGGCGCGGTGCCGATCTCGACGAGCGCGACCGGCTCGGCCTCACGGGCGGGGCCGAACGCCCGGAGCGAACGGTCGACCGCGCGCGGCTGTGGCGGGCCTTCGTCGGGGCCGGTGTCGCCGAGGGCGAGGCGCCACCGCCCGATCGGCACGGACACGCAGTCGACGCCGCCTGCGCGTTCGTCGCGCAGGCCGTCGACCCGCTCGCTCTGCTGCCGCTCGAGGATCTGCTGGGCCTCGTCGAGCAGCCGAACCTGCCGGGCACGATCGACGAGCATCCCAACTGGCGACGCCGTCTCGCGGCGCCGGCCGAGGACCTGCTGCGCGCGCCGGAGGTGCGGACGCGCCTGCGGCTGATCCGGGAGAGGCGCGAATGATCCCGCGCGCGACCTATCGCCTGCAGTTCCACGGCGACTTCACCTTCGCCGACGGCGAGGCGCTGGTGCCCTATCTCGCCCGTCTCGGCATCAGCCACCTCTACGCCTCGCCGGTGACGACGGCGCGTCCGGGATCCCGGCACGGCTACGACGTGATCGATCCCACGCGCGTCAATCCGGAGCTCGGCGGCGAGGACGGGCTCCGGAGCCTGGCGGACGCCCTGCACGGTCATGGCATGGGCCTGATCGTCGATATCGTGCCCAACCACATGGCGGCATCGCCCGACAACGCCTGGTGGATGGACGTGCTGCAGCACGGCCGCGACAGCCGCCATGCCCGCACCTTCGACATCGACTGGGACAACGGCGATCCCGAACTGGCGGGCAAGGTGTTCCTGCCCATCCTCGATCGCCCACGCGCCGAAGCGTTGGCCGCCGGGCAGCACACGGCGCGCTACGGCGACGCCGAACTGCCACTCGACGGCGGCGCCTGCCTACCGGCCTGGTGGCGCACCGCGGGCGATCGCATCAACTGGCGGCGCTTCTTCGACATCAACGAGCTGGTCTGCCTGCGCATCGAGGAGGACGACGTCTTCGAGCGCGTGCACGAACTGATCCTGCGGCTGGTCGACGAGGGTATCGTCGACGGCCTGAGGGTCGACCATGTGGACGGGCTCACCGATCCCGCCGGCTATTGCCGCAAGCTGCGGCGGCGCATCGGGCCCGAGCGCTACCTCGTGGTCGAGAAGATCCTGCTGCGCGACGAGAGTCTCGCCGACGACTGGGGCTGCCACGGCACGACGGGCTACGACTTCATGGATGCCGTGAGCGCCCTGCAGCACGACGCGACGGGCGAACGGCCGCTCGCCGGGCTATGGCACACTATCAGCGGCCGGCCGCGCGACTTCGATGCGGAAGAGACCGCTGCCCGGCGCGAGGTGATCGCGCGCGGCTTCGGTGCGTCGCTCGAGGCTTGCGCTGCTTCGTTCCGAGGGCTTTCCGCCGGCAACGAGCTCGGCCTGCCGGCACTGCGCCGCGTCTTGGTCGAATTGCTCGCCCACTTTCCCGTCTATCGCACCTACGGCACCAACTCCGACCGCCGCTTCGTCACGCAGGCGGCGGAAGCGGCGAAGCGCACCTGTCCGCCCGGCGACCGGTGGGCGATCGACTGGCTCGTCGCGCACATCGACGAGGAACCGGCGGCGACGCGCCTGCGCCAGCTCAGCGCGCCGGTCGCGGCGAAGGCGGTCGAGGACACGGCGTTCTACCGCTACGGCCGCCTGCTCTCGCGCAACGACGTCGGCTTCGACGCGCATCGCTTCTCGTTGCCGGCCGAGGCTTTTCATGCCCGCATGCTCCGACGGCGCGCCACCTTCCCGCACGCGCTGCTGGCGACGGCAACGCACGATCACAAGCGCGGCGAGGACGTGCGCGCGCGTCTCGCCGTGCTGAGCGCCGTGCCGGTCGAATGGGCGGCCCGTCAGCGCGACTGGCTCGACAGGCTGCTGCCGCTGCGCCGCGAGTCGCTGCCCGATGCCGGCGACATCGCGATGCTGCTTCAAACCATCGTCGGCGCCTGGCCCCTCGACGGCGATCGCACCGGCTTCGCCGAACGGATCGCCGCCTGGCAGGAGAAGGCGCTGCGCGAAGCCAAGCTGCGCTCCGACTGGAGTGAACCGGACGAGCGATACGAGGCCGCCGCGCGGGCGTTGTGCGAGGAGCTGCTCGCCGATGGAGAGGTTCCCGGCCTGTTGCGCGACATCGAGACCTTCGTGCAGTCGATTGCCGCCGCGGGCGCCGTCAACGGCCTGGCGCAAACGCTGGTCAAGCTGACCGCGCCCGGCGTGCCGGATTTCTACCAGGGTTGCGAGCTCTGGGATTTCAGCCTCGTCGATCCCGACAACCGCCGGCCGGTGGATTTCGAGCGGCGGCGCCGAAGCCTCGAGAGCGCCGACCTCGTCGCTGCGCTCGCCCGCTGGCGTGACGGCACGGCGAAGCAGGCGCTGATCGCGCGGACGCTGGCCCTGCGGCGGATCGCACCCGAACTGTTCTCCGAGGGCGACTACCGGCCGGTGGTCATCCAGGGGCCCGGCGCCGGCGACCTGCTGGCCTTCGAGCGCCGGCACGACCGTGACGCGATCCTCGTGGTCGTTCCCCGCCTGCCGACGTCGTTCATGTCCGATCGAACGGCGCCGTGCCTGGATGCGGCGCAACTCGAACAACTTGCACTGTCCCTGCCGCACGATGGGCCGTGGCACGATGGACCATGGCACGACGTCCTGCGGGGCGGAACCGCCCGCGACCTGCGTCCGGCCGCGCTCTTGGAGGCCCTTCCCGTCGCCCTGCTATCCACACGCGCCGTGTGAACGGCAGTTCACCATGGTCGCGCGAGGCGTTACAAGGCGACGACTCGCGGCGGCGTGGAATGCAGACACGCAGCTAAACGCACGGGAGCCGGGGAGGGAAAAACCCAGAGCGGCAATCCGAATGCAGCGGGCCATGACCTCACGGTGCGTAGGTAGCAAGACATGGCCCAGCCGGAGTGGCGACCGGCCCGCGAGGTCTTTTCATCCGGTCGTTCCACCGGGATCGGCGACGTCTACGCCAGCCTGTACTGCCTCTGGAAGAACGCCGAGTGCAATCCGCCGTCGGGTGGCCGGGCGGCGATGTGCTGGGTGATCTGGGCGTCGTCCGAGCGGTTGCCGGCGACCATCAGCATGACCCGGTTCACGGGAATGGTCGCGAGCGTCCCGCATCTCAACAGCTCCTCGAGAATATCTTCCGGCTCGCCCTCGGGAACGGTCCTCCAGTAGCGCAGGGCCTCGAGCATGCGCCGCGTCCGCGGGTCGTGAGTCCGATAGTCGCCCGCGACATAGTGCGTGCCCAGGGCTTCGATCCGGGCGATGCAGATCGGTTCGCCCGCGGCCGCCGGATCCTCGGCGCTGTGATCGGTATGCAGGCCGTGCGGCTCGGGAACGGTGAACCGGCCATACGCATGGTGGCCCTTGCGATAGCGCGCCGAGGGAACGAGCACCCCCATCAGCGCATCGACGTCGTCGTTGTAGAGACGCGCGTGGCCCGCCATCGCATCCGACGCATCGTCGTCGGCCGAGGCGGTCCTGACATCGTCGAATCGCCGCGCCTCCCGGTGGATCGCCCGTATTGCCGGATCGCGGAAGCGTGCGATCGGTATCGGCAGGCGGGTGTGCGCCTCGCGATCGTTGAAGCCGGCATGCAGGCGTTCGACGAGAGACCAGTGGTCGGACGAGAACCGCACCGGCTCCAGTATCCTCAGCCGGGGCTGCAGGGCGGCCCATGCCTGATGAAGGGATTTCATGCGCAGGCGAACGATAGCACGACCCAGGCCCGATCGATGGCCGGGGCTTCAAGATGCTGCCGCGGACGGGGACGTGTCGGGCTTGATCCGCACCGGCACCGACTTGCTGGCCGGCGTCTTCGACTTGCGGTCGTGGAGCGACAGCGGCACCAGCGGATTCGCCTCGGGATAATAGGCGACCAGGCAACCGTCGGGCAGGTCGCAGGGAACGACCCGCAGGCCACCGACTTCCCGATGGACGCCATCGTCGGCATCGCCGACCAGCGACACGACCTGGCCGGATCGAAGCCCCGCCCGGCCGATGTCGGCCGGATTCATCATGACGACGTCTCGCGTGCCTTCGACGCCTCGCAGGCGATCGCTGTAGCCGTATATCGTCGTGTTGAACTGGTCGTTGCTGCGCAACGTGACAAGACGAAACCGGCCGGGACGGGAGGCGAACGCCACAGCCGAGAGTCCGGCGGGCAACCGGAACTCGGCCTTGCCGGTCGCGGTGTGCCAGATGCGCTCGCGCGCGGGATTGCCCCGGTAGAATCCGCCCGGTGTGTGGAGCCGGCGATTGAAATCGGCGAAGTGGTCGGGATAGGTCCGCTCGATGACGCCGCGCACGATCGAATAGTCGCCCGTCCACCTGTCCCAGTCGATCCGCGGATTGGGCGCGAGAGTCGCTTTGGCGATGCCCGCCACGATGGCGAATTCCGACAGCAGGTGCGGGCTTGCCGGCGCATGCCTGCCGACGGAGCCATGGATGCAACTGAAACTGTCCTCCACGGTGACGGTCTGGCGGCCGCTCGCCTGCACGTCTTCCTCGGAGCGGCCGAGGCACGGCAGCAGATAGGCTTCCCGCCCGTTCACCAGATGGCTGTGGTTGAGCTTGGTCGCGATCTGGACGGTGAGATCCATGCCGGCCCAGGCCTTTTCGACCGCCGCGCGCTCGGGCACGGCGCGCAGGAAATTGCCGCCCAATCCCAGGAACGCCTTCACGCGGCCGGCGATGAGCGCCTCGCAAGCGGTGACCGTATTGAGGCCCTCCTCGCGCGGCGGCTCGAAGGCGAACAGTTCGGCGATCCGGTCGAGCGGCACCAAGTCGGGCTTCTCGGCGATGCCCACCGTGCGCTGGCCCTGGACATTCGAATGCCCGCGGACCGGGAGAATGCCCGTTCCCTCCCGACCGATATTGCCCTTGAGCAGGAGCAGATTGATCAGCATGGCGACGTTGTCGAAGCCGTGGACGTGCTGGGTGAGGCCCATGCCGTAGACGCCGATCACGCGATCGGCCTCGACGTAGACCTGCGCCGCCGCCTCGATGGCCGCGCGCGAAAGGCCGGACTCCGTCTCGATGTCATCCCAGGCGGCGGCCCGCACCGCCTCCTCGAATGCCGCGAAGCCGTGAGTGTGCTGAGCGACGAAATCGCGGTCGATGACACGCCTGCCGCCGCGACGTGCGTCGTCGTCTCTGGCGAAGACATGCTTGCACATGCCGAGGATCGCGGCGATGTCTCCGCCCGCCTTGACTTGGTGATACTGCTGCGAGATCCGGGTTCGGTTTGGACTGAGCATCTCGCCGGGATGCTGGGGATTGACGAACCACTCCAGCCCGACCTCGCGAAGCGGATTGAAGGTCACGATCGCACAACCGCGCTTGGCCGCCGCCTGCAGAGGGTGGAGGAATCGCGGACTGTTCGTTCCGGTGTTCTGGCCGAAGAAGAACATGGCGTCGCATTTGGCCAGGTCGTCGAAGACGACGGTCCCCACGGCCGACCCGATCACTTCCTTCAGCGCGACCGAGGTCGTCTCGTGGCACATGTTCGAGCTGTCGGGCAGGTTGTTCGTGCCATAGAGCCGCGCGAGCAGCGCATAGGCGTAGGACGTTTCCAGGCTGGCCCGACCCGAGGCATAGAAGACGGCCGACTTCGGGTCGAGCCGTCCGAGCGTTCGGCCGATCGCGTCGAAGGCTTCCTGCCACGAGCATCGGACGTAGCGATCCGAGGCCGGATCGTAGCGCAGGGGCTCGGTGAGGCGGCCCTGCTGTTCGAGATCGTGGTCCGGCCACTCGCGCAACTGCGAGACGGTATGCGTCGCGAAGAAATCGGGTCCGCAGCGTCGGGTCGTCTGCTCCCACAACGTGGCCTTGGCGCCGTTCTCGCAGAACTCGAACGGGTGATGGTCCGAGGGTTTGGCCCAGGCGCAGGAGACGCAGGCGAATCCGCCCGGCTTGTTCTGGCGCAGGAGCGTGCCGAGCGAGGCTGGCGTGCCGCGCGCACCGAAGAATATCCGGGCGATGCTGCCCAACGATCCCCATCCGCCGGCGGATCCGTCGTACTTAACGACGTCGTCGTCGTGCTTCATGACCCCTCCCGATGCCGCTCCACCATGCAACAGGCCGACGACGTCCTTGGTTGCCATGCAATCGGGACTTGCCGGCCGAATCCTCCGGTTTCGGGAAACCCCCGAGGCTCAGCCGCGTTGCACATGATCGGAGCTTTGCGATGGAGCCGAGGGGAGCGTGTGGACGAACATCTATTGCGGCCCGGCCCCCACCCCGTCGCAGCTCGCGCAGCAGTGGAACCTGGACCCGTGGCTGCTGCTCGCGATGGTCGGGCTGTCGGCACTCCATGCGGCGGCGTTCGTGCGATCGCCGTCGAGAGGCAGGCAGGCGGCCTGCGCCGCCCTGGGATGGGCCCTTCTCTTCGTCCTCTTCGTTTCTCCACTTTGCGCCCTCGCTTCGGCTCTGTTTTCGGCTCGGATCGCCCATCACGCCTTGATGATCGCCGTCGTCGCGCCGCTGCTGGTGCTGGGCTGGCCCTGCCGACCGATCTTCAAAGGCGCGAGCCCGGGGGCGATCGCCGCGCTGGCGGTCCTCCACGCAGCCGTCCTGTGGTCCTGGCATGCGCCCTCGGCCTATGGCGCCGCCCTTTCCAACACGACGGTGTACTGGGTGATGGAACTCACCCTGCTCGGCACGGCGCTGCTCCTCTGGCAGGTACTCCTGTCCCCGTGGGCACACCTGTCGGTCGTCATGGTGGCGCTCGTCGGGACAGCGACCCAGATGGCCCTTCTCGGCGCGCTCATCACGTTCGCGCCCGCGCCGCTCTATGAACCTCACCTGCTGACGACCGAGCCCTGGGGCCTGACGGCCCTTCAGGACCAGCAGCTGGCCGGCCTGATCATGTGGATCCCGGCATCGCTTCCCTACGTCGTCGTGGGTCTTGCGCTCGTCTTCCGGCGCTTCCTGGCGCCGGCCTGGGCGCCCCGAAGTTCATGACCGTCGCGCTCAAGACCGTCCATATCGTGGCGCTGAGCGTCTGGTGCGCCGGGCTCCTGGCGTTGCCCGCGCTGCTGGCGAACCGCCGTCTGGCCGATCCCGACCGCACCGAACTGTCGAACAGGCTGGCACGGCGCCTGTTCATCGAGGTCGCGTCGCCCGCCGCGTTGCTTGCCATCGCGAGCGGCGTCGCCCTGATCTTTCAGCGCGGCGTCTACTCGGACTGGATGTACGCCAAGCTTGCCGCCGTCAGCCTGCTCGTCTTCGTCCACCTGCGGGCCGGCAAGCTGGTCTCGTCGACCTCGCATCCCTTCCGGACGTGGCGACAGCTGGCCTCGACCGTCGCGACGCTGATGACGATCTCCGCGGTGCTCTGGCTCGTGCTGGCAAAGCCGGTGCTGGAGCCACGCTTTCTCCCGGCATGGATGGAAAGACCGGGGGCCGGTCAATCCTTGCTCGAGACCATCAGGCCGATCCCGTGATCGAAGACGAGCTTGCCGCCATGCCAACCGGCAAACGAGACGTTCAGCACCCCGAGGCACGACAGGAAAAGGCCCCAGGGAAGGATCTGGCTTTCGTCGCCCCATTGCCTGGCGCCCCAGTTGGCCGCCAGCACCGCGAGCAACATCACGGCCACCACCCCATGCGTCCAGCTCGGCGTGCGGGCGCGGATGCCGGGAACGAGCAGCAGTTCCGCCAATCCGACGAGGCTGGCCAGCAGGCCCGTCCAGAACGCCGCGCCGCTGGCCCACAGGGCGGCGCGCGCCCAAAAGACATCGCCGCCGAACCAGAACAGGAGGTCGCAGCCCAAGGTCACGACGGTGAGCGCGATCGGGAAATGGACCAGCATCGCGTGGATTGGATGTCCGGCGACCGCGACCGCGGAACTGACGTCCGGCGCGGCGACCTGCTCGATCTTCGGGTTGACCATCGTCTCGTCCCCTTCTCCTTGCTGCTGCTGCTCGCCGGTTGCGAGGGCCCCGCCTCCGTGCTGGACCCCGCGGGACCGGCCGCCGCAGCCGTCGCGCGGCTCTGGTGGGTGATGCTGTGGGCGTCCCTCGCCTTGTTCGGCCTGGTGGCCGTGCTGCTGGCCGTGGCTGTGTGGCGGCGCACGCCCGCCAGCGAGTCAACGCGGCTCTGGCTCGTTGGTGGCGGCCTCGTCCTGCCGGGAGTGATCCTGCCCCTGTTGCTGGGATACGCCATCGTGGTCGGGGAGCAGCTGCTTGCCCGGGGGGACGGGGCGATTCCCGTGCAGGTCGTCGCCCGGCAATGGCAATGGACCTTCTATTACGGCGCCGCAGACGAGGCGCGGGCGTCCGATGGCGTCCTCCACATGCCCGCCGGCCGCCCGGTCGACCTCCAGGTTTCCAGCGTCGACGTCATCCACAGCTTCTGGATTCCCCGACTCGGCGGCAAGATCGATGCGATCCCCGGACGGACCAACGTGCTGCGCCTGGTGGGTTCGGAACCCGGACGATTCCTCGGCCTGTGCGCGGAATTCTGCGGCACCGGGCACACGGGCATGTCCGTGGCGGTCCAGGTCCACGAAGCGGACGACTACCGGCGCGCGATCGAGGGGCTGAGAAGAGCGACGCCGGACGAGGTCGATCGACGGCGCGGCCGGCCGACGGACGGGTCGCGATGACCCCGTCGACGCCGCGCTCGCCGATACGCCTGCACAAGGAGCTCGACGCGCTGTGGGGCACCCGTGGACGGCTGGGCTGGTTGTCCGCGGTCAACCACAACGTCGTCGGCAAGCGCTTCATCGTCACTTCCATCGCCTTCTTCGCGATCGGCGGCCTGCTCGCCATGTTGATCCGGGCACAGCTCGCCAGCCCGCGCAGCGCCTTCGTCGGGCCGGAGATCTACAACCAGATCTTCACGATGCACGGCACGATCATGATGTTCCTCTTCGCCATTCCCCTGTTCGAGGGCCTGGCGATGTACCTGCTGCCGAAGATGCTGGGAGCACGCGATCTCGCCTTCCCCCGCCTCTCCGCCTACGGCTACTGGTGCTACCTGTTCGGCGGATCGATCCTGATCTTCGGCATGCTGGCGGGGGTCGCCCCCGACAGCGGCTGGTTCATGTACACGCCGCTCAGCTCGCAGCCCTTCACGCCCGGCATCAATGCCGACATCTGGCTGATCGGCATCACCTTCGTCGAGATATCCGCTCTCTGCGGCGCGATCGAGATCATCGTGTCGGTCCTGAAGGTGCGCGCGCCCGGCATGTCGGTCGATCGCCTTCCCCTGCTGGCATGGTTTCTGTTGATCACGGCCTTCATGATGCTCGCGGGCTTTCCGCCGCTCATCCTCGGCTCGATCCTGCTCGAGCTGGAACGGGCGCTCGGCCTGCCCTTCTTCGATCCGGAACGCGGCGGCGATGCGCTGCTCTGGCAGCACCTCTTCTGGCTGTTCGGCCATCCGGAGGTCTACATCATCTTCCTGCCCGCCGCGGGCGTGGTGTCGATGATCGTGCCGGCAATGGCGGGCCGCCGGATACTCGGTTACGCCTGGATCGTCGTCGCGGCGATCGCATTGGCGTTCCTGAGCTTCGGTCTCTGGGTGCACCACATGTTCACGGTCGGCATACCGCATCTCGCGCTGGGCTTCTTCTCGGCCGCGAGCATGCTGGTCGCGGTGCCGACGGCCGTGCAGATATTCGCCTGGCTGGGCACGTTGATGGCGGGCCGACCGCAACTCCGGTTGCCGATGCTGTACGTCGTGGGTTTCTTCCTCGTGTTCGTTCCCGGCGGCCTCACCGGCGTCATGGTCGCAGCCGTGCCGTTCGATCAGCAGGCACACGACACGCACTTCGTCGTGGCGCATCTGCACTACGTCCTGGTCGGCGGCTTCGTCTTCCCCATGCTGGCCGCGGCATACTACTGGCTGCCGCTGTTCACCGGGCGATCGGTGGAGTCCGGGATCGGCATCACCGGCTTCTGGCTGATACTCGTGGGATTCAACCTGGCTTTCCTCGTCATGCATCTCACCGGGCTGCTCGGCATGCCGCGCCGCGTGTTCACGTACGAAGCCCATCTCGGCTGGGATTGGCCCAACCTCGTCTCGTCGATCGGGGCATTCATCCTGACGATGGGCTTCGCGGCGGTACTGCTGGACATCGTCCTGCAGTTCAGGACCGCCCGGCGCAGCGGCAAGAACCCGTGGGGAGGAACGACCCTCGAATGGGCGACGCCCAAGCCCGCGCCCAACTACAACTTCGCGTCTCTTCCCTCGGTAGGCGATCGCGATCCGCTGCTGGGCAACGAAAGGCTGGGCCCGCAACTGGCGGCGGGATGCGGCTACCTTGCCTTCACGCGCAATCGCTGGCTCGAGACCCTGGGCGTCGAGACGGCGACGGGCAAGCCCGAGCAGATCATCGTCCTTCCGGCACCGACGCTTCTGCCTCTGTACTCGGCGTGTTTCACGGCGGTGTTCTTCGTGGCGGCGCTCTTCAAGATGTACGAGGTCGCGTTGGCCGGAGCGGCATTCCTCGGAGTCACCTTCCTGTTCTGGGCCAGGGAGGTCGAGGCGCCTCGGGAATACGGGCTGCTGCCCGCAGGGCACGACATGCATCTGCGGACCCATCGGGAAGTCGCCAACCCGCCGGCGCGCATGGCGATGCTGCTGACGCTGGTCGCCGACGGAACGCTCTACGCCTGTCTGATCTTCGGAGTGCTCTTTCTCTGGCTGGTGGCGCCGAACTGGCCGCCCGATGCCCTGTTGCAAGACGGCTGGATCGAGGCCGGCATGGCCGGCACCGCCTGGGCATTGGCCGCCTGGGGGGCCCGCCTTGCCTCACGTCCCGCCGCGATCGGCTCCGATCGTTGTCGGAAACTCCTCCTGGCCGTCGTGGCTGCCAATGCAGTGGCGCTCGTCGGCGGTATCGCACTGATCGGGCAATTGCCGGATGCTGCAGCCCACGCTTACGCGGCCGGCAGCCTGGTGGTCGTCGTCTACACGGCCTTCCATGCCGGTGTCGCCATCGTCCTCGGCCTGCAGGCCTGGTCCGTCTGCCGACGCAAAGACGCCCCGACCCTGCGCCGGGCCCCTGTCGATCTGGCATGGATTTGGCAGATTTTCAGCACCGTGGGCGGCATCCTGGGCTTGGTCTTCGTATGCGTTCTGCCGCATCTCATCGCCGGGTGAGCGGTCGATCCGGCCGTCAGATCAGCTCCCGCACCGTGTCCTTGGCGACGGTGAGCGCGATCCTGCCGGCGGCCGGAGTGCCCTTGACGAGCGATTGGGCGAGCTTGGTCGCCTGCTCGAGCGTGGCGATCGGCGGCATGGGCGGCTCGTGCGGATCGACGACCGCCTCGACGAGGACGGGGCCCGGTCGCGACATCGCTTCGGCCAGGATCGCGGCGCAGTCGCCCGGTTCCTCGATGGTGTAGCTCGCGATGCCGAAACCACGCGCCACGGTGGCGAAGTCGATCGGCTGGAGCTCGCAACCATACTCGGGGTTGCCGAGGAACACGAGTTGCTCCCATTTGATCTGCCCGAGCGTATCGTTCTTGATCACCACGATCTTCACGTCGAGGCCGTACTTCACGCAGGTCGCCAGTTCGCCGAGCAGCATGGAAAGGCCGCCGTCTCCGACGAAGCAGACGACCTGCCGCCTCGGGTAGGCGATGGCCGCGGCGATGGCATAGGGCAGCGCGCAGGCCATGGTTGCGAGGTTGCCGGAGCAGGAGAACTTCATGCCTTCGCGGATCGTCAGGTGGCGCGCCGCCCAGGTCGTGATCGTGCCCGAATCGGTGGCGACGATCGCATCGGGAGCCAGCAGCTTGTCGAGCTCGTGGGCAACCACCTGGGGCTTCATCGGCTTGTCGCGCCGCATGCCGCGCTCGTCCATCAGCTGCCGCCATTGCTCCATGCCCAGGCGCGCCCGGTCGAGGAAGCCACGGTCTTCGCGCGCCTTCAATCGCGGCAGCAGCGCTTCGAGAACCTTGCCGGCGTCTCCGACCAGGCCCGATTTCACCGGATAGCGCAGCCCGATCCGTTGCGGATCGAGCTCGATCTGGACGGCCGCCGCCTGGCCCGGCTTCGGGTAGTACTCGATGTACGGGAAGGAGCTGCCGACGATGAGCAGCGTGTCGCACTCGGCGAGCGCTTCCTGCGAGGGTCTGGTGCCGAGCAATCCAATGCCGCCGGTCGAGTAGGGACTGTCGTCGGGCACTGCGCCCTTGCCGAGCAGCGGCTTGACGATGGGTGCGGCCAACCGCTCGGCGGCGCGCACCACGAGGTCGCCGGCGCCGATCGCCCCCTGGCCCGCCAGGATGACCGTCTTGCGTCCGTTGTTCATGATTTCGGCCGCCTCGTCGAGCGCGCTCTCGGACGGCAACTGCCAGGAGCGGGGCAGCACGTCGGAAACATGATACGGAACGTTGCGCTCGGACCGGGGCATGGTGTCGATGGGCATCGACTGGACGTCGACCGGTATCGTGACATGGGCGACGCCGCGATAGGCGAGCGCGGTTCGGCAGGCCAGCTCGACGGTGTTCTCGACGTGGCCCGGCCCCATGACCCGCGCGTTGTAGACCGACACGTCCATGAAAAGCTTGTCGAGCTCGACATCCTGCTGGGTCAGGGTGTGCACGAGGTCGTGGAACTGCAGCCCGGTGATGGCGAGCACGGGCTGGCCGTCGAGCTTGGCGTCGTACAGGCCATTGAGGAGATGAATGCCGCCCGGCCCCGACGTGGCGACGCATACGCCCAGACGCCCCGTCCACTTGGCATAGGCACAGGCCGCCAATGCCGCCGATTCCTCATGCCGGACCTGGATGAACCTGATGTCGTCGCGGCGCACGCGGAGCGCCTCCATGATGCCGTTGATGCCGTCGCCGGGCATGCCGAAGACGGTGTCGACCTTCCAGGCGACGAGGGTGTCGACGAGGATGTCGGAGGCGGTCGGCTCGGCCATGGGCGGCTCCTTCGATGAAGCGAGGGCAAGCGCGGCGGCATGTCGATGATGCCGCACCGGAGATCCAGGGACGAACGAGCCGCTTCGCCGATTCGTTGCATGCCAACGGTGGGCGCAACGCGCGCCCGAGCCGGTCGTTGATCTTCGCCGATTGAACAACTCACGAAATTCGACGTCGATCGTGAACGATAGAACACTGCATTTCGCCGGCGGCGACGGAACGGAACTTGCCGGCAGCCTGCGTCTTCCCTCGGCCGAGGGTCGGACGTTTCCCGGTGTCCTGCTCGTGGCCGGCAGCGGGCCGACGGACCGCAACGGCAACAATCCGCTTTCGGCCCGGCGGCTGGACACGTTGAAGCTGATCGCCGAGCGTCTGGCGGAGGCGCAGATCGCCAGCCTGCGCTTCGACAAGCGCGGCGTGGGCGCCTCGACCGTCGCACCGCGCGACGTGGAGGCAAAGGCGCGGTTCTTTCGCTGGGACAATGCCATCCACGATGTGGTGGCCGCGCATGGCGCATTGTCGGATCAGCCGACGGTCGACGTCCATTGCACGGGCTTGCTGGGCCACAGCGAGGGCGGTCTTCTCGCTCTGGCCGCCGCGCCACGCACGAGGGATGCTCCCCGCGGCATCGTGCTGGCCGCAACGCCGGGGCGACCGCTCGGGCACATCATTCGCCGGCAGGTGGCGCGGCGACACCCCTCGCTCCTCGCGGAGGTCGAGCATGGCCTGGCCGAGATCGGCGCCACCGGCCGCCCACCGTCCGCGACCGCGATGACCAGGCTGTTCCCTCCCTACATAGGGCCCTATCTGCAGCACGCGATGGCATTCGACCCGGTCGAGGCCCTCACGGCCGTCGACGCGAAATGTCTGCTGGTCCAGGGTGCCGCCGATCGCCAGGTGGTGCCGATGGACGATATCCAGCCGATGGTCGACGTCTTGACCGGCGGCCGACCCGACTCCGACATCCTCATCGCCCCTTCCGTGTGCCACGCCCTGCATCGGGCTTCCTCGCGCGAGGGTGACCCACGGCTTGCCCCCGTCGTGGCCGACGGGATTTCATCCTGGCTTCGGGCAAACCTGATTTAGCCGTGAGGTTTGCCGGGCCTGCGAGGTTGCCGGGGCGCGTGTGGCGGTCGTTTCTCGGAATGGTCGACCTTGGCGCGCTGGTCGGACGGATGGACGGCACGCGTCAGGTTGAAGGCCGTGTTGATCACGCTGATGTGCGATAGCGCCTGGGGAAAGTTCCCGAGCAGACGGCGGTTCTCGGTGTCGTATTCCTCGGCGAGCAATCCGAGGTCGTTGCGGGTCGCCAGCACGCGATCGAACAAGGCCAGTGCCTCGTCGCGCCGCCCGACCGCGGCATAGGCGTCGGCCAGCCAGCAGCTGCAGGCCAGGAACACGCCTTCGCCCGGCTGGAGGCCGTCGGGTACCAGCTTGGTGTCGTAGCGGCGCACGAAGCCGTCCACCAGGAGCGTCCTCTCGATTGCCTCGATCGTGCCGAGGAAGCGCGGGTCGCGGGGTTCGACGAAGCCGACCTGCGGCAGGAGGAGGAGGCTCGCGTCCAGGACGCCTTCCCCGTAGGCCGCGCGGAAGGTATTGCCCTCCCTGTCGTAACCGTACTCACAGACGTCGGCATGGATCGCGGCCCGCTCGGCACGCCATTCGTCGACCGGCCCTTCCAGGCCCGAACGCTCCACCGCCTTGATGGCGCGATCGAAGGTCACCCATGCCATCACCTTGGAATAGGTGAAATGCCGTGTCGGTCCCCGCGTCTCCCAGATGCCGTAGTCGGGCTCCCTCCAGCATCGGCCGACGTGCCTGACGAGCTCGAGCTGCAATGCCCAGCCGGCTTCCGTCGTCGCCAGGCCGCCCTCGCGCGCCTGCTCGAAGGCATCCATCAGCTCGCCGTAGACGTCGAGCTGAAACTGATGATAGGCCGCGTTGCCGATACGGACCGGCCTCGACCCGAGATAGCCCGGAAGCCAATCGACCTGCCATTCGTCCAGGCGTCGTTCGCCCAGCAGCCCGTACATGATCTGCATGTCCGCCGGCGCCCCGGCGACCGCGCGCTGCAGCCAGTCGCGCCATGCGGCGGCTTCGTCGTAGACACCGGCATCCATGAGGGCGAGCAGTGTCATGGTGGCGTCGCGGATCCAGCAGAAGCGATAGTCCCAGTTGCGCTCCCCGCCGGGGTGCTCGGGCAGCGACGTCGTCGGCGCGGCGACGATGCCTCCGCTCGGCGCATAGGTCAGCGCCTTGAGCGTGATGAGTGAGCGGCATATCGCGTCGCCATAGGGCCCGCTTGTGTCGACATTGGCGATCCAGTCGCGCCAGAAGCCGGTGCAATCGTCGACCGCGCCGATCGCGTCCGACGGCGGCGGATCGTCGAGATGCGACAGGCAATGGCTCAATTCGAAGGGAATCGTCTCGCCTTCGCGGACGCTGAAGGTCGCCACCGTGCGGAAATCCTCGCCGCGCAGCTCGACAGGACAGCGCAGCAGGACCTTGTCCGGACCGGCGATGGCACGCACCCCGCCGTCGCGAAGGCGGGTGACCCACGGCACGGTGTGCCCGTAGCCGAAGCGCAGCACGAGTTCCAGGCGCATCTCGACCGTTCCGGCATCGCAGCGCACCAGGCGCATCAGGTCGGAAGTCCCGTCGTGCGGCAGCATGAAGTCGATCAGCGTCGCGGTTCCCGACTCGGTCACGAACGTGGTCTCGAGGACCAGCGTGCCCGGCCGATAGCGGCGCGACACCTGCCGAGGCGCCGTCGCCGGCCCGATCAGCCAGCGTCCGTGGTCGGCCGATCCGAGCAAGGCCGCGAAGCACGCGTCCGAGTCGAACCGCGGCCAGCACAGCCAGTCGATCGAGCCGTCCCTGCCGACCAACGCGGCCGTCTGGCAATCCCCGATCAGGCCGTAATCCTCGATCGGCGCGCTCATCGGCCTTCCTTCATCGTCACACGATCTGCCTGGTCCATTCGCCATAAACATGCCGGATGTCGCCGCGCGGCATGCTCAAGGCGACGAGCGCCACGCCGCAAGCGATCGCGGCGCCCTGTTGCACGGCCGTCGCATCGAGGACGAAGCTCAGCACGATCAGCGCCACGCCCCACACGACGTTGAGGAAGCGTGCAACGCGCGCGACTTCGGCGCAAGCGATCGCCGTCGTCGTCAGCACGAGCGCGCCGATCAAGTGATCGCCGTCGGCCATCGCGCCCTCCGCATCGAGCGTGAGCCGCGTCAACATCAGCCAGACTCCGATCGCGGCCGAGACGGCCAGCGACCACGGCAGCGATACACCGCCGCCCACCATTTCCCGTGCCACGACGAGCGCGGGGCGGTCGAACTCGTCCTTCGCAGCCTCGGCTTCTCCCGCGTTCCGGCGATCTTCCGCATCGGTGTCGCCGAACAGCAGGACGCGCAGGACGGGCCGGCCGGCGGCACGCCGCCGGCGCAGGAACGCCACCGAGGCGACGAGCTCGTCGAGCGAATACGGGATCTGCACAAGCATCGCCGCGGCGGCGATCAGGCAGAGCGTGCACCAGGTGCCGATGACGATCGGCTGGATGACGATGAAGGTGATCGAGACGACGCCGAGCGGCACGATCAGGAGGCCGAACAGCAGAACGAGCCAGGGCATGGTTCGCCAGCGCCGCGTCGAGCCGCCGACGCCGGCCAGGATCTCGAGCGCGTAGACGAGCCCGCCGACGGCCGCATCGGGCACGGGCCAGGCCTGCGACACCGAGGACGTGATGATCTCCTCGGTGCCGTTCCGGGGATCGGGTCCACCGGCAAAGAACGGCTCCCACACCGCGTCGGTATGGCCGAGTTGATAGGCCGCCAGGTAGCGCGACACGATCAGGCCGATCACCGCGAGCGCGATGATCGGGATGCGCTGGGTCCAGGCCGACGGATTGTAGCTCCACCCCGAGGGTATCGACGGCCCGCTCGCCGAGGCGAGCGGCGACGGCCCCGGCTCGGGCGGCGTGCAGACGGCGAAGGCGAAGATCAGCCCGCCGACCAGCGTTCCATTCAGATAGGCGGCCGCCTCCGGCGTCCAGAAGACGAATGGCGCGCACATCACCCACGTCCCCACGCCGGCCGCCGCCCACCGCACCGCGACATTGCGGCGGGTCAAGGCGAGAGCGCCCAGCACCATGACGATGCAGCCGCAGGCGACATCGCTCCAGGCGAGGAGCGGCGGCGCGACGCCGATCAGCGGCGGCGAGGTCGCGAGCCATGCCCCGAGGAAGATGTTGGCGAAGCCCGCCCATCGGTAGCGCCCGTGCGCGCGTGCGCGCGCGTCGGCGTCCCGCTGCCTCAGCTCCTCCGGATCGTGGCCGGCCTTGTCGGCGGCGGCGATCCACGGCGGCGGCGTCACCTTGTTGGCCTCGTACCAGCCGAGCGGATCGCTCCTGAGGGACTCGACGAGCTTCGGCAGTTCGTCGGCCAGCCGATGCCGCGGCCGCCATCCCAGGAGGTCCCGCGCCCGCGACACGTCGAGCGCGTAGTGGTCGTCGGCCATGTCGATCATGAAGGGCCGGATGAACGGCTTCTCACCCTGATCGAGCGCGTCCGGCACGAGCGGCTCGATCGCGTGCTGTGCCCATGCTCCTGCCTTCGCAACGGGCTTCGGCACCTCGATCGTCGTCCAGTCGGGATCGCCATGCAGCATGCTCCCGACCAGGTCCTGAATCTCGGCGTAGCTCATCGCATCGGGTTCGCCGACGAGAAGCGTGGCGTCCCGGGGCAGTTCGGCGCGCCGATCGACGACGCGGCGAAACGCGTCGATCATGTCCTCGCGATGCAGCATGCTCTGGCCGGCGGCCGTGCTGCCGGCATAGAGATGGCCCTGCAGCGAGCCTTCATAGATGCGCGCGATCTGTTCGGCGAGCGTCGGCACGGTAGTGCGATCGTCGTACAGGCCGGCGAGGTGAAGCAGGACATAGGGGATACGGCCGTGCTCGGCCCGAATCGCCTCCTCGGCGTCGGCCTTGGATTGCGGATAGGCCCATGTCGGGGCGACCGGCCGGCTCTCGTCGATCCGTTCGCCGGGCCGGCATGCCTCGTGGACCAGCATGGTGCCGGAATAGACGAACTGCTCGACCGGGAACGATTGCAGGGCCCGCAGCAGGCGCCGCGTTCCCTCGACATTGACCTCGCGATAGAGCGGATTGTCCTCGCCGGTGAAGTCGAAATAAGCCGCGAGATGGATGACGCTGGCAATCCGGTCACCGTGGCGTTCCCGGATCCCGTTCAGTGCCGCCGCGACCCGCTCGTCCGAGGTCAGATCGGTGGCGACGACCGGAAACCCGAGGTCGGCGCCCTCGCGGTCGAGCCCGACGACGCGATAGTCGGCCTTCAGCGCCGCGGCGATCGACCGGCCGACGTTGCCAGACGCCCCTGTAATCAGCACGAGCGGCTTGGATGATGACATGTCGGCTGCTCCGCTGGTTCGTCGCCCGGGCCGCGATCCGAAGGGAGAACGTCAGTCGGCGAGGGTCGTTGCCTGTCTCCGGACGCTCCGCCGGCCGCCTTGCCGCGTGCCCGACCCGTGCCCTACGCTGCCCCGAGCCACCCTCCAGTCGGAGAGACTCCATGACGGCCGTGACGAGCGAGGAGATCCCCATCATCGACGTGTCGGGCGTCCTGGCCGGCGACGCCGCCGCGCTGGCGCGCTGCGGCGAGGAGTTGCGCCACGCCTACGAGGATGTCGGCTTCTGGTTCATGACCGGGCACGGCGTGCCGCAGGCGCTGGTCGATCGCGTGTTCGCCGAGGCGGCGCGCTTCCATGCCCAGCCGCTCGACGACAAGCTCCGTCTCAAGATCAACGAGCACAATATCGGCTACCTGGCGATGAAGGCGGCGACCACGCGGCACTCCGACGTCAGCACGGGCAACAAGCCCAACCTCAACGAGGCGTTCTTCGTCAAGCGCGACCTGCCGGCCGATCATCCCGACGTGATCGCCAACCGGCGCTTCCGCGGCGCCAACCAGTGGCCGGCCGCGCTGCCCGGCTTCCGCGAAGCCGTGGTTGCCTATTGCGACGCCATGGAGCGCGCGGCGCTCTCGATCCTGCCGGTCTATGCCGTGGCGCTCGACCTGCCGCCGGATCATTTCGCGCCGGCCTTCCGCGAGCCGCAATACACGCTGCGCATGTCGCACTATCCCCACACGCCTGTCTTGCAGGACGGCGAGTACGGCCTGGCGCCGCACGCCGACACCTCGTTCATGACCCTGCTGGCGCAGAACAAGGTGCCCGGCCTGTCGCTGCGCACCGCCTCGGGACGCTGGATCGACGCGCCGGCCATCGAGGGCGCCTTCCTGGTCAACAGCGGCCAGATGCTGAACCGCTGGAGCAACGGCCGCTTCCGCGCCACGCCGCACCGCGTCGTCAACCGTTCCGGCGGCGAGCGCTACGCCATCCCGTTCTTCTTCGACTGCACCATCGACCACGAGATGGTCTGCCTGCCGTCCTGCACCGACGCCGCCCACCCGCCGAAGTACGAGCCGACGACCTACAGCGACTTCATGACGTGGTACCAGAAGCAGAACTACGACCACGTGCGCACCGCCGAGGGCGTGCGGTTGCAGGCCAATTGAGCCTCACGCCTCCCTGCGCGGAAGCGCGGGGAGGTGCCCACACCTCCCCAACTTGGTTGGGGAGGAATCTACCCCGGCGGCACCGTCCCCGCCCTGGGATCGATCGGCAGCAGCTTGTGCAACCCGACCGCCTGTTCGTAGAGCGCCGCCGCCTGCAACAGTGCCGCCTCGCCGCGTGGCTTGCCGACGAGCTGCAGGCCGACCGGGCGGCCGTGCCGGTCGAAGCCGCAGGGCACGGCGACGGCCGGGCTGCCAGTGACGGTGATCGCCGAGTTTAAGGTCGAGCCCGCCATGTAGTTCTCGAGCTTCCTGCCGGCGATGGTGGCGGGCGCGCGCAGGTTGACGTCGAAGGCGCCGGTCGGCGCGCCCGGTGTCACCAGCAGGTCGTACGTCCGGAAGAACTCGGCCATGCGCCTGAAGAGCGCGGCGCGCTCGCGCTCGGCCCAGGCGAGCCGGCTGGCGGTCTGCTTCTGGCCGAGCTCGGTGTTCCAGATGATGTCGGGCTTGATCTTGTCCCGGTGCTGCTCGATCTGCAGCTCGCGGTCGACGACGAACTGCTGGCTGCGCAGGGCCATGAACACCTCGTCGACCGGCCCGAAGTCGGGCGACGCCTCCTCGACGATGCAGCCCAGCTCCTCGAAGCGCCGCACCATCCTCGAGCAGATGTCGCGGATCTCGCCGTCGAGCTCGCAGATACCGCCGAGGTCGGCCGTCCAGGCGATGCGCCTCGGCGCCGCGGGCTTCGCGACGGCGGCGCTGAACGAGACGGCCGACGCGTCGAAGGTGAGTGCATCGTGCGGGCAGAAGCCCGCCATGGCATCGAGGAAAAGCGCGAGGTCGGGCACGGTGCGCGCCATCGGCCCCTGCACCGATTGCGGCGACCAGAGATTGTTGGAGGTGCCGCGCGTCACGCGGCCGGGCGACGGACGCAGGCCGACGACCGAGCAATAGGTGCCGGGCCGGCGCAGCGAGCCGCCATGGTCCGAGCCGTGCGCCAGCCAGACCTCGCCGGTGGCCAGCGACACCGCGCCGCCGCCGGTCGAGCCGCCGCAGGTGAGCGACGTGTTCCACGGGTTGCGCGTGCGCCCGAACACCTCGTTGAAGGTCGAGCCGCCGGCGCCGAACTCCGGCGTGTTCGACTTGGCGACGACCACACCGCCCTTGCGCTCGATGCGCTCGACCAGGGGATGCGATTTCGCCGGCACGTGGTCGGCGAAGATCGGCGAGCCGTAGGTGGTGCGCACCCCCGCCACGTCGGTCAGGTCCTTGATCGAGACCGGAAGGCCGGCGAGCCAGCCCGCTTCGCCGGCGGCTTCGCAGGCTTCGCCTCCGTCCATGATGCGCCGGGCGTGGTCGCGGGCGCGGTCGAGGCAGAGAGTCGGCAGCGCGTTGACGTGCGGCTCGACCTCGGCGATGCGGTGCGCCGAGGCCTCGATCAGGTCGAGCGGCGTGATCTCCCTCTTCTTCAGGAGAGAGACGGCCTCGACGGCGGTGAGACGCCACAACTCGCTCATGCCCTTGCCTCCCGCGGATGCCTTGCCTCGTAGCGCGCGATCCAGAGGGTCGCCGCGCAGATGATGGTGCCGCCGGCCAGCGCCCAGCCGGTCGGCAGGTGGGCGAACATCAGGAAGCCGAACAGCGACGCCCAGACCATATCGAGGAAGCGCACCGACTGCACGGCCGAGACGTCGGCGATGCGGTAGGCGCGCGTCATGCAATAGTGCGCCGAGGAGCCGACCAGGCCGCAGGCGCCGAGCAGGGTCCACTGCAGCGCGGACGGCCACTGCCAGGCCACGCGCAGCGGCCATTCGAGGGCGAAGACGGCGAACGGCAGGCTGCCGACGAAGATCACCACGCCCAGCCAGAAGACGATCGCCTCGGGCCGGTCGTAGCGGGTGAGCACCTTGGAGATCAGGAACGAGGCGGCGAACAGGGGCGATGACACCAGCATCCAGACGGTCGACATCGAGGCTATGTTCGAATCGACGAGGCCCGGCCACAGCACGACCAGCACGCCGCCGAAGGCGATGAGGACGGCGGCCCAGCGCGCGGCATACATGCGCTCGCCGAGGAACAGCGAGGCACCCAGCATCATGAAGATCGGGCCGGTGAAACCGATCGCCGAGGCCTCGGCCAGGGTGACGTTGGGGATGACGCCGAACCAGATCAGCGAGCCGGTGACGTGGAACACGGCGCGCCAGGCATGCAGCGACGGCCGGCCCGGCCGGTAGCGCTGCCAGCCGCCCGCGACCACGAAGGGCAGCAGCAGGGCGGAACCGACGAGATAGCGCAGGCACACGACCTGCGGCGGATGAAGTTGATGCGTCAGCAGCTTCTGCGTCATGTTGAGGACGCCGAACAGCACGCCGCAGGCGGTCATCCAGAGCAGCGCCCGCAGGGTGGCGTTGGCCGGGATCATCGCGGATAGAGGCCGACCGCCGCGCGCCGCCGCTGGCCGAAGAACAGCAGGCCGAGCAGCATCATGTTCAGCAGGTTGAAGGCCAGCGCCACCTGGAAGGCGGGGCGATAGGACAGGGTCAGGTCGAAAATCGCGCCGCCCATCCAGCCGCCGATCGCCATGCCGGCCATGGCGAACAGCATGACCACGCCGAGCCGCCAGCCGGCGATGGTCGGGCCGTAGACCTTGCGCAGGATCAGCGCATAGCCCTGGACGATGGCGATGTAGGGAATGCCGTGGATCACCGAGAGCGTGTAGATGCCGGCGACGCTCGTCACGAACCAGAAGCCGACCAGCGCCACGACCTGGATCAGCGAGCACAGCAGGCTGACCTGGAGCGGCCCGATGAAGTCCGACAGCCGGCCGAGCACGAAGACCGCCGCGACCGCCGTCACCAGGATGAGCGCGATCGCCTCCGAGCCGCGCGCCGGCGACAGGCCGAGATCGCCGCAGAACGCCACCATGTGGACGAACGGCACGGCCATCGCCGTGCAGCAGCAAAGGCTCGCCAGCGACAGCAGCGTCATGATCGCCTTGGACGGCATCGGCAGGCCGGACAGATCCTCGGCCTGCACCGCGCGGGCGCGCGCTACCGGCGAAGGCCGCACGTAGAAGGCGCAGATGAAGAGCAGCACGCCCGCGATCACGCCGTAGATCACCAGCGTCTCGCGCCAGCCGTACTCGGGCACCAGCCAGCGGTAGATCTGCGGCCAGATGAAGCCCGAGATGGCCGGGCCGGCCGAGATGATCGAGACCGCGGTGCTGCGTCGCCTGTCGAACCAGCCCTGGATGTTGTTCATGGCCGGCGTGAAGGTGCCCGAGTTGCCGAGCAGGCCGAGCGGGATGGCGTAGCCGAGATAGAGCAGCCATTCGCCGCCGGCACTCGCCAGCCAGCCGCCGGCGAAGATCGAGACGCCGGCGATGAACAGGGGCACGCGCGGGCTGGTGCGGTCGGCCAGCCAGCCCATCAACACGCCGCCCACGCCCATGGCGAAGAAGCCGAGCATGTAGGCGAAGGACGGCACGGCGCGCTGATCGCCGAATTCGGCGGCGATCTCCTTCAGCGCGACCACGGGCAGGTAGAGCGCGCCGCCGCCCAGGCCGATGCAGAACATCGACAGGAACGCGAGCCGCCAGGCATACGGGCTGTCGACGCCGGCGCGCTGGCCGATGGCGGTCATGCGGTGGCAGTCATTTGCTGAAGGTCATTCGCGGGCGAGCGCCGCGTTGGCCGCCGTCTCCGCGTCGAGCGTCTGATCGTCGTCCATCAGCACGGTGACCTTGCGCAGCCTGCCGGTGAACTCGAACGGCGCCTCGTAGTGCGACACCGGGCTCGACCGGTCGCGGCCGATGTCGAGACCCGACCAGGAGATGAAGGCGACGAAGCCGGCCTGGGTCTCGAAGCCGCCCGCCGCCTCGCCGTCGATCAGGAGCGTGGCGATGTTCCTGCCTTCCTTGCGCCGCATGCGCACGCCGAGGCGGCGGTTGCCCTTCGGCACCGGCCGGTCGGAGACGGCGACGTGATGCTGGCCGCCCACGTTCATGTCGTAGGCAAGCCGTCCGTCCTTCATGTAGAGCGAGTAGCCGCAGGTCATGTCGCCGTGGGCGATCAGCACGCCCTCGCTGCCGGCATCGATGCGGGCATCGGCCTCGATCGTGTAGGTGCGGTTGCGCACGTCGGGCGCCACGTCGGTCGGCACATGCCCCATGCCGGCATGGAAGACGAAGCGCTTGCGTGGCCCATGGAAGCGCGTGGCGTTGTCGGCGAAGCGCGGCGCGAAGCGGTCGTCGAGCGGCAGCACCTTGCATGCCGCCGCCTGCCTCCACCATTCGTCGATCATCGCCTTCAGCCGCTCCGGCTCCTTGGCGGCGAGGTCGTCGACCTCGTTGAAATCGTTGTCGAGGTGGAACAGCTCCCACTTGTCCTGCTCGAAGGCCGCGCCGGGCGGATGGAACGACACGGCCTTCCAGCCGTCGCGCCACAGGCCGCGATGGCCGAACATCTCGAAGTATTGCGGCGCGATCCGGGCCGGCGCCCCTCGATTGCCGAGGCTGGCGGCGAAACTGGTGCCCTCGATCGGCATCTGCGCGACGCCGCCGATCGAGTCGGGCGGCCGCACGCCGACGATGTCGAGCAGGGTCGGCACCAGGTCGCTGGCATGGCAGAATTGGCCCCGCAGCTCGCCGCGCGCGGCGATGCCGGTGGGCCACGAGATCACCAGCGGGTCGCGGATGCCGCCGCCATGCGTGTTCTGCTTGTAGCGGCGCAGCGGCGTGTTGGCCGCCATCGCCCAGCCCAGCGGGAAGTTGGAATGCGTGTCGGGCCCGCCGATGTCGTCGATGCGCGCGATCTTCTCCTCGATCGGCTCGCGCTTGAGGTTGTAGGGACCCATGGCGTTGACCATGCCGAGCGGCCCGCCCTCCTGGCTGGCGCCGTTGTCGGACATCACGACGATCAGCGTGTCGTCGAGCTGGCCCGCGCGATCGAGGAAATCCACCAGCCGCGCGAGGTGCTGGTCGGCGTGATCGAGCATGGCGGCATAGGCCGCCTGCAGGCGGGTGAAGAGGCGGCGCTCGCCCTCGGGAATCTCGCTCCAGGCGCGGACGTGGTCGTTGCGCGGCGGCAGGCGCGTCTGGCCGGGCACGATGCCGAGCGTCTTCTGCCGTTCGAGCCGTCGCTCGCGCTCGACGTCCCACCCCTCGGCGAACATCGCGTCGTACTTGGCGATCAGGTTGGCCGGCGCCTGGTGCGGCGCGTGACAGGCGCCCAGGGCGAGCCAGGTCAGCCACGGCAGCTCGGGCCGGTCGCCGACATGGTCGGCGAGGTAGCGGATCGCCTGGTCGACGAGGTCGGCCGTCAGGTGATAGCCGCCGGCATGGTCGCCCGGCGGATCGACCGGCGTGTTGTCGCGCACCAGCTCGGGCGCGTACTGGTCGGTCTCGGCGTCCATGAAGCCGTAGAAGCGATCGAAGCCGCGGCCGAGCGGCCAGCCGTCGAACGGACCGGTGGCGCCCGATTCGGTGAGCGGCGTGACGTGCCACTTGCCCAGCATGTAGTTGCGATAGCCGTGCGGACGCAGCATCTCGGCAATGGTGCCGGCCTCCTTCGCGATCTTGCCGCGATAGCCGGGATAGCCCGAATCGAAGTTGGCGAGGCAGCCGACGCCGACGGAATGGTGGTTGCGTCCGGTGAGCAGCGCGGCCCGCGTGGTCGAGCACATCGCGGTGGTGTGGAAGCCGGTGTAGCGCAGTCCCTTGCCCGCCAGGGCATCGATGGTCGGCGTCGAGATCGGCGAGCCGTAGCAGCCGAAGTCGGAGAAGCCGACATCGTCGAACAGGACCACCAAGATGTTGGGCGCGCCCTTTCCGTGCAAGCCGGGTGGCCTTTCCGGCTCCTCCGGCCAATGCGGCCGGGACTCCTTCACCGTCGTCCCGATCCGTGCCGCCATTGCAATTCCTCCCTTTGCGCGGTCTTCTAGCACGCAGAATGACGCACTTCACATCCGACGGCGTGCAACTCGCCTATGACGAATTCGGCCAGCGCGACGCACGCAAGGCGATCGTGCTCGTGCACGGCTTCTCGTCCAACCGATACGAGAATTGGAAGCGCATGGGCTGGTACGACGCCATCGCGGGCAAGGGAATGCGCGGGCTGGCACTCGACTGTCGCGGTCATGGCGAAAGCGACAAGCCGCACGATCCGGCGCGGTACGACCGTGCGGCGATGGCGGGCGACGTGTTCCGGCTGATGGACCATGCCGGCATCGAGCGTGCCCACCTGCTGGGCTTCTCGATGGGCGCCCACATCGCGCTGACGGCGGCAATGACGGATGGCGGCCGCATCGACCATCTCGTCGTCGCGGGCGTCGGCGGCCGGATCTTCGAGCCACCCGCCGATCCCGACGGCATGGCCAGGGCGATGGAAGCGGCCTCGCCCGACGAGATCGCCGACCCGATGCTGCAAAGCTTCCGCCACTTCGCCGACGAACAGAAGGAAGACCGTCGCGCCCTGGCCGCCTGCTCGCGCGGTCCGCGCACGCCGATCACCCGGGACGCGCTGTTCGCCGTGCGCCGGCCCACGCTGGTCATCGCCGGCCAGCGCGATTCGCTCGCCGGCTCGCCGCAGGTCCTGGCGCAGGCCATCGCCGGGGCGAAGGCCGTCACCCTGCCCGGCTGCGACCATTTCTCGATGATCGCGCACGGCCTGTTCAAGGCCAGCGTCTTCGACTTCTTCGACGGTTGGCTGGAGTAGCCGATGGCGAGGAAGGTCCTGCCGTTCGCGCGCATCCGCGAACGCGCCGCCGAGCGCAAGGGCGGCGAGAAGGTGCTGGCGTCGCTGCTGCCGAAGAAGCGCAACAACAGGGATCTCGCCGGGCTCGGCGACGACCGCGTGCTGGCCGAGATGACCCGGCGCGTCTTCTCGGCGGGCTTCGTGTGGAGCGTGATCGACCAGAAGTGGCCGGGCTTCGAGGCGGCGTTCCTCGGCTTCAACGTCAAGCGCCTGCTGTTCCAGCCGGCCGAGTTCTGGCACGGGCTCGCCTCCGACAAGCGCATCGTGCGCAATCCGCAGAAGATCAAGTCGGTGCGCGAGAACGCCGCGTTCGTGAGCGACATCGCCGCCGAGCACGGCAGCTTCGGCAAGTTCCTCGCCGCCTGGCCGGCCGACGACCAGGTCGGGCTGCTCGACGTGCTGGCCAAACGCGGTGCGCGGCTGGGCGGCAACACGGGTCAATACCTGATCCGCTTCCTCGGCCGCGACTCCTTCATCCTGAGCAACGACCTGATGCTCTGCCTGCGCGACGCGGGCGTGCCGCTGAGCGACAAGGGCACGTCGAAGAAGGACCGCAGGCTCGCCCAGGACCAGATCAACGCCTGGGCCAGGGAAAGCGGCCTGCCGCTCACCCACGTCTCGCGCATCTGCTCGATGTCGATCGGCGAGAACCATCCGGCCGAGCGGCTGCGCGAGGTCATGCAGTCGTGACCGAGCTCCTGCTCATCAATCCGAACACCACGGCCTCGATCACGGAGCTGGTGCTGAGGACCGCGCGGGGCTTCGCGAGCACGGGCACGACGCTGCGCGCCGTTTCGGGCGCCTTCGGGCCGCGCTACATCGCCTCGCGCGTCGGCTACGCGATCGCGGGCCACGCCGCGGTCGACGCACTGGCCAACGACCGCGGCCGCAAGGATGCCGTGATCCTCGCCTGCTTCGGCGATCCCGGACTGGCCGCGCTCAAGGAAATCTCCGACGTGCCGGTGGTCGGCATGGCGGAGGCATCGATCCTGCAGGCCTGCGCCGTCGGCAAGCGCTTCTCCATCGTCACCGGCGGCGAGCGCTGGAAGGCGATGCTCGAGGAGTTCGTCGTCGCGCAGGGCCTCGGCCCGCGGCTCGCGTCGGTACGCACGGTTGCGCCGACGGGCGCCGACATCGCGCGCAATCCCCGGGCGGCGCTGTCGCTGCTCGCGAGGAGTTGCACGGCCTGCGCGCGCGAGGACGGCGCCGACGTCGTGATCCTGGGCGGTGCGGGGCTTGCCGGACTGGCGGCACGGCTGGGATCGCGGGTTGCCGTGCCGCTGCTCGACGGTGTCGCCTGCGCCGTCGCGCTCGCCGAGAGCCTGGCGCGGCAGAAGCTCGGCGGCCTCGGCGATCCGCCGCCGCCCGTCGACAGCGTCGGCCTGTCCAGGGGGCTCGCAAAGCGGATCGGTTAGCCCTAGGGTCCCGGTCCCATGCGATTGCTCAGTTTTCGCCATGCGGGCGAGGCCCGCTTCGGTGCGGTCGTCGACGACGGCATCGTCGATCTCACCGCGCGCAGCGGCTGGACGAGCCTGCGCGAGACGATCGCCGCGCAGGCGCTGGGATCGCTGGCCGCGGCGGCCAAGGGCGCGCGGGCCGATTTCAAGGCGGCCGACATCGAGCTGCTGCCGACCATCCCCGACCCGCAGAAGATCCTCTGCATCGGCCTCAACTATGCGAGCCATGTCGGCGAGGTCGGCCGCCAGATGCCGACCTCGCCCTCGGTCTTCTCGCGCTTCACCAGCACGCTGGTGCCGTCGGGCGGCGACATCGTGCGGCCGCGATCGTCGGTCGAGTTCGACTTCGAGGGCGAGCTCGCCGTCATCGTCGGCGAGCGCTGCCGCCACGTGCCGCGCGCGCGGGCACTCTCGGTCGTGGCCGGCTATTCCATCTTCCTCGACGGCAGTGTGCGCGACTTCCAGAAGCACTCGGTCACGGCCGGCAAGAACTTCCCCGCGACCGGCGCGCTCGGGCCGTGGATGACGACGACCGACATCGTCACCGACCCGCAGGCGCTCGAGCTGACGACGCGGCTGAACGGCGCCACGGTGCAGCACGACACGACCGACCACATGATCTTCGATGTCGCCACCATCATCGAATACCTCTCGACGGTGACCTGGCTGGAGCCGGGAGACGTCATCGCCACCGGCACGCCCGACGGCGTCGGCGCCGGCCGCAAGCCGCCGCTCTGGATGAAGGCCGGTGACAGGGTCGAGGTCGAGATCGGGGGGATCGGGATCCTGCAGGCCAATGTCATCGACGAGTGAGCCGCTCGACGCGTCGGCCGGCACGGAGCGCCGCGACGGCTGGGGCCGCGACGCCCGGGTGGTGGCGCTGATCGCCGCCGCGCATTTCGTCAGCCACGTCCACATCATGCTGCTGCCGCCGATCTTCAACGAGGTGAAGCAGGCCTTTGGTGTCAGCTACACCGAGATCGCCGCCGCGCTGACCGCCTTCAACGTCGCCTCGGCGCTGCTGCAGACGCCGGCCGGCTTCCTGGTCGATCGCATCGGCGCCAAGGCGATGCTGGTCGCCGGCCTGATGCTGGGCGCCGTCGCCATCGCCGCGGCGGCGCTGCTGCCGGGCTATTGGGTGTTCGTCATCGCCTACGCCTTCCTCGGCGTCGCCAACACGGTCTATCACCCCGCCGACTATTCGATCCTGTCGGCGACGATCGACGGCAAGCGCATCGGCAAGGCCTTCTCGATCCACACCTTCGCGGGCTATCTCGGTTCGGGCGTGACGCCGGCGCTGGTGATCGGCTGCGCCGCGCTGTGGGGCTGGCAGGGCGCCTTCCTCGCCGCCGCCGGCCTGTCCTTCGCCGTCGGCCTGGTGCTGATCGTGCTCGGCTCGGCGCTGCCGCGCGCGGCGCGCCGGACCACGTCGACGGGGGCGGCGACGGCGGCACCTGCCGGCAAGGTCGGGCTCGACCTGCTGCTGAGCGGTCCGATCCTGCGCAACCTCCTGTTCTTCCTCTGCATCGCCATGGCCAACGGCGGGCTGCAGAACTACACGGTGGTCAGCCTGGCGGCGATCCACGGCACGCCTGCTTCGATCGCCAACGTCGCGCTCTCGGCCTTTCTGCTGACCAGCGCGGTCGGCGTGCTGGTGGGCGGCGTCATCGCCGACCGCACGCCGCACCACGAGCGCGTCGCCGCGATCGGCTTCAGCTGCACCGCCACCATGGCGATCCTGATGGGCTGGGTCGACATGCCCGCCGCACTGCTGATCCTGGTCATGACGGTGGGCGGGCTGCTCAACGGCATCATCCAGCCGTCGCGCGACATGATGGTGCGCGCCGTCACGCCGCCGGGTTCATTCGGCAAGGTGTTCGGCTTCGTCAGCACCGGCTTCAATCTGGGCGGCATGATCGCGCCGCTGATCTACGCCTGGCTGATGGATACCGGCCGGCCGCAGATGATCTACGCCATCGTCGTCCTCTTCATCCTGCTGGCGGTGGTGACCGCCGTCACCCGCCGCAAACCGCAGGGGATTCCCGCATGGACTCGCTGACGCCCACCGCCAACGGCCAAGCCGACGACGACAGGGCCGCCGATGACAGGGCCGCCGCGCTCGCCCGCCGCTACGGCGCGGCGATGCCCAAGGCCGGGCCGTGGAACGAGACGATCGCCAGCCTGCTCGCGCATCGCTCGGTGCGCGGCTACAGATCCGATCCGCTGCCGAGCGGCACGCTCGAGACGCTGGTGGCGGCGGCGCAGTCGGCCGCCAGCAGCTCCAACCTGCAGCTCTGGTCGGTGATCGCCGTCGACGATCCGGCGAAGAAGAAGATGCTGGCCGAGATCGCCGGCAACCAGACGCACATCGAGCAGTGCCCGCTCTATCTCTGCTGGGTCGCCGACCTGTCGCGCAACGAGCGGCTCGGCCGCGAGGAGAAGGCCGAGTTCGAGACCCTGCCCTGGCTCGAGACCTTCCTGGTCGCCGGCATCGACGCGGCGCTGGCGGCGCAGAACGCGGTGGTCGCCGCCGAATCGCTCGGCCTCTCGACCGTCTATATCGGCGCCATGCGCAACGATCCGATCCGTGTCGCCGGGCTGCTGGGACTGCCCGAGCGCGCCTTCGTCGTGTTCGGCCTGTGCGTCGGCTACGCCACCGAAACGGCGCAGGGCGAGGTCAAGCCGCGCCTGCCGCAGGCCACCGTGCTGCACCGCGACCGCTACGCGGCCGCCGGCGAGCCCGCGCGGCGCGCCTCCTACGACAAGGAACTCGACGCCTTCTCGCGGCGCCACGAGATGGCCGCGACGACCTGGACCCAGCGCGTGCTCAATCGGATGGGGCCGCTGAGGTCGATGACCGGCCGCGAGACGCTGCGCCAGTCGCTCCGCAAGCTCGGCTTCGAGATCCGTTAGGCCTGCGCCCGCCTCGCCTGCTGCCGCCAGGCGGCGGGCGGCGAGCCAAAGGTACGCGAGAAGGCGCGGCTGAAGGCGGCCTCGGTCCCGTAGCCCGCCTCGTCGGCGATCGCCGCGACCGGCCGGCGGGTCGTGCCGAGCGCCACGCTCGCCAGATAGAGCCGCCATTCGCGCACGTACCGCATGGGCGAGGTGTGGAGCACCGCCTCGAACCGTTGGGCAAGCGTGCTGCGGGACAGGCCCGAGAGCCGGGCGAGCTCCCCGACCGACCAGCTGCGGCGCGGGTCGTCATGGATGTGCGCCAGGCAACGGCCCAGCGCCGGATCGGCCAGCGCCGCCAGCCAGCCGCTGCCGGCGCGCGTCGCCGCCGCGCCGATCTGGTGGCGCAGCAGCTCGATGAAGGTGATCTCGGTCAGCCGCTCCAGCATGGACAGGCCGCCGCTGCGCGGCCGGTCGACCTCCTCGACGATCTGGCCGATGGTCGCGCCGAGCCAGGCGGCCCGCGGGTCCTTTGCCGTGCGGACGTGGATCAGGTGCGGCAGCGCCGCGCGCAGCGGCCCGAAATTCAGTGCCTCGCATGTCAGGTAGCCGCACAGCAGACGCACCGTCGTCGTGCCGTCGCCGTAGCGCAGGACCGGCAACTGGCGCCATGGCCGGGGTGGCAGGTCGAGCGTGGGAATCACCACCTGCCCGCCACGCCCGGCGCCCAGCACGTGTGCCGTCGCATGTGGAAACGCCACGACATCGCCGGTCCCGAGCACGCTCTCCTCGCCGCCGATGCGGAGCCAGCACTCGCCCTCGACCAGGATGTGAAAGGGGATGGTCGGTGCCGCTTCGCTGGCGAGCGTGGCGAGTCGCGGCTTGTCGTCCGTCTGCCAGCTGCCCGACGGCATGAAGCAGAACTGCAGCGCGCCCGACAGCCGCACGGTGCGCAGCACATCGGACAGGGCGTCGTTCTCGCCCGGAGTCCCGGTCAAGCTTTTCGGTGCCGCGGCCAAAGACGCTCCCCGCCCGAGGTTGTAGACCGCGCTCCCTCAACCACGGAGGACAACTCAATGCAAGCCGCAACCGACAAGCTCGTGATCCTGGTGACCAAGGGGATCGAATCGGAACTCTCCTCGGTCGCCTTCGTCATCGCCAACGGCGGCCTCACGGCCGGACTCAAGGTCTCGATCTTCCTGACCAGCACCGGCATCGACCTGGTGCGCAAGGGCGGCCAGGCGATGACCCAGGTGGCGCCGCTCGAACCGCTCGGCGCCATGATCCAGGACTTCCTGAAGCGCGGCGGCACGATCTGGGCCTGCCCGCCCTGCGTGAAGTCACGCGGCTACGAACAGAACGACCTGCTCGACGGTGTCACCATCGTCGGCGCCAGCGCCATGCACGCCGAGATCAAGCAGGGCGCGGCGACGCTGTCGTTCTGACGATGAGGTGCTGGCGGCTCAGGCCGCCAGCGCCTTCTCGTAGAACACCGACCATTGCGACTCGGGATAGTCGAGCACCGGCCCGCAGCGCGTGAAGCCCGCGCGCTCGTAGACCGTCCAGGCGGCGGGATGGCGGTCGCCGGTCTCCAGCACCAGCCGCCGCAGGCGCTCCTGCCGCGCCAGTGCCTCGATGCGCTCGACGATCATGGCGCCGAGCTTGCGGCCGCGATGGCTGGGCCGCGTGTACATGCGCTTGATCTCGCCGATGCCGTCGGCATGGCGCTTGAGCGCCCCGCAGGCCACGGCGCTCCCGTCGTCGCGCGCGACGAAGACGGTGGTGTCGGGCGCCGCCATCTCCTCCACCGTCATGTGGAAGCAGAATTCGGGCGGGGTCAGGGCCAGCAGCGTCTCGTTGAGTTCGGCGACCAGGCTGCGGACGTCGTCCTGCAGGGGCGATTCGGCGGCGACGGCGATCATGGGATCGCAGCCTGTCAGAAGTACTTCAGGAACGCCACGATGCAGACGGCGTAGATCGCGCAGATCAGGCCCGCGCCCAGCAGGTTCGTGCGCACGACGTTCTCGCGCGGCTGCAGCCACCAGCCGAGCCAGCCGGCGACCATCGGCACCAGCACCCCCGTCATGGCCACGCTGACGATGTTGCCGAGGAACAGCGCAACGGCGAACGGCAGCTCGAGCATGCCCATGAAGAGCGGCGTGTGCACGAACACGCCGAACAGGAACACGATCGGGTAGAGCAGCAGCAGCACGATCATGTCCATCTTCCAGACCGCGGTCTGGATCGGCGCGCCCTTGTCGTCGCGGAACCATTGCTCGAAGCCGGTCCGCGCCAGGCGGGCGTGGAACTCCTCGGTGAGGGGCGCCGCCTCGTCGAGCAGGGCCTTGCGCTCGGGCGAATCGAGCCAGGCCTGGAGGTTGGCCTCGCTGTCGAAGCGCAGGATGGCGACATAGTCGTCCTGCACCCCGGGAACCGGCGGCTCGAAGCGATAGCCCTGCAGGCCCGCCGCCTTCGACTGGGCGGCGGCGATCCTGCGCTCCCAGGCGCGATACTCCGCTTCCCTGCCGGGACGGACCCGGGTGCTGATGACGGCCGACACCGGCGCGGTCCTCGCGCCGCCCTCGTCGTCGCGCACGATGTGCACGTCGTCGCGGCCGATCAGCATGCCGGCGGCGCCCTCGAGCCGGGCCTGACGCTCGGCGGAGGCGAGCCAGCCCTTGGCGTTCTCGACCGTGTCGAAGCGCTGCAGGATCACCCAATCCACCTGCAGCGGCGGATTGGGCGGCATCAGCCGCTGCTCGACGAAGCCCGCGAAGCGCGCGATCGTCGTGCTGGTCTCGCCCTGCCAGCGCGCGAACGCCTCGGATTTCTCCGGCCGAACGGTGGTCTGGGTGACGATGCTGACGGTCATCGGACCCGACCCAGGCTGGAGAACAGCCTGTCGGGCGTGAACGGCAGGTGCGCGAAGCGCACGCCCGTGGCGTTGGCCAGCGCGTTCGACACGGCCGGCGCCACCGGGTTGATCGCGCACTCGCCCTGGGACTTGGCGCCGAGCGGGCCGATCGCATCGACCGTGCGGGCGAAGAACACGTCGGTGTGCGGCGTGTCGGCGAAGGCCGGCACCCGGCAGTTGCGCAGCTGGGCGTTCACCATGTGGCCGGTATCGTCGTGCACCATGTTCTCGATCAGCGCCCAGCCGTAGCCCATCGAGACCGCGCCGTCGATCTGGCCATGGCACTGCATGGGATTGATCGGCAGGCCGATGTCGGCGGCGTGCACGCTGTGCAGGATGCGGATCTCGCCGGTGACGCGATGCACCGCCAGCCGCACGCCCTGCACGTTGAAGGCGATGGTGCGCGGCGACAGGTAGGCGCGGCGGCCCACCGTGAAGCGATGGTTCACCCTGGCGCCGGCGGCATGGAGCTCGGCGAGCGGGATGCGCTTGTTGCCGCAGATCACCGCGTCGTTGTCGAGGCGGCACTTGTCGCGCTCGGTGCCGGTGTGGCGCGCGGCGAAGTCGAGGATGTCGTCGCGCATCGCCTCGGCCGTGATGTGCACCGCCTTGCCCGCCACCACCGTGCCCGTGCTGGCGAAGGTGCCCGTGTCGTACGGCGTCCTGTCGGTGTCGGCGTTGACGATGTCGATGTCGACGGCGCGCACGCCGACGATGGCGGCGGCGATCTGCTTGTGCGCCGTCGTGATGCCGTTGCCCATCTCCGACGAGCCGCAGGCCAGGTGGTAGGTGCCGTCGGCCAGCAGCTTCATTTCCGCCCCCGAGCGATGCTCGGTCGGCGGACCGCACTCCAGCATGGCGAGCGCCAGGCCCGTGCCCTCGGCCCAGTCGTCGCCGGCCGGCCTGGCGACGCCGTTGCCCTTCTTCAGCTCGCGTTCGACGATGTCGAGGCACTCGTCGATGCCGTGGCTGCCGAAGCTCGCGTCGCCCGGCTCCTTCCAGATCGACTCGACGTTGTCGCCCGGCCGCACCACGTTCCTGCGGCGCATGGCGAGCGGATCGATGCCGAGCAGGCCGGCGAGCTCGTCGATGGCGCACTCCATCGCGAAGGTGGTCTGCGAGGCGCCGTAGCCGCGGAAGCCGCCGCCCGGGATCATGTTGGTATAGACGGCGTGGCCGATGCCCTTCTTGTTGGGGCAGCGATAGGCCGCGAGCGGGCTCGCCATCGCCGCGGCCAGCGTCTCGCTGCCGTGGTTGCCGTAGGCGCCGGTGTTCGACACGACATGGACATCGAGCGCGACGAGCGTGCCGTCCTTCTTCGCGCCGATCCTGACCTTGGTGGTCATCTGGTGCCGGGTGGTGGCGCCGATGAATTCCTCCTCGCGCGTCCACTCCCACTTCACGGGACGGCCGCCGAGCTTCATCGAGGCGAACAGCGGCAGGTCCTCCGACACCATCTCCTGCTTGCCGCCGAAGCCGCCGCCGACACGCTCGGTGAAGACGTGCAGCTGGCGGGCCGGAATGCCCATCAGGTAGGCGAGCTTCTTCTGGACCGCGAACGGGCCCTGCGAGCTGGTGCGCACGTGCCAGCGCTCGTCCTCGCCCTTCCAGGCGATCGAGCCGTGCGTCTCGAGATGGACGTGCTGCACGCGCGAGGTCGAGTAGGTCATCTCGTGGACGGCGTCGGCCTCCGCGAAGCCTTTGACGACGTCGCCGATCTCGCCCTGCAGGGTACAGAAGATGTTGCCGTTGTCGGTCACGACCTCGCTCCTGTCGTGCAGCAGCGGCGCGCCCGGCTCCATCGCGGCGACGGGATCGAACACCGCGGGCAGCACCTCGTAGTCGACCCGCAGCGCGCGGCAGCCCGCCTCGGCGATCGCCTCGCTCTCGGCGACGACGGCGGCGATGCGCTGGCCGGCGAAGCGCGCGACATTGTCGAGGATATAGGTGTCGTCGGGATCGACCAGATGGTCCTCGTGCAGCGCCGTGCTGTAGAGGCGGCGCGGCACGTCCTCCCAGGTGTAGACGGCGACCACGCCGGGAACGGCCAGCGCCCCGCTCCTGTCGATGCCCCTGACGCGGGCGTGGGCGTGCGGCGAGCGCAGCACCTTGAGATGCAGGAGCCCCTCGATGGCGATGTCCATCGTGTAGCGCGCCTTGCCGGTCAGGATCGCGTCGGTGAACGGGTTGGGCAGGCGCGCACCCAGCGCCTTGCCGGCCACGTCGTCCTCGATGTTCTTCCTGCCGTGCAGGGCGTCGACGATCGAGCGGTAGCCGGTGCAGCGGCAGATGTTGCCCTTCAGCGCGTGCGGCAGGTCGTCCTTGCGGTGCTGGTCGAAGGCCGCCGCGGCCGTGGTCATCATCATGCCGGCGGCGCAGTAGCCGCACTGGAAGGCCTGGGCGTCGTGGAATGCCTTCTGGATGGGGTGCAGCTCGCCGTTGCTCGCGAGCCCCTCGACGGTGGTGATCTTTCGGCCCTCGCCGCGAAACGCCGGCACCAGGCAGGAATGGAACGGCTTGCCGTCGAGCCACACCGTGCAGGCGCCGCAGTCGCCGGCGTCGCAGCCCTTCTTGACCCCGAATACCTCGAGGTCGCGCAGGAAGGTGCGCAGGCACTGTCCCGGCGCGGGCTCCGCCGAATAGAGGCGCCCGTTGACTTCGTACTTGCTCATGACAGCTCCGCGCGAATCTGCTCGGCCAGGTAGAAGGTGACGTGGCGCTTGTAGGGTGCCGAGCCGTGGACGTCGTGGAACCAGGCGTCGGGCGGCAGCCGCTCCTCGATCGCCTGCCGCATCTCGGCGGCGGACGGCGTCTTCGCGAAGCGGATATGGACCGGCCGCGGCGTGGCGGCCGAGACCGTGAGCAGGAAATCCTCGCCCTTGTCGCCGACGGTGCCGACGATCAGCGCGGCCGAGCGGCCGTGGCGCGTCAGCGACACCTGGCGCAGGGCGGCGCGCTTGCGCAGGGCGGAGGCCGGCAGCAGGATCGAGCGCAGCAGCTCGCCCTTCTGCAGGACGTTGGTGTGCATGCCGGTGACGAAGTCGACGACCGGGACCTGGCGCGGCTTGCCGGCGCGCGGCAGCAGGGTACACACGCCCTCGAGCGCCGCGGTCAGCGAAATCATGGCGCCGGCGGGCAGCGACATCACGATGTTGCCGCCGACCGTCGCTGCGTTCCAGATCTTGAACGACATCAGAAAACAGTCGATGCACTGGTCGAACAGCGGCGCCGCCCGCCATTCGACCGGTGCCTTGAAGTCGTGCAGCTCGACGATCCTGCAGGTCGCGGCGATCTCGAGCCCCTCGGGCGTCACCGTGAGGGCGGGCCAGCCGAGGGAGTCGAGATCGATCAGCCTGCTGGTCGCGACCTGCGGCTCCGAGAACAGCCAGGTGCCGCCGGCGAGGAAGGCGCTTCCGTCACGCCATTCGATCTCCTCGACGGCGCGCGGCCGTTTCAGCTCGGCGATCGTGTTGAGGTTCATGCCCCGGCTCCCCCTGCTCGATGGTGTCGGCCGCCCTTCCGGACGCCTACTTCAGGTCGTCCAGCGAGGTCGGCCCGGGCCCGGGCGTGATCAGCGCCGGCCACTGCCTGGAACCGAACGGCACCGCCGGCGGCAGGAAGGCCTGCTTGCCACGACGCTGCATCTCCGAGACGATCGTCTTGCGCGCGTCGCCTCCCATCAGCTCGTAGTCCATCAGCTTGTAGTTGCCGAAGAACAGCTCGCCGACCGAGCGGTCGCCGATGATGCGCGTCAGCGCCGTCAGCATGTCCTCGGGCGTCGTGGTGAACGACACGGTCTCGATCAGGATCAGCCGGTCGTTGATAGCCTCGGGCCCGAAGTACTGGGCGAGCACGCTGTAGAGCACGTTGTTCTGGCGCGCGACGTAGATCGTGTTGGAGGCCGCGAACGTCTTGTCCCAGTCCGCGCCGAGGCTTGCCTTCCACTCGTCGAGCACGCCCATCCAGTGCTTCACTTGTGTCGCCGCGGCCCAGTTGATGATCAGCTTGATGTTGGGCGCCTGCTTCTTGGCGAAGGCGACCAGCGGATCGAGCGTGACGACGCCCTTGGCCAGGCAATCGTCCATGTAGGCGAGGTTGGCGGCGAGGATCTCGCGCACCGTCGTCTTCCAGCCCGCTTCCATGGGCACCGCCTCGAGGCCGTCCAGCGCCGCCTTCATCTGCGTGCGATAGGCCTGCATCGGCGCGACCCAGCGCTTGTCCGCCGGATTGTTGAGCGAGGGGATGACGACCTGCGAGATCGCCATCGAGCTGTGCCCCGTCGACTTCAGCACTTCGTAGACGCGGGGAACCGACGGCGCCTCGAGCGGCGCCTGGCCGGGCCGATAGAGGATCATCCGACCGCCCTTGCCCGAGAACAGCGCCAGGATGACCGGGTGCTTGGCCAGGATGTTGCGGCGATAGACGCCGGCGGCATTGTCGTAGAGCGTGAACATGCCGATGTTGAGCTGCAGGACGTCGCGCGTGCCGAGCTCGGCGGCCGAGGGCGGCGTCGCGCCGGAGATACCCGACAGATATTCGGGAAGACCCGGGGCGCCTTGCGCCAGAACCGACCCACAGTTGAATGAGGCCACGATCGAGCCGATCGCGAGCCAGGACAGAGTTTTCCTCACTGAGAACCTCCCCCGATACGAAGGACGACAGGATATATCGCTCCGGAACATTGTCATTGGTACCTCCTAGAAAAGAACCGTCAGGCGCATCGTCGTGGTCAGCGCGCCGGACGCGCTGACCGAGGCACCCGGCGTCGGGATGTAGCTGACCGTCGGCTGCAGGAAGACCGCCGCGAACAGGTGCGCCTGGTAGTAGGCCTGGAACATCAGCTCGCTCGACCGTGCGAAGAGGTTGGGATTGAGCCGCGCCAGGCCGACGGTCAGGCCCATGGAGTCCTTCGCCCGGTTGCCGATCAGTGCGAAGGCCGTCACGCCGCCGCCGTAGAACTGGTTGATGGGCATGGTCCGCGACTGGTTCACGCCATATTGGGCGAAGGCGGTGATCCCCGACGAGGGCACGCGCGCATTGATGCCATGGGCGAGGCGCTGCGAACCGAAAAGGTAGACGCCGCCGGTGCCCTCCTCGGTCGCGGCGCCCGCCTGGAGCCGGCCGGTCTGCCGCCACAGCCCGATGCCGAACTGACCGGGGTGGCGATGCTCGCCCACGACCCAGTTGAAGCCCATCTCGCCGATGCCGAAATGGTAGCCATTGAACTGCGGCGCGATCAGGCCGATCTGGTTGCCGCGCGCGAGATTGCCGTCATAGACGCCGACGTTGAAGTAGAACGAACGGGTCGGCGTGAAGTAGAGCGTCGCTCCGACGGCCGGATTGTAGTAGCCGGGCAACACGCCCAGCATCGAGCCGTTCACGAACACCATGGTGTTGATCGCGCCGGTCACGGCCGGGATGTTCTCGTTGTCGTCATCGAAGATGACGGGCCGCAGCACGTTGTTGAAATCGAGGCCCGGCAGGACCCGCCCGACACGCACCTGCAGCATATCCTTGACGATCTGCTGCGCGTACCACGCCTGGTAGAGCTGGGTGCGGTTGTGCGGCAGGGGACCGGTGATGGCGTTGTAGCCCGACACGCTGCCGGCATCGGCATTGGTATCGCTCACGTTGATCTGCAGGAACTGCACGCCAAATGAGGCGCCCGTCCAGCCGATCGCCTTGTCGACATCGGCCAGGAGGCCGACGAACAGCGCGCTGTTGCCGGTGACATGGCCGGGGCGCATGCCGCCCGCGGCGGTCAGGTTGAGGTCGCCCAGCCACAGCCCGCCCAGCGTGACGCCCCATTCGTCCTTCAGGCCGAGGGTGTGCCCGAGCCAGCCGGTGCCGGGCATGTAGGTCGTCGCTCCGGGATTGCCGCTGACCGACGCGACCCGCCTTTCCTCGGTCGGAACGGAGAAGGCGGGTATTTGCGCCGCCGCGTCTTCAACCCACGCGAGGATCGGCATCGACCACGGGGCGGCCAACGCCAGACGGTAGAACATCCGTACAAGTCGCTGAAAAAGAGCAACAAACGCCATCGCCCTGCCCTGCAGCCCGCCCCGAGAACCGGATGGGACGCGGACATCTTGCGCAAGGAGGCGACCGTCCCGAAGTCAAGAAGGGATCAAGATTTTCGCGCGATCGGCGTGTTAGGACTGGCGCATGCCGGTCTACGCTTTTGGTCCCTTCGTTCTCGACCCTGCCGACCGGCGGCTGACTCGCGATGGCCGACGCGTGCCGCTTCCGGGCAAGGCTTGGCAAATCCTGCAGATGCTCGCCGAGGCCGGCGGCCGGCTGGTGCCCTACCAGACGCTTCGCGAAAAGCTCTGGCCCAGTGTCGTGGTCGAGGACCGCACGCTGATCGTCCATGCCTCGACGCTGCGCAAGGCGCTCGGCGGCGGCCCTTCCGAGGAGTACATCGAGACGGTGGCGCGCGCCGGCTATCGCCTGGCCGTGCCGGTCCGCGTGCTGTCGCAAGCGGCCGCTTCGGCGGCCAGTACCGACCGCGCAGCCGCCGCCGAGCCCCGGCCGGTCGCCGTGCGCACCTTCTCGACCGGCGCGACGAACGATGCCGAGTCCTATCTCGGGGTCGGCATCGCCGATGCCGTGACGACCATGCTCGGCGGCATACCCGGCCTCACCGTGTCGCCAACCGGGGCGGTAGCGGATCTCGGCGCGGCAAAGCGGCTCGGCTTGGGATACATGCTCGAGGGCGCCGTCCGGCGTAGCTCGGAACAGTTGGAGGTTTCCGCCCGATTGATCGACGTGGAAAGCGGCCAGGTGCGCTGGAGCGAGCACTTCGAAGGGGCTTCGACGGACGGCGCGGCACTGCAGGACTCGATCGCGCAGCGCGTGGCCGATTCCCTGCCGCACCTGTCGACCCTCGATCGAGGGCTGCAAAGCTACCGGCCGCGCGTGTCGCAGGCCTATTTCCTCCAGCTCGAGGCGCGCGCGCATCTCAAGCCCTTCACCCGGCTGCCGCTCTTCAAGGCGCTCACCCTGTTCGAGCAGGCGCTGCTGCTCGATCCCGACTACGCCCTGGCCCATGCCGGCCTGGCGTCGACATACCTGCTCATGGCCTCGACGGCGATGCTGCGTCCGCTGCCGGTCGACGAGGCGATGCCGATGGCTCGGCGTGCCGCCGAACGGGCGCTGGCCCTCGACGAGGGGCTGGCGGAAGCCTGGGCCGCGCTCGGCCGCGTGAAGATGGAGCACGACTGGGACTGGGACGGCGCGGAGGCCGATCTCGCCCATGCCGTTGCCCTCAATCCCAGCTCGGTGGAGGCGCTCGCGACCTTCGGCCAGTTCCTGAGCGCCATGGGACGTCACGACGAGGCGATCGAGGCCATGGAACGGGCGCGCCAGCTCGATCCCGGGAACGTCGAGACGCTGCAGCATCTGGGAATCGTCTACTGGATGGCGGGCGACGCCGAGCGTGCGCTCGAGGTCGTCAACGACAGCCTGCGGATCGTGCCCGACGCGCCGCGCGCCCACTATGGACGGATGATGATCCTGGACCAGATGGGCCGGCACGACGAGGCGATGGTGGAACGTCTCGCCACTCTGCGCGGACTGAGCGTCGCGCAGGGAATCGCCGAGCATGTCGAGAAGCTGGCCCGCGACAAGGGCTGGCGCGACGCAATGGATGTCTGGATTCCCCTGTTGGAACGCACCAACCGCTGGGAGGGCGCGGCCATGCAGTGGATGGCCGTCGGCGAACCGGCGCGCGCGCTCGATGCCCTCGAACACTGCGTGCGGGCGCGCACCACCTATCTGTGCTTCACGGCGCAGAACCCGTACTTCCGGCCGCTGCGCGGCGAACCGCGCTTCCGCGACATCCTGAAGACGCTCGGGCTCGAGGAGCACACGCCGCCGGCCTAGAGCTCGACGGGGCCCGGTCGAATCGCCCCGTCGTCCCGACCAAGGGCCGAAGGCCCGCGTGGAGGGCGACAAGCTGCCATTCGCGGGAACAAGGTCCCTCGTGTCTCGGAATGGGATACTGCGGGCTGGGCCGCGCGCGGCGTCGAGGCCGCTACTCGTAGACCTCGACCGTCTGCATCATGCCCATCTCCTCGTGATTCATCATGTGGCAATGGATCACGAAGAGACCGGTGTAGTCGATGAAGCGGGAACGGAAGGTGAGAGAGCCGCCCTTGCGCTCGACGACCGCGGTGTCGCGCCATTGCGGGGTAGCCAGCGGCCTGCCGTTGAGATGGGTGACCATGAACGGGTTGGTGTGGATGTGGAACACGTGGTCGTCGTGCTCGTGGGTGTTCACGACCGTCCATTCCTCGACCGACCCCAGCTTGATGCGGTAGTCGATGCGATTGGGGTCGAACTTCTTGCCGTCGATGTAGAAGCCGAACTCCTGCCAATGGCCGGCGGCATCGACCTCGGGCGCCGTCGCCGAGAACACCAGCCTGCGTCGACCCGTGATCTCGGAGTCCGCGATCGGCTCGAGCGGCGGCCTGGGAAGGGACGCCGGCAGCTTCATGCTCATGGGCTCGCCGGCCACGACCACGCGCGCCAGCGGCCCGACCGGCGACGGATGGCCCTGGTCGTAGGGCAATGCGCGCATCTCGTAGGTGCCGGGGGCGCCGGCCCGGATGAGGAAGTCGGCACGCTGGCCGGGCAGGATCAGGTGCGTCTTCATCGTCTCGACGGCGCCGAGCTGGATTCCGTCGTAGGCGATGGCATGCAACTCGTGGTTCTCCAGCTCGATCAGCAGATTGTCCTGGTAGCCCGTATGGAGGAGGCGCCAGCGTTGCACTTCGCCGGGCCGCATGGCGATGGTCGGCCGGCGCTGGCCGTTGACGGTCAGGAAGCGCGTGGCGGTCTCCGGGAACAGGGTCTCGAAGTTCTCGATCATGCCGCGCGCATCGTGGACGACCTGGGTCAGCACCAGCAGGCGCTCCTTGGCGCCGGCGATCTCGGGCACTCCGGCGAAGTCGCCCTCGACGATGATGGCGCCGAACATGCCGCTGGCCACCTGGACGTCGGCGCTGCCGTGGTGATGCGGGTGGTACCAGTAGGTGCCCATGGTGTGGTCCCGGGGCAGCTCGATCTCGATGTCGTAGGCCTCCCCCGGCACCATGGAGCGCATGACGTTGTCGGAGATGCCGCTCGGGCTGGTGTGGGAGCCGTGGAAGTGGAAGTTGGTGTTGTTGAACTGGTGCGGATGCGACATGTCCGCCGGCATCGGGTCGCGGTTGGGCGGCAGGTCGTTGGTCAGGCGGATCTTGAGCGTCTCGCCGGGCTTCATGCACAGCGTCGGGCCGGGCGAGCCGCCCTCGTAGGAGCGAAGGTAGAGCCGGGCGCCGCCGACATCGCGATAGGCGTAGGCGCAGCGCAACGAGGTCTGCAGCACGCCGTTGGCCGAGCGCCGCACCTCGGGCTCGACGAGGGGCTGGTCCATGATCGGCGGCCTCGGCCGCTGCACCATGCCCAGGGTCCGGTTCGCGGTGTCGTGGTGCTGATGGCCGCCCTGTGCCGCGACCTTCCCGCTCGCCAGCAGGGCGGCTGCCATGCCGAGGCCGCCGTCGAGTATGCGACGGCGCGACAGATGCTTGAAACTCATTGCGAAGCCCCCCCTGACCGCAGCCTTGTCCCGCGTCCGCCGCCGGCCTAGCCGTGCGGCACCAGGATCTGGCGCACCGTCGCGACGTCCTGCAGGCGATCGAAGCCGGCGTTGATCTCGTCGAAGCCGATGCGCTGGCTCACCATGCGGTCGACCGGCAGCTTGCCCTGCTGGTAGAGCGCGATGAAGCGCGGGATGTCGCGCACCGGCACGCAGCTCCCCATGTAGCTGCCCTTGATGGTCTTCTCCTCGCTGACCAGCGCGCTCTGCTTGAAGGAGAAGTCGGCGGCGATCGGCGAGAGGCCCGCCGTCACCGTGGTGCCGCCCCAGCGCGTGACGAGATAGGCGGTCTCCATCGCCTTGATGGTGCCGGCGAGGTCGAAGGCATAGTCGACGCCGCCGTTGGTGAGGTCGCGCACCTGCTTGACGTGGTCGGCGTCCCGGGCGTTCACCGTGTGGGTCGCGCCGAGCTGCCGCGCCAGGCCGAGCTTGTCGTCGGAAAGGTCGATGGCGACGATCTGGCTGGCGCCGGCCAGCACCGCGCCGAGCAGGCCCGACAGGCCGACGCCGCCCAGCCCGACGATGGCGACGGTGCTGCCGGCGCGGATCTGCGCGGTGTTGACCACGGCGCCCACGCCGGTGACGACCGCGCAGCCGAACAGGGCGGCGAGGTCGAGCGGCAGGCTCCTGTCGATCACCACCACCGAGCCGCGGTCGACCACGGCGTATTCGGCGTAGCAGGAGACGCCCGATTGATGGTTCACCGGCTTGCCGTCCAGGTGCAGGCGATGATGGCCGCTGAGGAGCTGGCCGGCGGCGCGCGGCGTCACCGAACGCTCGCAGATGTAGGGCCGCCCCTCGAGGCAGCGCCGGCAACGGCCGCAGGAGACGTTGAAGGTGAAGCAGACATGGTCGCCCGGCTTGACGTCGTGCACGCCCGTGCCGACCTCGACGATCTCGCCCGAGCCCTCGTGGCCCAGCACGACCGGCACCGGCCGCGGCCTGTCGCCGTTGACCAGCGACAGGTCGGAGTGGCAGAGGCCGGCGCCGCCCACCTTGACCAGCACCTCGCCCTCGCCCGGCGGATCGAGATCGAGCTCGACGGTCTGGATCGGCTTGCTCCTGGCGAACGGCCGCGGCGCACCGCAGACCGTCAGCACGGCGGCTTTCATCTTCATGCGATTCCTCCATCGACGCGCACGACCGATCCGGTGGTGAAGCTCGACCTCGGCGAGGCGAGATAGAGCGCCGCCGTCACGATCTCCTCCGGCGAACCGCTGCGCTTGAGCGCCGCCGTTGCGTTCTTCCTGTGCTCCTCGTCCCAGGCCTTCGACACGTCGGTCAGGAAGCGGCCGGGCTGGATGGTGTTGACCCGCACCCGGGGACCGTACTCGAAGGCGAAGGCCTCGGTGACGGCGTTGAGCGCCGCCTTGGCGCCGGCGTAGGGCGCGATCTGCGGTCGCGGGCGGATCGCGCCGGCGCTCGAGATGTTGATGATCGAGCCGCCCTCGCCCGCCGCCATGCGGCTGCCGACCAGCGACATCAGCCGGAACGGCCCCTTGAAGTTCAGCGACACGATGCGGTCGAACAGCGATTCGGGCGTCTCCAGCGACGACGGCGCGAGCGGCGAGGAGCCGGCATTGTTGACCAGGATGTCGACCTTGCCGAACGCGCCGTAGGCGGCGTCGACCAGGCCCTCGAGCTCGTTCCAGTTGGCGACGTTGCAGGCATGGGTCGCGGCGCGCCGGCCCATCGCCCGCACCTCGGCCGCGACCTTGTCGCAGGAGTCGAGCTTGCGCGAGGTGATGAAGACGTCGGCGCCGTGGGCGGCGAAGGCCTTCACCATCTGGTAGCCCAGGCCGCGGCTGCCGCCCGTCACCAGGGCGACCTTGCCGGTGAGATCGAACAGGTCTGTCATCTTGCCTTCGCGTCCTCCCGCAACCAGTCCGCCCTCATCCTTCGAGACGCCACGCGAAGCGCGGCGTCTCGAAGGATGGCAACAATCTCCGATGTGGCCCACCCTTGGAGACGCGGCTTGCAGCCGCTCCTCGGGTGAGGTCGTACCTTGGCGAGGTTGTTCCGTCATCAATGGCATGTCACTTGCTAAGTGTGCTTGAAGAGCGAAACTCGGGTCGGGCCAGGGCACCAGGATGAGCATCCACGTCGCGCTCCATCATCGGACGACCTATCGCTACGACCGGCCGGTGTCGCTGGGGCCGCAGGTCGTGCGCCTGCGGCCGGCGCCGCACGGCCGCACCGCGATCCTGTCCTATGCGCTGACGGTCGAGCCCCGCCGGCACTTCATCAACTGGCAGCAGGATCCGCAGGGCAACCACCTCGCCCGCCTCGTCTTTCCCGAGAAGACCGAAACCTTCGACGTCACGGTCGACCTCGTCGCCGACATGACGGTGGTCAACCCGTTCGACTTCTTCCTCGAGCCTCAGGCCGAGCAGTGGCCGTTCGACTACGATCCCTCGCTCGCCGAGGAGATCGCGCCGTTCCGCAAGCTCGAGGCGCCGGGGCCGCTGCTGCGGCAATGGCTGGCGAGCGTCGATCGATCGAAGCAACGCACCGTCGACTTCCTCGTCGGACTCAACGCCCGCCTGCAGAAGGAGATCGGCTACGTCATCCGCCTGGAGCCGGGCGTGCAGGGCTGCGAGCAGACGCTCGGGCTGGGCAAGGGCTCGTGCCGCGACACCGGCTGGCTGCTGGTCACCATCCTGCGCCATCTCGGCTTCGCCGCGCGCTTCGCCTCGGGCTACCTGATCCAGCTCGTGCCCGACGAGAAGCCGCTCGACGGCCCCGAGGGACCGACGCACGACTTCACCGACCTCCACGCCTGGTGCGAGGTCTACCTGCCGGGCGCCGGCTGGATCGGGCTCGACCCGACCTCGGGGCTGCTGGCCGGCGAGGGCCACATCCCGCTCGCCTGCACGCCCGAGCCGTCGAGCGCGGCACCGATCGAAGGGCTGGTCGAAAAGGCCGAGGTGGCGTTCGCCCACGACATGAAGGTGACGCGGATCCGCGAGACGCCGCGCGTGACCCGGCCCTACAGCGACGCGCAATGGCAGGCGCTGCTCGATGTCGGCGACGCGGTCGAGCGCGACATCGCCCAGGCGGACCTGCGCCTCACCATGGGCGGCGAGCCGACCTTCGTGTCGATCGACGACATGGACGGCGACGAGTGGAACACGCTCGCGCTCGGGCCGGAGAAGCGCCGCCGCGCCGGCATCCTGTTCCGACGTCTGGCCGATCGCTTCGCGCAGGGACCCCTGCTGCATTACGGCCAGGGCAAGTGGTACCCCGGCGAACAGCTGCCGCGCTGGGCGCTCGGCTGCCACTGGCGCAAGGACGGCGAGCCGATCTGGCGCGATCCGCACCTGATCGCGCTCGAGTCCAAGCCGGCCGGCGCCGACGCCGCTCTCGCGCATCGCTTCGCCGCGGCGTTCGCCGAACGCCTGCAGCTCGATCCCGGCTACCTGTTCCAGGCCTTCGAGGACACCTGGTACTATTTGTGGCGCGAGCGCCGGCTGCCGGCCAACGTCACGGTCGAGCGATCGAGGGTGAAGGACGAGCTCGAGCGCGAGCGCCTGTCGCGCATCTTCGAGCAGGGGCTGGAGAGTCCGGTCGGCAGCGTGTTGCCGATCCAGCGCGACCATAACGGCCGCGGTCGCTGGAAGAGCGGGCCGTGGTTCCTGCGTTCGGAGCGGTGCTACCTGATCCCCGGCGATTCGCCCCTGGGCTTTCGTCTGCCCCTCGATTCGCTGCCTTGGGCGGCGCCCATGGATGCGGGCTTCATCGCCGAGCCCGATCCGATGATCCCGCATCCGGCGCTGCCGCCCATCGACGCCTTCCGCCGCGCGCCGGTGCTGCGGCCGCAGCGGCCAGGCCGGCCGGCCGACATCGACGGCGACATGTCGCGCCGGGAGATCTGGAATCGCGCGCTGGCGCCGGACAATGGCGCGCGGCCCGCGGTCGGCTCGTCGCCCCACTGGATCGTGCGCACGGCGATCGCCTTCGAGCCGCGCGACGGGCATCTCTTCGTCTTCATGCCGCCGGTCGAGCGCACCGAGGACTATCTCGACCTGGTGGCGGCCGTGGAAGACACCGCCGAGGAGCTCGGCCAGCCCGTCTTCATCGAAGGCTATCCGCCGCCGGGCGGCGATGCGCGGCTGCTGCATTTCAGCGTCACGCCCGATCCCGGCGTGATCGAGGTCAACATCCATCCCTCCGCCGACTGGCGCGAGGTCGTGACGAAGACCGAGATCGTCTACGAGGAGGCGCGGCAGACCCGGCTCGGGGCGCAGAAATTCATGATCGACGGGCGCCACACCGGCACCGGCGGCGGCAACCACGTCACGCTGGGCGGGCCGTCCGCCGCCGAGTCGCCGCTGCTGCGCCGGCCCGACCTGCTGAAGAGCCTGCTCGGCTACTGGCACAACCATCCCTCGCTCTCCTACCTCTTCTCCGGCCTGTTCATCGGCCCGACCAGTCAGCATCCCAGGGTCGACGAGGCGCGCAACGACCAGCTCCACGAGCTCGAGATCGCCTTCCGCCAGATCGCGCCGGGACGCCAGGCGCCGGCCTGGCTGGTCGACCGGCTGTTCCGCAACATCCTGGTCGATTCGACCGGCAACACGCACCGCACCGAGTTCTGCATCGACAAGCTGTTCGCGCCCGACAGCGCCGCCGGACGGCGCGGCCTGCTCGAGCTGCGCGCCTTCGAGATGCCGCCGCACTGGCGCATGAGCGTGGCGCAGCAGGCGCTGCTGCGCGGACTGGTCGCCCATTTCTGGCAGCGGCCCTACGAGCGGCGGCTGAGCCGCTGGGGCACGCGCCTGCACGACGAGTTCATGCTGCCGCACTTCGTCTGGCAGGATTTCGCCGACGTGCTCGACGATCTCGCGGCCGCCGGCTACGCCTTCGACCCCGCGTGGTTCACGCCGCATTTCGAGTTCCGCTTCCCCAGGATCGGCGGGATCGCCCGGCGCGGCGTCGGACTCGAGCTGCGCCACGCGCTGGAGCCCTGGCACGTGCTGGGCGAGGAGCCGGGCGGCGGCGGCGCGGTGCGCCACGTCGATTCCTCGGTCGAGCGGCTGCAGGTCAGGGTCGAAGGCTTGAACGACGCGCGCCACGTGATCGCCTGCAACGGCTTCGCCCTGCCGCTGCGCGCGACCGGCGTGCCGGGCGAATACGTGGCGGGCGTGCGCTATCGCGCCTGGCAACCGGCCAATGCGCTGCATCCGACCATCGGCGTGCACGCGCCGCTCGTCTTCGACATCCACGACACGTGGAGCGGACGCTCGATCGGCGGCTGCACCTATCACGTCGCCCATCCCGGCGGCCGCAACTACGACCGCGTGCCGGTCAATGCCAACGAGGCCGAGGCGCGCCGCCGCGCCCGCTTCTTCCCGATCGGCCACACCGGCGGCCCGGCCGCCGAGCCGCGGCCACTCGACAACCCCGAGCATCCGCTGACGCTCGATCTGCGGCGGGCGTGACCCCCTCGAGGGGGTTACATCCAGCACGCGACATGCGACCCTAGGGCTTCATGGAATCGCTGCGCGGCCTCACGTCCTCGCCGGCAGGCGCGTACGACGAGCTGGTCACCGGCCAGAAGTCGATCCGCTACCACTGGCAGGGCATCCTCAGCGTCGTTCGCTCCCTGCCGGGCGACGGGCTGGGCGAGCGCGTGGAGAGCGCGCGCCGCCAGCTCCAGGAATCGGGCGCCACCTTCAACCTGCTGGACGACGGCCGCACGCCCAACTGGTCGTTCGATCCCCTGCCCTTCGTCATCGCGCCCGACGAATGGCACCGCATCGAGACCGGGCTGATCCAGCGCGCCACCCTGCTCGATGCCGTGCTGCGCGATCTCTACGGCCCGCAGCTCCTGCTGCGGGAGCGGCTGGTGCCGCCCATGCTGGTGCACGCCAACCGGCACTTCCTGCGCGCCTGCCGCGTCACCGACGGCATCGCGCCGCCGCGCGCGCTCGGCCAGTACGCCGTCGACCTGGTGCGCTCGAGCGACGGCGGCTGGCAGGTGCTGGCCGACCATACCGAGGTGCCGGCGGGCATCGGCTACGCGCTCGAGATGCGCCGCGTGCTGGCGCGCTCCCTGCCCGAGGCCTTCCGCTCGATCCCGGTGCGCCACGTCCGGCCGTTCGTCGACCGCTGGCAGCAGACGCTGGCCGCCATGGCGCCGCCCGACATCGCCCATCCCAACATGGCGCTGCTGACGCCGGGCTCGCTGTCGCAGACCTATTTCGAGCACGTCTATCTCGCGCGCGCGCTCGGCGTGCCGCTGGTCGAGGGCGGCGACCTGGTCGCGCGCGACGGCCAGGTCTCGATCAAGACGCTGGCCGGTCTCCGGCCCGTCCACATGCTGCTGCGCCGCCTCGACAGCTCGTTCGCCGATCCGCTGGAGCTGCGCGCCGACTCGGCGCTCGGCGTCACCGGCCTGGTCGAGGCCACCCGCACCGGCCGCATCGCGCTCGCCAACGCGCTCGGCTCGGGCCTGGTCGAGACGCCGGCGCTGATGCCCTTCCTCGACCGGCTGAGCCAGCACCTGCTCGGCGAGCCCCTGCAGCTGCCGTCGCTCGACGTGTGGTGGCTGGGCGAACCCACCGCCCATGCCTTCGCCATGGCGCAGCTCGATTCGATGATCGTGCGGCCCTGCCTCGGCCAGGATCGCGAGCCGATCGTCGTCGGCATGCTGGAGAGCGAGGAACGCGCCGCCCTCGAGGAGCGTCTGCGCAGCCAGCCCGGCCACTTCGTGGCGCAGTATCCCGTCACGCCCTCGCTCAGCCCGAAGTGGGACGGCGAGGCGCTGGCGCCGGCCGCCATGGTGATGCGCTGCTTCCTCATCGCCGATCCCGCGGCGGCGACCGGATCGGGCGGCGGCTACCGCGTGCTGCCGGGCGGCCTGGCGCGCGAGCCGACCGGCGACACCGCGCTGCGCTCGCTCGGCCGCCTGACCGGCACCCTGAAGGACGTCTGGGTGCTCGCCGAGGACGCGGCCGACGTGCAGCTTCCGCCCGGCCGGCGCTTCCACCAGCTCGGCATCGATCGCGGCGGCGCCGACCTGCAGAGCCGCGTCGCCGACAATCTCTACTGGCTCGGCCGCTACATCGAGCGGCTCGACAATGACGCGCGATTGCTGCGGATGGCCACGACGCGCGTCGCGCAGGGCGCCATGGGCGTGCGCGAGGGAGTCGAGCTGCGCCTGCTGGGCAGGCTGATCGACCGTGCCGGTCTCATACCGTCGGCAGCGGCGCTGGCCATGCCCGAGAGCGGCGCCTTCCAGGAAGGGCTCGGCCTCGCCGCCTCGGAGAGCGGCGGCCTGGTGAGCGTGCTCGACGCGATCCAGCGGCTGACGGGGTCGCTGCGCGATCGTTTCTCCGCCGACATGACGGCCGCGACCGGGCCGCTGCTGCAGCGCATGCGGCGCCGGCTGGTCAAGTCGCGCGGCCGGCTCGACCCCTTGCTGGTCGCGATCGACGAGATCATCCGCTTCGTCGCCACGCTGTCGGGACTGGCGCAGGAGAACATGACGCGCGGCACCGGCTGGCTGTTCCTCGATCTCGGCCGGCGCATCGAACGCGCGCAGTTCGTGCTGGGCGGCGCGCTCGGGCCGTTCGACCAGACTCCGATCGACTGGGACTCGGCGATGCGGCTCGCCCTCGAGCTGTGCGACAGCACGATCACCTATCGCACGCGCTATCTCGGCCAGCTCCAGCCCGCCCCGGTGCTCGACCTCGTCGTGCTGGATCACGGCAACCCGCGCGCGCTCGCCTTCCAGCTCCGCTCCATCGCCAGCCATCTGCGGCGGCTCGGCGAGGCGTCGGGCACCGTCGTGCCGGGCCTGCCCGACGGCTTCGAGGACGATCTCGCCCAGGTCGTGCGCCGCTTCACCGGCGAGGAGAAGAGCTGGCGGCACGAGGGCCTGGCGCTCGCCCAGCTGCGCGCCGTCGCCGAGGACGGCATGGAGCGGCTCGACGTCATGTCGGAGGCCATCACGCGGGCCTATTTCAGCCACGTCCCGGCAACCCGAACCGTCGGCTCGATGGGGTGACTGACCGTGCAGTACCTGCTCTCCCATCGCACCCACTACAGCTACGCCAGCAGCGTCGACTCGGCGCATCACATCGCGCACCTGCGCGCCCGCGCGTTCGCCGGCCAGAAGGTGAGCGCGATCTCCATCGCCACCCGCCCCGAGCCGGCGATGGCGATCCAGCACGTCGACCATTTCGGCAACCACATCGACATCTATCGCCTCGACGCGCCGCACAACCGCTTCGACATCGAGGTGCGCGCCGCCGTCGACGTGCGCTTCCCCGACCCGCCGCCGGCGCGGGAGACCCCGGCCTGGGAGGAGCTGCGGGCGACGCTGCGCGGCGACGGCTTCCCGCAGCCGACCGCGATCGAGGCCAGCGAGTTCGTGCACGATTCGCCGCTGCTGCCCTTCGATCCGGCGCTGCGCGACTACGGCGCCGCGTCGTTCGCGCCGGGACGTCCGGTCCTCGAGGCGGCGCGCGAGCTCACCACCCGCATCAGGCAGGATTTCGAGTATCACCCCGGCGCCACCGACATCAGCACGCCGCTGTCGCAGGTCTTCGCCGGCAAGGCGGGCGTCTGCCAGGATTTCGCCCACGTCATGATCGCCGCGCTGCGCGCGCACGGCCTCGCCGCGGGCTACGTCTCGGGCTACATCCGCACCGTCCATATCCAGGAGGAGATCGAGCTGCGCGGCAGCGACGCCAGCCACGCCTGGGTCGCGGTGTGGTGCGGCGCGCCGACCGGCTGGGTCCATCTCGATCCGACCAACGACCTGATCGTGTGCGAGGACCACGTCGCCGTCGCCTGGGGCCGCGACTTCTCCGACGTCAGCCCGCTGCGCGGCGTCATCCTCGGCGGCGGCGCCCACTCCTACGGCGTCGACGTCAACCTGGTGCCGATGGGCTGAGTCACGAAAGAAACGTCTTCGTCCAGGCCCCGTAGTCGCCCTCGCGGGTGACGCGCTTCATCAGCTCGGCGTCGGCGACGCCCGCGAGCTTGGCGGGCGGCGTGCCCTCGCGCAGCGCCTTCAAGGTGTCGTGCACCGCCTTCACGGCGGCGGCGAAGGGCTGGTGTCCCTGCAGGGCGACGCGCACGCGGCGCGACCCGAGGTAGTCGCGGTCGGAGAGCTCGGGCGTGCCGCCGCCCAGGATGAGCGGCAGGCGGGTCGCCGCCGAGATCGCGTCGAGCTCGGCCCGCGCGCGCACGCCGACCATGAACAGCGCATCGACGCCCACCTCCTGGTAGGCCCGGGCGCGGGCGATCGCATCCTCGAGTCCGGTGACCTGCACGGCGCTGGTGCGGCCGGCGATGCAGAGCGACGGATCCTGCCGGCCCGCCAGCGCCGCCTTCATCTTGCCGACGCCTTCGGCGAGGGAGACGAGACGCGGCCGGGTGGTGCCGAACGGCGTGGGCAGCTCGGTGTCCTCGATGCTGAGGCAGGCCACTCCCGCCGTCTCCAGCTCCTCGACCGTGCGCTTGACGTTCAGCGCATTGCCGTAGCCGTGGTCGGCGTCGACCAGCAGCGGCAGATTTCCGGCGCGGTTGATGCGATAGGCCTGGCCGGCGAACTCGCTCAGGGTCAGCACGATCAGATCGGGCGCGCCCAGCACCGTCATCGAGGCCACCGAGCCGGCGAACATGCCGATCTCGAAGCCGAGATCCTCGGCGATGCGCGCCGAGATCGCGTCGTACACCGAGCCGGGGTGATAGCAGCGCTCGCTCTGCAGAAGGGCGCGAAAACGCCCGCGTCGGTCGGCCCAGTTCATCTCGTTCCCCTTCTAGGATTGGCGGGACCCTAGCACGCTCGCTAGTATTTCGGCCGGGATGGAAACCAGGGACAGAGGCGTGCCGTGGACACGTTGACCGCCTCCGCGGACGAGTTCGCCGGCGACCCTATCGTGGTGTCGCGGGCCGAGGCGCTGCGGCCGGTCGTCGAAGCGGCGGCCGACGACATCGAACAGCGGCGGCGCCTGCCGCCATCCCTGCTCGACCGCCTGCACGAGGCCCGTCTCTTCCGCTTGCTCCTGCCGCGTTCGATCGGCGGCGAGGAGACCGACCCGGTGACGTTCTTCCACGTCATCGAGACGATCGCGCGCGGCGACGCCTCGACCGCCTGGTGCCTGAGCCAGGCCGGCGGCTGCGCCATGACGGCGGCCTATCTCGAGCCGGCCGTGGCGCGCGAAATCTTCGGCGAGGCGCACGCCGTGCTCGCCTGGGGCCCCGGTCCGGCCCGCGCCGTCGAATGCGAGGGCGGCCATCGGATCACCGGCACGTGGGCCTTCGCCTCGGGCGGCCGTCACGCCACATGGCTCGGCGCGCACTGCCCGGTCCACGCGGCGGACGGCACGCGCCGGCTCGGCCCGAACGGCCGGCCCGTCGAGCGCACGTTCCTGGTGCCGGCGTCCGACGTGGCCTGGACCGACATCTGGAACGTCGTCGGGCTGCGCGGCACGGCGTCGGACCAGTTCGCGCTCACCGATCATTTCGTGCCGGCCGGCCGTTCCTTCGGCCGCGACTACGCCCATCCCGACAACGAGCGCCGCGAAGCGGGCCCGCTCTACTGCATGTCGGCGCTGACCTGCTACGAGGTCGGCTTCGCCGGCGTGGCGCTCGGCATCGCCCGGGCGGCGCTCGACAATTTCGCCGAGACCGCGCGCACCAAGGTGCCGCGTGGCGGCAGGAACCCGATCCGCGACAGCGCCGTGGTGCAGACCAACTTCGCGCAGGCCGAGGTGGCGGTGCGCTCGGCGCGCGCCCTGCTGGTGCAGGAGTTGGCGGCGATCTGGAAGGAGATCCGCGGCGGCGGCACGCTCGGCGTCGACCATCGCATCACCATCCGCATGGTCTCGACCAACGCCATCCACCGCGCGCGAGAGGCCGTCGACTTCGCCTACAACGCGGCGGGCGCGACGGCGATCTTCGAGAACCATCCGCTGGAGCGGCGCTTCCGCGACATCCATACCGTGACCCAGCAACTGCAGGGTCGCCTCTCGCACTTCGAGACCGTCGGCGCCTGGATGCTGGGCGCCGAAGCCGATCTCACCTGGGTTTGAACGAGAGTTTAGGGAGCACACCATGCCGCTTGGCGTCCTGCAGCACTACACGATCGAGCCGTCCAATCTCGAGAAGACCAGGAAATTCTACTGCGAGGTGCTGGGGCTGAAGAACGGCGATCGCCCGCCGCTCGGCTTCCCCGGCTACTGGCTCTATTCCGGCGGCGTGCCGACCGTGCACCTGCTCGGCAAGCGCAAGCCGCGCGAGGGCATCGTCGTGCGCGGCACCAGGAAGAAGTTCAAGGACACCGGCCGCTTCGACCACATCGCCTTCGCCGCCACCGACATCGCCGGCGTCCGCCGCAAGCTCAAGCGCCGGAAGGTGAAGTTCCGCGAGCAGGTTATCCCGCGCACCGGCGGCCAGCAGATCTTCCTCTACGATCCCGACGGAATCGGTGTCGAGCTGAACTTCCCGCCGCCGTCGTGATCGTCGACGTCACGATCGGGCGCGTCGAGGCGCTGGCCGACGGCGCGGCCTTCGGCGCAACGGGCGCCTATGAAAAGGTGATCGGCGTGGCGCGCGGCGAGATCGACCCGCGGGCCGAGGCGAGCCGGCGCATCGCCCTGATCGACCGGGCGCCGCGCAACGCGCGCGGCAAGGTCGAGTATGCGACGGATTTCTACCTCCTGCGGCCGAGGGATGCGGCCGCGGGCAACGGCCGCATCCTCTACGAGGTCAACAATCGCGGCCGCAAGATGCTGATCGGCAATCTCTGCGACGGCCCGCAGGGCATGAACGATCCGAAGACCGTGGCCGATCTTGGCAACGGCTTCCCGCTGCGACGGGGCTATACCGTCGTCTGGTCGGGCTGGGATCCCGACGCGCCGCGCGCCAATCTCGGATTGGGCCTCGGCGCGCCGGTCGCCACCGATGACGGAAAGCCGATCGTGCGGACGATCGCGGACGAGTTCGTCTCGGGCACGCGCGCCGGCATCCTCGAGACTTTCAAGCTCAGCCACGAGATGGCGTCGGCGGACGGCGCGCGCCTCACGGTGCGCGAACGCCAGGCCGATCCGCCGCAGGACGTCGCCTGGGTGCAGGTCGACGGGCGCAGCATCAAGCCGGCCGACGGCGCGCCGCGGCCCGGCTTCCTCTACGAGTTCAGCTATTCGGCGAGCAATCCCAAGGTGCAGGGGCTGGGCTTCGCCGCGACGCGCGATTTCGTGAGCTTCCTGCGCCACGATCCGAAGGCGCTGGCCGCGACCGGCGGACCGATCCGCCACGCGCTCGCCATCGGCTTCAGCCAGGCCGGCCGTTACCTGCGCCATCACGTGTCGGAGGGCTTCAATCGCGACGAACAGGGCCGCGTCGTGTTCGACGGCATCCTGAGCCACATCGCGGGCGTCGGCCGGCTCTACTTCAACGTGCCGTTCGGCCAGCCCGCGCGCACCAACACCCAGCATGAGGATCACGACTATCCCGAGGCCTGGTTCCCCTTCTCGACCGCGACGCTCGAGGATCCGATCACGCGGCAGAAGGCATCGCTGCTCCGCGGCGACGGTTGCGACCCCAGGCTGATCGAGACCAACACCTCGACCGAATACTGGCAGAAGGGCGCCTCGCTGCTCACCACCGACCCGGCCGGCACGACGGACGTCGATCTGCCGGCGAACAGCCGGGTCTACATGATCGCCGGCACCCAGCACGGCGGACGCGCCGGCGCACCGTCCGACAACGGCCCCAACGTCAATCCGCGCAACCCGCACAATCCGATGCCGGCGGTGCGCGCCCTGCTGACGGCGCTCGACGACTGGGTCGTGTCGGGCACGGCGCCGCCGGCCAGCCGCGTGCCGCGGCTCGCCGACGGCACCCTGGTCGAGCCCGACAAGACCGGCTTTCCGGACCTGCCCGGCGCGGCCGTGGTCAGGCGGGCGAACCGGGTGGGCGAGCGCCGGATCCTGGTCTCGCGCGTCGACGAGGACGGCAACGAGGTCGCGGGCATTCGCCTGCCCGACATCGCCGTGCCGCTCGCCACCTACACCGGCTGGAACGAGTACAAGCCGCCCTATCCCCGGGGCGAGCTCGCCGACCGCGACGGCTCCTGCCTGCCCTTCCCGGTCGACAGGATCGCCGCGCGCTACCCGAACCGTGCCGACTATGTCAGCCAGGTGCAGGCCGCGGTCGATCGACTGATGAAGGAGCGCTTCCTGCTGCAGGAAGACGCCGACCGCTATCTCGAGAAGGCACGCGCCGAAACGCGCGTGAGGGAATGATGGCCAAGCTCGACCGCAATGGCGTGAAGATCCACTACGAGGTGCACGGCAGCGGACCCACACTGCTGCTGAGCCACGGCTACAGCTCGACCTGCCGCATGTGGGACGGCCAGATCGCGGCGCTGAAGGACCGCTACCAAGTGGTCGTATGGGACATGCGCGGCCACGGCGAAAGCGACTATCCGGCCGATCAGAGCCTTTACTCGGAGGATCTCACCGTCGCTGACATGAAGGCGCTGCTCGACCGGGTCGGCGCGGCGCAGGCCATCGTCGCCGGCCTGTCGCTGGGCGGCTACATGTCGCTCGCCTTCCACGCCACCCATCCCGAGCGCGTGCGGGCGCTGATGCTGTTCGACACCGGCCCCGGCTTCAAGAAAGACGAAGCGCGCGTCAAATGGAACGAAACGGCGCACAAGCGTGCGGCCGACCTGGAGGCGCGCGGCCTCGCGGCGCTCAACACCAGCGACGAGGTCAAGCTCACCCGGCATCGCGACGCCAGCGGGCTGGCGCGGGCGGCGCGCGGCATGCTGGCCCAGCAGAACGACCGGGTGATCCGGTCGCTCGAGAGCGTGAAAGTGCCGACCCTGGTATTGGTCGGCGCCGACGACACCAACTTCATCGCCGCCACCGACTACATGGCGGCCAAGATCGCGGGAGCGGCCAAGGCGGTCATTCCCGACGCGGGCCACGCAGCCAACCTGCACCAGCCCGCGCGGTTCAATCAGGCGGTCGAGGCGTTCCTCGCCAAGCTGCCTTAGGTCGGCCTCACCCTGAGGAGCGGCCATAGGCCGCGTCTCGAAGGGTGGGATACAGTCTTGTTGGTGCCCATGCTTCGAGACGGGCGCTGCGCGCCCTCCTCAGCATGAGGTGGGGAACCTTGAGGAGGAGTAGGATGGGCAAGCGGATCGCGGTGGTCGGAACGGGCGCGTTGGGCGGCTATGTCGGCGGATGGCTGGCGCATACCGGCGAGGACGTGACCCTGATCGATTTCTGGCCGGAGAACATCGAGGCCATCCGCAAGCGCGGGCTCGAGCTCGACGGCGTCACGCCGGAGGAAAAGATCACGGTCACGAAAGCCAGGACCATGCATCTGACCGAGGTCGAGTCGCTGTCGCGCCAGAAGCCGATCGACATCGCCTTCGTCTCGATGAAGTCCTACGACACCGAATGGGCGACGGCGCTGATCAAGCAGTATCTCGCTCCCGACGGCTACGTCGTGTCGCTGCAGAACTGCCTGAACGAGGAGCGCATCGCGGGCGTGGTCGGCTGGGGCAAGACGGTCGGCATGGTGGCCTCGCTGATCTCGGTCGACATGTACGAGGCCGCCCGCATCCGCCGCACCGTCGCCAGGGGCGGCGACAAGCACACCGTGTTCCGGGTCGGCGAGGTGCACGGCCGCATCACAAGGCGGGTCGAGGAGCTGCGCGAGATGGTGGCGCGCATCGACAGCGCCAAGACCACGACCAACCTGTGGGGCGAGCGCTGGTCGAAGCTCTGCCAGAACGGCATGAAGAACGGCGTGTCGGCCGCGACCGGCCTCACCGGCGCCGACTGCGACCGCAACGACGCGATCCGCCGCTTCTCGATCAAGCTCGGCGGCGAGGCGGTGCGCGTCGGCCAGGCACTCGGCTACCAGATCGAGAAGATCGGCAAGATGGATCCCGAGACGCTCGCCAAGGCGTCGGAGGGCGACAAGGCGGCGCTCGACGAGATCGAGGCGCTGATGCGGCCGGGCTCCAACGTCAACCCGCGCGCCGACATCCAGCGTCCGTCGATGGCGCAGGACATCCGCAAGGGACGCCGCACCGAGATCGAGTTCATGAACGGCTATGTCGCCGAGCGCGGTGCCCATATCGGCGTGCCCGCCCCGACCCACGCCAGGCTCACCGAGATCGTGAAGAAGGTCGAGCGCCGCGAGCTCGAGGCGGCACCGGCCCTGCTCGGCGGGTAGCCCTCAGCGGAAGTCCGGCGGCGGACACGAGAACGGCCAGCCGGGCACCGCGTGTCGACGCGCCGCCCAGTTGCAACCGTCACCTCGTCGCCAGGCTTCCTCTCGAGTTCCGCATCGACCGCGCTCATGTTGCGGCGGCTCGCCACCATCAAGCACAACCTGCCAACGCATGGCCGCGGTTCCTCAAGACGAAGGTTCGTCTCAATGAAGGCTATACAGACCACGGATCTCGGCTCTATCGACAACTATGCCGTCGTCGACCTGCCGGCGCCCCAGCCGGGCGACGGCGAAGTTCGTGTCAAGGTCGCTGCTTGCGGGGTCGGGTTCGTCGACGCTCTGGTTGCGCTCGGCCGCTACCAGGTCAAGCCATCCTTGCCTCACGTGCCCGGGGCCGAGCTCGCAGGCTTGGTGGATGCGCTGGGGCCCGGGGTCACGGGATTCGCCATAGGAGAGCGTGTCTTGGCGCAGGCACGCGGCGGCTTTGCGGAGTACGCGATCGCCTCGGAACGGACCGTCAGCCGCATGCCTGACCGGATGAGCATGAACCAGGCCGCCGGATTTCGAGTCAATTACGCCACCGCCCTGCACGGTCTTCGCGATCGCGCCGGACTCAAGGCGGGAGAGACCTTGGTGGTGATCGGCGCGGCCGGTGGAGTCGGATTGGCGGCAGTCCAGGTCGGTCGCTTGCTCGGCGCGAATGTCATCGGTGTCGCCTCGACCGAGCAGAAGCGCGCCATCGTTGCACAGGCAGGTGCAGGAGCCACACTCGACCGGGCCGTTGAAGGATGGCGGGACCGGTTGAAAGCGGCGTCCCCGGGCGGCATCGACGTCGTCTTCGATCCGGTCAGCGGACCATTGCTGCAGCCTGCGTTCCGGTCGCTTGGATGGGGCGGGCGCTACCTCATCGTAGGCTTTGCCGGCGGCGACATACCGGCCTTGCCGGTGAACTTGCCACTCCTCAAGGGAGCAGCCCTCATCGGAGTAGACTACCGTCAGTTCAGCGCGGTGTTCGAGGTCGAGGCCGCCGCCAGCGAACTCGACGAATTGCTCGCCTGGGTCGCGAAGGGCGAGCTCAACGTACCGGTCGGCAGGGTCTTCGCATTCGGCGAATACCGCGAGGCACTCGAATATGCGCTCTCCGGTCACGGAACCGGCAAGACCATTCTGTCGGTCGATCCGAGCTTGGGCTGAATCGGAGGTGAAGGCCGGCTGTCAGCCTTCGAGCGTGTCCCGCCGGGCGCACCACACTCCGACGAACGACCGATCAGGTGGCCGTGTCCCTTCTCCTTCGATGGCACGCGGGGCCGATGGCCATGATGGTTCGACACCGTGGAAGCGGGCCGCGGCGGGCAACCCTCAGCCGAAGCCCGGCGGCGGCTGTTGCTCTGGCGGCTGATGCTCCGGCGGCGGCCGACCGTCCGGCGCGGGACGTGCGGCGGCCGCCGCGGCCTCGCGCTCGCGCTGCTCCTGCTCCTGCTGCTGTTCCTTCAGCACCTCGCGTGCCGCCGCACGCACCCGCTCGGCCCGCTCCGGCGTCGCCTCGGCGAAGAAGCGATCGCCGATCTCGCCATAGCGCGTCTCGTCGTCGAGATCGGGCTTCGCCGCTTCCTCGAGCCGCTCCAGCCGCTCGGACGAGGCCATACCGTCGGCCGTGCGGTTCAGCGCATCGGCGAACGCCTCGTTCTTCTCCTGCGCCTTGCCCGCCTTCTTCACCCGCCGCTCCAGGTCGCGTGTCTCGAGGCAGCGCCGACGCATCTCGAACAGGCCGAACCACGCCAGCGCATCGACCGCCGACAGCTCGCCCGCCGCCGCCGCCGCCACGACCACCTGCTCCGCCTCGTCCACCCCCGCCACCGTGTCGGTGCGCGGCAGGTCGAGCTTCACCACCGCCCCGCGCGGCAGCCCGCTCACCATGCGGATCACGAACTTGGCCGCCGATTCGCTGCCCTTGTCCAACGCCTGGCGCAGGACCTCGCGCGCCTGCTCGTACAGGCCCTCCAGCATCGCCTCGCGCGCCAATGTGGTGTCGTTCTTGCGGCCCTCGGGCCGGCCGACACCGGCCGTGTTGCCCGCGCCAAAGCGTGTGTCCTTCTTCTCCATGGCCGCGATATGCGGTCGGCCATCGCTATTTGCCAGCGAACCGACGCATCTGACTCTCCGTTCGATGCATTTGACTCTCCGCCGACTCTCCCCGAGGGCCGGTCGAACGCGCCTTCGACGCCGATGGCATCTGCATCCGCCCGAATCCGTCGACCAGACGGTCTCGCGCGGCCGCTCGCCGCCCCGGCGGCGCCCGCCGTGCGGATAAATCGCCGTTATCTTCCGCCGCCGCGGGGGTCGAATCCGCCTTCGATGCCGATGGCATCTGCATCCGCCCGAATCCGTCGACCCTGTTAGGCTTTTGCACCCGTTCGCGGCTATGGTCGCCCCATGCCGCCGAATAAATCGCCGTTATTCACGTCAGCCTCTTCGTCGCGGACATCGCGACAAAGAGGTCGGTCGGGAAGGCTTGCCTACCGCTCGCCATCCGCGCCAAGTTCGTTCCGATGAGCACCAAATTCCCCATCAAGCGGCTCGGTTTCTTCACCCGGCTGCTCGACGAGACCGACGCCGCCGAGCGCTACCGCCTGGCGACGGCGCAGATCCAGCACGCCGAGCGCTTCGGCTACGATTCGGCCTGGATCGCCCAGCACCATTTCCACGAGGCCGAAGGCGGCCTGCCGGCACCCTTCGTGTTCCTGGCGCACGTCGCCGCCAGCACGCGGCGCATCCGGCTGGGCACCGGCATCGTCACCCTGCCGCTCGAACTGCCGATCCGCGTCGCCGAGGATGCCGCGGTGCTCGACCTGATGTGCGAGCGTCGGCTCGAGATCGGCGTCGGGCCGGGCGGCAACCTGACCGCCTTCACCGCCTTCGGGCTCGACAGCAACGACCGTCACAAGCTGATGAACGGCAATCTCGACCTGATGCGCACCGCCTGGTCGGGCGGCGAGCTGCCGGGCGGCGACCGGCTCTATCCGCAGAGCCCGGGCCTCGCCGACCGGATCTGGCAGGCGACCTTCTCGGTCGAGGGCGCGCGCCGCGCCGGCCTGGCCGGCGACGGCCTCATGCTCTCGCGCACCCAGCCGCGACCGGCCGAGACGCCGAACGCCACCCTGGCCGACATCCAGAATCCGATGATCGACGCCTATCTCGAGGCGCTGCCGAAGGGCCGCGAGCCGCGCATCCTCGCCTCGCGCACCGTGTTCGTGGCCGACGACCTCGAGGAGGCGATGCGGCTCGCCGAGATCGGTGCCGGGCGCATGCGCCATCGCCTGACCAACGCGGGCAACCGCGACGCCCGGGAACTGGTGGGCGATCTGATCGCCGCGTTCGACATCCATGTCGGCACGCCCGACGAGGTCATCGCCTCGATGCAGGCCGACGACACGCTCGGGCGCGCCACCGACCTCACCGTGCAGTCGCATTCGATCGACCCGCCGCATCCCTTCATCCTGCGCTCGATCGAGCTGGTCGCCGAGAAGGTCGCACCGGCATTGGGCTGGCAAGGCGCCGCCGCGCCCGACGTGCGGAGGGTGGCATGAGCGACGTCATCGACGCGCTGGTCGGCATCGCGCCGGGCTCGAGGCTCGACGCCGTGCGGGCGCAACGCGCCGAGGCGCGCAAGCACGCCCAGGCGAGCTACGACGCGCTGTTCGCGCCCGCGGCGCCGGGCGGCTTCACGCCCGACGAGCGTTTCGCCGTCGCCGCCTTCGTCGCCGGCCTGCACCGCGAGCCGCGGACCGGCGCGCACTACGAGTCGAAGCTGCCGGCGGGACTGCGCGGCGCCGTCGCCGCCCAGGTCGCGGCCGCGCGCGGCGAGGGACCCTACGGCCGCTTCCCCAGGGGTCCGCTCAGCGCCGAGGATGCGGCGGGCCCGATCCATCGCATCGACGACGCGGCGCGCGCCGCGCTCGGCCCGAAGCTCGCCGCCGCTTTCGAGCACGTCCACATGCTGGTGTTCCATCCGCGCGATGCCTCGGCGGCCGCGCTGCAGAAGCTGCTCGACGCGGGCTGGACGACGACCGAGATCGTGACTCTCTCCCAGCTCGTCTCCTTCCTCGCCTTCCAGATCCGCGTCGTCGCCGGGCTGAGAGTGCTCAACGCGGAGCTCGCATGACCGACAGGACCCTGACCCCGCCGGCGCATTCCGAGCCGGTCGTCTTCACCCGCGACATGCTCGACTGGCTGCCGTGGCTCGAGCCGGTCGCCGAGGCGGCGCTGACGGAGCGGCAGAAGGAGAGCCTGGTCGACGCCGCGCGCTCGAAATCCGACTATTTCCGGCTGCTGGCGCGCGATCCCGACGTGCTCGAGGCGCGCACGCGCACCGACAAGGACATCTTCTACAACACCGCCGGCGGCGCGCCGCGCGCCGACCGCGAGCTCGCCGCCGCCGCCACCTCGCGGCTGAACGGCTGCATCTACTGCGCCTCCGTCCACGCCCGCCACGCCGCGGTCTATTCCAAGCGGACGGAGGACGTCGACCGCCTGCTCGAGAAAGGCGTCGAGGCCGGGCTGGACGAGCGCTGGGACGCCATCGTCGCCGCCTCGGTGGCGCTCACGACGATCCCGATGACCTTCGGCGCCGGACACGTCGCGCGGCTGCGCCAGGCGGGCCTCGACGATGCGGCGATCGCCGACATCATCGGCGCCGCCTCGTTCTTCAACTGGGCCAACCGCCTGATGCTCTCGCTCGGCGTGCCGGCCGAGCAGAAATAGCGATCAGGCGGCGAGCTTCGCAGCGCCCGTCCTGGCGTCTTCCTTGATCAGGTCGGCGCCCTTCTCGGCGATCATGATGGTGGGGGCGTTGGTGTTGCCGGAGGTGACGGTCGGCATGATCGAGGCGTCGACGACGCGCAGGCCGGCGATGCCGTGCACGCGCAGGCGATCGTCGACCACCGCCATCGGATCGCCGCCCATCTTGCAGGTGCCGATGACATGGTAGGTGGTCTGTCCGGTGCGGCGGGCGAAGTCGAGCCACTCGTCGTAGCTCTGCACCTTGTCGCCGGGGTTGTTCTCGAAGGCGATGTACCTGGCGATCGCCGGGTGCTGCATGATCCTGCGCGCGATCTGCATGCCCGCGACGGTGCAGTCGCGGTCGGTCTGGGCGCTGAGGAAGTTGGGCTTGATCGCGGGCTCGGTGCCGGGCTCGGCCGACCTGATGTGGATCGAGCCGCGCGAATCGGGGCGGCACTGGCCGATCACCACGGTCATGCCGGGGTCGCGCTCGAGCAGGCGCTTCTGCGCCGAATCGTAGCTCGCCGGCGCCATGTGATACTGCATGTCGGGCGATTCGAGGCCGGGCCGCGTGCGGATGAAGCCGTAGACGACGCCGGCCGTCCAGGTCAGCACGCCGGCGCCCGACGTGTAGAACTTCATGATCTCGCGCAGCAGGCTCAGCCCGCGCGTCCGTTCGTTGAGCGTGATCTTCTGGTTGACCCGCCAGTTCATGCGCGGCGCGAAGTGGTCGCCGTAGTTCTCGCCGACGCCCTTCAGCTCGTGGCGGACCTCGATGCCGAGTCGGCGGAGCAGCTCCGGCTGGCCGATGCCCGAGCGCTCGAGCACGCCGGGCGACTGGACGGAGCCGCACGACACGACGACCTCGCGGCCGCAGCGCGCCTCGCGCTTCTGGCCGTTCACCGAGTAGGCGACGCCGACCGCGCGCCTTCCCTCGAGCACGACGTGGTCGACCAGGGCGTCGGTCTCGATCGCGAGGTTGGGGCGGCCGCGCGCGGGATCGAGGAAGGCGCGCGCCGTGGACCAGCGCTTGCCGTTCTTGATCGTCACCTGATAGTAGCCGAAGCCTTCCTGGTTGCCGTTGTTGTAGTCCTTGTTCTTCGGGAAGCCGGTGGCCTCGGCGGCGTCGATGAAGGCGTCGCACAGCACGTGGCGCTCGTTCATGTCGCGCACGTTCAGCAGGCCGCCCTTGCCGCGCGAGGCATCGCCCTCGCCCTCGTAGTGCTCCGACTTCTTGAAGTAGGGCAGCACGCTCTCGTAGGACCAGCCGCGATTGCCGAGCTGGCTCCAGGTGTCGTAGTCGAGCGGCTGGCCGCGGACATAGAGCATGCCGTTGATCGAGCTCGAGCCGCCCAGGGTCTTGCCGCGCGGGCACGGGATGCGACGGCCGGCCATGCCCTCCTCGGCCTCCATCTCGAAATTCCAGTTGAGCGACTTGTGGTTCAGGAGCTTGGTGAAGCCGGCCGGGATGTCGATCCACATCGACTTGTCGCGCGGGCCCGCCTCGAGCAGCAGCACCTTGACGTTGGCGTCCTCGCTCAGCCGGTTGGCCAGAACGCAGCCTGCCGAACCACCGCCGACGATGATGTAATCCCACGCAGTCATGACGCCGTTTCCTCCCCTGGGAGGGGCAGTCTAGCGCAGATGGCAGGAAACGTGATGGCCCGGCGCGATTTCGCGCAGCGGGGGCGCCTCGACCTTGCAGCGCGCCACGGCATAGGGGCAGCGCGTGTGGAAGTGGCAGCCGGGCGGCGGCTTCACCGGGCTCGGCACGTCGCCCTGCAGGACGCGCTTCTGGCGGCGGATCGCCGGATCGGGCACCGGCACGGCCGAGAGCAGCGCCTCGGTATAGGGATGCTGGGCGCGGGTGAAGATCGACCTGGTGTCGGCGTACTCGACGATGCGGCCGAGATACATCACCGCGATCTGGTGGCTGATGTGCTCGACCACCGCGAGGTTGTGCGAGATGAAGAGATAGGAGAGCTGGCGCTCGCGCTGCAGGTCCATCAGGAGGTTGATGACCTGCGCCTGGATGGAAACGTCGAGCGCCGAGACCGGCTCGTCGCCGACGATCAGCTTCGGCCCGAGCGCCAGTGCGCGGGCGATGCCGATGCGCTGGCGCTGGCCGCCCGAGAACTGGTGCGGGAAGTTCGCCATCTGCGCCGGCCGCAGGCCGACCCGCTGGAACAGGGCCTCGACCTGCGCGGCCCGTTCCTTCGTGTTGGCGACGCCATGCACCAGAAGGGGCTCGCCGACGATGTCGCCTGCGGTCATGCGCGGGTTCAGCGACGAGAACGGATCCTGGAAGATGATCTGCATCTGCCGCCGGTAGGGCCGCATCTCGGCCTTGCCGAGGCCGACGATCTCCTGGCCCTCGACCTTGATGGATCCCGACGTCGGCTCGATCAGCCGCAGAACGGTGCGGCCGGCCGTGGTCTTGCCGCAGCCGCTTTCGCCGACCAGGCCGAGCGTCTCCCCCGCCCCGATGGTGAAGCTCACGCCGTCGACGGCATAGACGTGGCCGACCGTGCTTCGCAGCAGCCCCTTGCGCACCGGGAAGTGCTTCTTGAGGTCCTTGACCTCGACGACCGGCATGTTGGCGCTAGCCATCGGCGTGCCAGCAGGCGACCCAATGGCCTGTCCTCTTCTGCTCGTAGGCCGGACGCTCGCGCCGGCAATGGTCGTCGGCCTTGCCGCAGCGCGGCGCGAAGGCGCAGCCCTGCGGCAGGTCGAACAACGGCGGCACGATGCCGGGAATCTCCTGCAGCCGGGAGCCGATGCTCTGCTCCTTGCCGCGCATCAGGTCGAGCCGAGGGATCGAGGCGAGCAGGCCGACCGTGTAGGGATGCATCGGCTTGGCGAAGAGCTCTCCGACCTCTGCCTCCTCGACCTTGCGGCCGGCATACATGACGATGACACGCCGCGCCGTCTCGGCGACCACGCCGAGGTCGTGCGTGATCAGGATGACGGCGGCGCTGAACTCGCGCTGCAGTTCGACGATCAGCTCCAGGATCTGCGCCTGGATGGTGACGTCGAGCGCCGTGGTGGGCTCGTCCGCGATCAGCACCTTGGGATTGCAGGCCAGCGCCATGGCGATCATGGCGCGCTGGCGCATGCCGCCGGAGAGCTGGTGCGGATACTCCTTGGCGCGCTGCGCCGGCTCGGGGATGCGCACGAGATCGAGCATCTCGATGGCGCGCTTGTGCGCCGCCTTCTTGTCCATGTCACGGTGCAGGATCAGCGCCTCGGCGATCTGCTTGCCGATGGTCATGACCGGGTTGAGCGACGTCATCGGCTCCTGGAAGATCATCGAGATCTCGTTGCCGCGCACGTCGCGCATCTCTTCTTCGCTGATCTTGAGCAGGTCGCGGCCCGCGAGCCGCACCGATCCCGACACGATGCGGCCCGGCGGATCGGGGATCAGGCGCATCAGGGACAGCGCGGTCATGCTCTTGCCGCAGCCCGATTCGCCGACGATCGCCAGGGTCTCGCCCGCGGCAACCTGGAAATCCACCCCATCGACGGCCTTGACGATGCCTTGTCGTGTATAGAACCACGTACCGAGGTCGTCGACCTCGAGCAGAGCGCTCATGTGCGCTCCCGCGGATCGAAGATGTCTCGCAACGCATCGCCCAGCAGATTGGTGCCGAACACGGTGAGGCTGATGGCGACGCCGGGGAAGATCACCAGCCACGGTGCGGTGCGCACGTACTCGGCGGCCGACTCCGACAGCATGCGGCCCCACGACGGATAAGGCTCCGGGATGCCGAGGCCGAGGAACGACAGCGACGCCTCGGTGAGGATCGCCGAGCCGAGCTGCGCCGTCGCCAGCACGATCAGCGGCGCCAAGGTGTTAGGCAGCACGTGGCGGATGGCGATCCGCACTTCACCCATGCCGACGGCGCGCGCCGCCTCGACGAAGGGCTGCTCGCGCAGCGACAGCGTGCTCGAGCGCACGACGCGCGCAACGTTAGGTACCAGGGCGACGGCGATGGCGATGATCGTGTTCTCGAGGGACGGGCCGAGCGAGGCCGCCATGACCAGCGCCAGGACGAGCAGCGGCAGGGCCTGCATGATGTCCATCACGCGCTGCGTGATGAGGTCGAACCACCCACCCAGGAAGCCACTGGCGAGGCCGATGGCGATGCCGATCACGAAGCCCAGCCCGGTGGCGCCGGCGGCCACGGCGAGCGAGATGCGCGCGCCGTAGACGATGCGGCTGAACATGTCCCGTCCCATGAAGTCGGCGCCGAGCCAGAAACTGGAGCTCGGGGCAGCCAGGGAGGCGCGCGAGTTGGTGCTCAGCGGATCGACCGGCGCGATGACGTTGGCGAAGGTCGCCGTCAGGACGAAGAGGATGACGATCAGCCCGCCGACGGCGCCCAACGGATAGCGACGGGCGAGAAAGGCCGCCTGGCTCCAGAAGCCGGTGACGTTGGCCCCGGCGCGGGCGAGTGCGGCGTCATGGTCGATGATGGCCATGATCCCTCAGTCGGCGTACTTGATGCGGGGGTCGAGCAGCATATACGCCATGTCCACCAGAAAGTTGACGACCACCGTAATGAAGGCGATCAGCATCACGATGTTCTGCACGATCGGGTAGTCGCGCCACAGGATCGCCTCGACCAGGAAGCGGGCGACGCCGGGGATGTTGAACACGGTCTCGGTGACGATCAGGCCGCCAATCAGGAACGCCGCCTCGATGCCGATGATGGTGACGACCGGGAGCAGGGCGTTCTGCAGGGCGTGTTCGTAGTTCACCGAGGTCTGCGAGGCGCCCTTGGAACGGGCGGTGCGGATATAGTCCTGCCGCAGCACCTCGAGCATGGACGAGCGCGTCAATCGCATGATCAGCGCCGAGCTTCGGAACCCGACGGCGGCCGCTGGCACGCTGAGCAGCAAAATCTCGTCGATCATGCTTCGAGGTTCGTTGGTGTAGATCGGGATGACGCCGAACCACTGGACCGAGGCCATGAGGATGAGCAGCGCCAGCCAGAACGACGGCAGCGACAGGCCGCTGAGACTGAACACGCGCAGGATGTAGTCGAGGCCGGTGTTCTGGCGCACCGCGCTGATGACGCCGAGCGGCACGCCGAGGATCACCGAATAGATCAGCGCCAGCAGGGCGAGCTTCGCGCTGACCGGGATGCGCGGAGCGATCTCCTCGAGCGCCGGCCGCTCGGAGACATAGGCGAAGCCGAGATCGCCCTGGAACAGCCCTCCCAGCCAGTAGAGGTACTGTTCCACCAACGGCCGGTCGAGGCCGAGCTCCTTGACGATCTTCGCTTTCTCGTCGGCATCGACGATGCCGGCCGAGTCCACCAGGATGTCGGCGATGTCGCCCGGGACGAGGCGCAGCATGACGAAGATGAGCACCGACATGCCGAGCAATGTCAGCGCCATCAGCAGCACGCGCCTCGTCAGGTAAGCTCCCATCGACGCCGTCCCAGGCCGGTGTTGCGGCTACTTCTCCAGCCAGATGTTCTCGAACCGCCAGCTGTTGTAGATGCTGTTGTGCTGCAGCACGACTCCCTTCACGAACGGCTGCCAGCACGTGTTGGAGACGTTGTGCAGGATGGTGGGCCGCGCGGCGTCCTTGGTCAGGATCTCCTCGATCTGGGCCACCAGCTTCATGCGCGCGGCCTTGTCCTCGATGCTCGACTGCTCGACGATCAGCTTGTCGATCTCGGGATTGTTGTAGCCGGTGTAGTTGCGCGACGACTTGCTGTGGAAGTTCTCGAAGAACATCACGTCCGGGTCGTCGACACCCGCGCCGGTCAGGTTGAGGCCGATCTGGTAGTTCTTCTGCTGGACGCGGGTGAACCAGACGGTGGTGTCGATCGGATCGAGCTCGCCGTCGATGTAGATCTTCTTGAGCTGGTCGATCAGGATGACGGCCGGGTCGCGATAGATGGCGATGTTGCGGGTCGCCACCTTGACCTTGAGCGGCTTGTCGGGCCCGTACCCCAGGCTCTTCATGATGTTCTGGGCGTCGGCGATGTTCTTCGCCGTGTCCGGCCCGAAGCCCGGCAGCTTGGCCAATTCCTCGGCCTTCATGCCCCAGACGCCGGCAGGTGCCGGCAGCATGGCCGCACCGATCAGGTCGTTGCCCTGGGTCAGGATGTCGCTGAACGGCTTGCGGTCGATCGCCAGCACCAGCGCCTCGCGGATCTTGGGGTTGTCGAACGGCTCCCTGTCGCGATTGACGATCAGGTTGGAGCGGACGTTGGTCGGCCGCGCCTCGCACACCGCGTGGGGCGCCTGATCCTTGACGTCCTTGAGCAGCGGGAAGGTGATATCCGAATCGAACGTCATGTCGAATTCGCCGGCGACGAACCCGAGCACGCGCGTGCTGCGGTTGGGAACGATCTTGTACTCGATGCCGTCGAGATAGGGCTGCCCCTTCTTCCAGTAGTCGGGGTTGCGCTCGAGCTTGATCGATTCGTTGCGCTTGAAGTCAACGACCTTGAACGGGCCCGTGCCGATCGGCTTGGACCGCAGGGTGCGACCGTCGACATGGCAGGCGTATACCGGAGTGTAGCCCGAGGCCAGCATCGACAGGAACGACGGCTGTGGCCGACCGAGCGTGAACGTCACCTCGGTTGGAGAGCCGACGGTTATCTCCTTGAGATTGTCGTACCAAACCTTGCGCGGATTCTTGCGGATCAGGTCCTTGACCTTCTCATCGCCTTGCCCGGTCAAAGCATCGAACGTGCACTTCACGTCGCTGGCCGAGAACGGCTTGCCGTCGTGCCACTTCACCCCCGAGCGCAGCTTGAAGGTGAGCTTCGTTTTGTCGGCGTTCCACGACCAGCTTTCGGCCAGGTCGGGCACGATCTTGTCCGGGGAGTTGAACTTCTCCTTCGGGTCGAACATCACGAGATTGTTGAAGACCGGCATGAAGGCAATGACGGTCGAGATCGTCGCCTCCTCGTGGATCGAGGCACTCGGCGGATTGTCCCGGTGCGTCACCTTGAGAATGCCGCCCTGCTTCTGGGCAAACGCGACCGGCACGCCGGTCGCGAACGCGGCAACAGTCACAGCAACGAGTGCAGCTTTCCGCATCAGACTTCCTCCCAGTTCACGCGAGTCAAATTTATCGATTGATTGCCGGCAGGCTAGCATATGGAGCGCAACGGCCAAGCCCTAATGCGCCGGCCCGTCGCGGCTCGGCCCCTTGAGCTCGATCTGGTTGCCTTCGGGATCGTGGAAGTAGACCGAGGGCCCGCTGCCTTCCGCGCCGTAGCGGTCCGCCGTTTCGCCCACCGCAATGCCGTGCACAGACAGCCGTTCGACAATGGCGGCGCGATCGAAGGGCTCTATGCGGAAGCACAAATGGTCCATGTTGGCGCCCCTGGCGGGTCGCTCACCCGGCACCAGATCCAACATCGAGGCGCCAGCCCGCATCTGGACCAGGCCGATGCGCTCGACGCGGCGCTCGACCTTGAACCCCAGCGCGCGCTCGTAAAAAGCCACCATGGCCGGCAGGTCCTGCACCCGCAGCACGACATGGTCGATCCGTTCGACACGGAATGTCATGACGACTAGCCTACCGCAAAGACGTATCGAGGGGGAAACCATGGCCCATGCCATCAACGCCGCCAAGGCGCGATTGAGGAAGAACCAGCTTGCCGTGGGCATCGGCATCCGGCTGGTGCGCAATGTCGACATCATCAAGGTGATGAAGGCGGCCGGCTTCGACTGGCTGTTCCTCGATCTCGAGCACGGGATCATGTCGATCGAGACGGCGGCGGAGATTTGTGTAGCGGCTCAGGATTCCGGTATCGCGCCGATCGTGCGCGTTCCCCACGGTGAGCTCGCCATGGCGACGCGGCTGCTCGACGGCGGCGCGCTCGGAATCGTGATCCCCCATGTCGACACCGCCGACGAGGCGCGCGAGATCGCCGACAGGCTTCGCTACCCGCCACTCGGCCACCGCTCGGTCGGCGGCGGCCAGGCGCAGTTCGACTACCAGCCGATGAAGATGGGCGAGTTCATCAAGCGGGCGAACGACAACGTCCTAATCACGGTGATGATCGAGACGCCCAAGGCGGTGCGGAACGCCGACGCCATCGCGGCGGTGCCCGGCATCGACAGTCTGCTGATCGGCTCGTCCGATCTGTCGGTCGAGCTCGGCATCCCCGGCGAAACCGGCCACGAGAAAATCCAGTCCGCGGTAGATCGCGTCGTCGCCGCCTGCCGGAAGCACGGCAAGTTCCCCGGCATGGGCGGCGCCTACAGCGAGGAACTGCTGGGGCTCTATATCGGCAAAGGCATGAAGTTCCTGCTCGCGGGGAACGACCTGCCCATGCTCACCGGCGCCGCGCGCGCTCATCATGACAAGGTACGCGCGATGGCGAAGGCAAAGCCGGCGAGGAGGAGGTAGCTACCGCTTCCCCTCGATCTCGATTTCGATCAGATGCGGCTTGCCCGATGCGAAGGCGGCCGCGACGGCGCCCTTGATGTCGTCGGCCTTGGCCACATAGGTGCCGGCGACGCCCATGCCCTTGGCCATGTCGACGAAGCCCATCGTCGGGCCGCTAAGATCCATGTGCATGTAGGGCTTGTTCGACCTCACGTCGAAGCGAGCGCGGTAGGCGTCGATATTGTGCTTGAGCACGCGATACTCGCGGTTGGCGAGGATGACGAACACGATCGGCAGACCATGATGCGCCGCCGTCCAGAGCGCCTGGATCGAGTACATGGACGAGCCGTCGCCCGACATGCAGAGGATGGGCGCATCGGGCCGTGCCACGGAGACGCCGATGGCGCCCGCCAGCCCCTGGCCGATGCCGCCGCCACGACCGGAGAAATAGTCGTCTGGCTCCGAGAAGGTGAAGGTTTTAAAGAGGTCGAGGTTCGCCGTGATGGTCTCGTCGACCATGATGGCGCCCCTGGGCGTGCCCGCCCTCACCTCCGCCATGCAGCGAGCCATCGAGGTCGGCGTGCGCGACCAGGCCTTCTCGACCCGAGCCTTCTGCGCCGCGTCGTCAACTTCCCTCTGGGCCGCCAGCGCCGCATTGCGTCCGGCCGCGCCATCGAGGGGCGGCAGCGCCGCCAGGAGCGCATCGAGCGCCGCGCCCGTTTCCGCCAGTACGCCGACATCGAGCGCAAAGTTGTAGGCCAGCGGCGCCGGCGCGGCTTCGATCTGCAGCGTCTTGCATCCTGCCGGGAACGGCGCACCGGGCGCGTACCAGACTTCCTCGAAGAATGGGCCACCCACCATCAGCACCAGATCGTTGCCGGAGAACTGCTTGGCCACGCCCGGCGCGTCGAAGGCGAGAGTGCCGCGATAGGCGGCGTGGTCGGTGGGAAATGAATTGCGCCCACGCAGGCCCTCGAACCACACGGCCGCCCCCGCCTTTTCGGCGAGCTTTACCAAGGTGCCGTTGGCGCCGGCACGCGCCACGTCATCGCCGGCGACGATGGCCGGACTCTTCGCGGCGGCCAGCAGCTTCGCCATGGCCGCGATACCCGCCGGGTCGGGGCGGCTCGCAAGGTAGGACGTGGCCGGGCGGCCGGGCGGAATCGTCGTTTCCTGCTCCATGACATTGATCGGTAGCGCGACGAACACCGGTCCGGCTGGCGCTTCGTTGGCGATCTTGAACGCGCGCTGCAGAATGGGACCGAGTTCGTCGGCGCTCTCGACCTGCACGCTCCACTTTGTGACGGGTGCGGCCATGGCCGCGAGATCGTGGCCCAGCACCGGGTCGCGCAGCCGCAGCCGCGTGTCCTGCTGGCCCGCGGTCACCACCATTGGCGAGTGGTTCTTCCAGGCGCTGTAGATAGCGCCAATCGCGTTGCCGAGGCCAGGCGCCACATGAAGGTTCACGAACGCCGTCTTGCCGCTCGCCTGGGCATAGAAGTTGGCGGCGCCGGTCGCCACGCCCTCGTGCAGGTGGATGATGTACTGGATCGACGGATGGTCGAGCAGCGAATCGAGCAGCGGGCTCTCGGTCGTGCCTGGGTTGCCGAAGATGCGGTCGACGCCGTGATTGATCAGCGTTTCAAAGAACACTTGCCGGCCGCGCATGCGTCGCTCCCTCGCTTTCGTGGTATCAGTGGCCACACGGGAGAAACGCATGCAAGCGGATTACGTTGTCGTCGGTGCGGGCTCGGCCGGATGCGTGGTGGCGTCTCGTCTGTCGGAAACCGGCGCCTCGGTGATCCTGCTCGAGGCCGGCCCGAGCGACTGGCATCCGATGATCCACGTTCCGGCCGGCATGCGCTCGCTGATCCGCAATCCGCTGGTCAACTGGAACTTCACGACGGAGCCCGAGTCCGGCACGCACGACCGGCGCATGGAGTGGCCACGCGGGCGGACGCTTGGCGGCTCGTCGTCGATCAATGGCATGCTCTATGTGCGCGGCGCGCCGGCCGACTTCGACGGCTGGGCGCAGATGGGCGCACGAGGCTGGAGCTGGGACGACGTGCTGCCCTACTTCAAGAAAAGCGAGCACTACGTTCAAGGCGGCGACCCCGAATTGCGTGGACGGGGCGGCCCGCTCAAGGTCGAAGACTACCGCACCATCCTGCCGCTCACGCATCACTTCGTCAGGGCCGCACAGGAGGCGGGCTTCCGCTTCAATCCCGATCTCAATGGCAAGCAGCGCGACGGCGTCGGCTACTCCCAGATGACGCGCCGCGGCCGTTTTCGCGGCTCGACCGCCCAGACGTTCCTGCGCGAGGCCCGACGGCGGGCGAACTTGCGCATCGAAACCGACGCACAGGGCGGGCGCCTCACCTTCGAGGGCAGACACTGCACCGGCGTGGAGTTCCAGCGCGGCGGCAACCTGACCACCGTGCGTGCCAACCGCGAGGTCATCGTCTGCGGCGGCGCCGTGAACTCGCCGCACATCCTCCAGATCTCGGGCATCGGCCCGGCGGCGCACCTGCAATCCCTCGGCATTCCCATGGTGCATGACCTGCCGGGCGTCGGCGCCAATTTGATCGACCACTACGTGATCCGGGTGATCCATCGCGTGCATGGCACGCCCACGGTCAACGAAGTGGCCCGCTTCCCGCGCGTGCTGCCCGAGATCGCACGCTTCTTCCTGACCGGGCGCGGCGCCCTCACCTTCGGCGTCACCACGGCGCAGGTCTTCTGCGACAGCCGCGAGGGACTGGCCTCGCCCGACCTGCAGCTCCTCTTCACGCCAGGCAGCGCCAGCATCACGCGACCGGGCGCACTCGACACCGAGCCGGGCATGAGTTGCGTGATCTGCGTGGTCAAGCCCGACAGCCGCGGCACCATCATGGCTGCCTCCGCCGATCCCTTCGCGCGACCGCATATCAGGCCCAACTACCTCTCGACCCGGACCGACGAACTGGCGTTGCTCTCGGGCATCCGACTGGTACGCAGGATCTTCGCCCAGCCTTCTCTCACGCGATTCAGCAGGGGCGAACTGCAGCCCGGTGCCGGCATCGAGAGCGACGCCGACCTACTCGCCTACGCCCGCAGAACCGGCAGCACGCTCTATCATCCGGTCGGCACTTGCCGGATGGGCGAGGATCCGCGTGCCGTCGTCGATTCGCGCCTGCGCGTGCACGGCGTGCAGGGCCTGCGCGTGATCGACGCCTCGGTGATGCCAACGCTCACCACCGGCAACACGAACGCGCCGACCATCATGATCGGCGAGAAGGGCGCGGCGATGATCCGCGAGGAGGCAGCGGCCTAGTCGATGGTCGCGCCAGCCGCTTTCACCACCTCGGCCCACTTGGCACGGTCGGCCTTCACGGTCGCGACGAATTGCTGCGCCGTCTCGTAGCGCGGCGTGTTGCCGAGCTCGACCAGTTTCTTGTTGACCTCCGGATCCTCGATCGCGGTCTTCAGGGCGGCATTCATCCTGGCGACGATCGCGGGATCGAGCCCCTTGGGCGCGAAGATGCCGAACCAGATGAAGCTCTCGTAGCCCGGCAGACCCTGCTCGGCGATGGTCGGCAGGTCGGGCACGACGGCGACTCTCCTGGCCGTCGTCACGCCGAGCAATCGCACGCGGCCGGCCCTGGCGTGCTGGAGCATGGCCTGCAGGAGCGGGAAGCTGCAGCAGGTCTCGCCCTTGAGCAGCGAGTTGGTCGCGTCCGGACCGCCCTTGTAGGGCACATGCACCATGTTCAGACCGGCCTGCGCGTTGAAAGCGGCAAATGCCAGGTGCGTGCCGGTGCCGTTGCCGGTCGAAGCGAAGCTGTACTTGCCGGGCTCGGCCTTCACCTTGGCGATGAAGTCCTTCACGTCCTTGGCGTCGATCACCGCCGGGTTGATCGCCAGAACGTTGGGCACGTCGACGATGTTGCCGACCGGCGTGAAGTCGGCCTCGACGTCGAACGGCAGCTTCTTGTAGAGCGCGGCATTGACGCCATGGGTCGCCGCCGTGCCGAGCAGGAAAGTGTAGCCGTCGGGCTTTGCCTTGGCGACGGTCTCGGAGGCGAGATTTCCGCCAGCGCCCGACTTGTAGTCGATGACCAGCCGTTGGCCGAGGCTCTTCTCAAGCGAGGGTTGCAGCAAGCGCGCCACGACGTCGACGCCCGACCCCGCCGGAAATCCCATGTAGAGAGTGACCGGCCGGTTGGGCCAATCCTGCGCACCCCCCTGGCCCGGCAGCAGGGCAAGGGGTGCAGCGAGTACCGCAAACAACGCACCACGACGAAACACGCTGAACATCGACGTCTCCTAACGCTAACTCTCGCCAAGCACGATGCGCGCCAGCCAGTCGTCCACGAGGGCGGCCAGCAGGTCCGGCCGTTCGATCGGCCAGCCATGATCCGCCCGGTCGAGCACGACGAAGCTCGCGCGCGGGTAGCTTTCCAGGATGTCCCAGGCGTCGCGATAGCCGACGACAGGATCCTGCCGCCCGGTGATGATAAGGGTCGGCTCCGAGAAGGTCTTTTCCATTGCCGGCAGGTCGAAGGAAAATCCATAGCGCGCCGGATCGGCGCGCATCTCGACAACCAGCGGCGAGGCTGCCTCGATGGCCGGCTCGACCAGCGTTCGCCGGCGCCGTCCGAAGGCCTCGAGATAGGACGGCGACTGGACCAGCGCGTCGGCCAGCCGCAGGCGTTCGTCCGGGTCCAGCGAGGCCATCAAGGCGGAGTTGCGGACCAGGGGTTGTTGCGGCGGCAGGGTGCGCTTGGTCGTATCGGCGATGACGGCGGGCATGCGCAGCAGCAGGCCGGCCACCCGGGCGCGCCGCTTCACCGCGACGGCGCGCGCGAGGTAGGCGCCGCCGGAGGTGCCGGCGAGCACGAACCGGCCGTCGGGCACGACATGATCGATGAAGGCGAGCACCGCCTCGAGCATGTCGTCCTGCGCGCGCAACGAGGCCTTGGCTGCCGAGCGGCCCATGCCGGGCAGGTCGAAGTAGATTCGCCGCCAGCCGTTTCGTCCCTCGAAGATCGGCTCGAGATCGGCCTGCTCGACCTTGTGATCCATGGTCCAGCCATGGATGAGGACGATCGGCCGGCCTTCACCGCGGATGTCGTAGTGGATCGTCGCGCTGTCGAAGTCGTACTGCATTCCCGGCTAGCATGCTGGGGCAACGGGAGGGGAAAGACCATGGGCTACATGACCGACGAGCGCCGCATGATCCAGGAAACGGCGCGCGCCTTCGCCCTGAAGGAGGTGTTGCCGGTCGCCAACAGGCTCGATCCGGAAAAGGGTGACATCCCGCCGGAGCTGATCCGCAAGTTGGCCGACATGGGCTATTTCGGCATCGTCATCCCCGAGCAGTACGGCGGCCTCGGGCTGGGCGTCTTCGAGTATTGCCTCATCACCGAGGAGTTGGCCCGCGCCTGGATGAGCGTCGCCTCCATCATCGCCCGCGGCAACGGATTGAGCGCCGGTCGCGGCATGACCGACGCGCAGCGCGCCGTCTATCTGCCGCGCGCCGCCCGCGGCGAATTCCTGGGCGCGGCGGCCATGTCCGAGCCCGACGTCGGCTCGGACCTCGGCAACATCGCCTGCCGCGCGCGCCGCGACGGCGATTCCTGGATTATCAACGGCAACAAGTATTGGTGCACTTTCGCCGACGGCGCCGACTACATCATGCTGGTCGCGCGTACCTCCGATCCGCCCGACCCCAGGCGAAAGCACGTCGGCCTCTCCTCCTTCCTGATCGAAAAGCAGCGCGGCACGCTGCCCGACGGCGTGCGCGGCGCGCCGATCCCCAAGATCGGCTATTTCGGCTGGAAGACTTGGGAGCTCGCCTTCGACGATTGCCGCCTGCCGGCCGAGGCGCTGATCGGCGAGGAGGGAAAGGCGTTCTACTACATCTCGGCAGGACTCGAACGGGCGCGAGCCCACACCGCCGCGCGCGCCATCGGCCTGGCACGCGGCGCGCTGGAGGACGCCACCGCCTATGCCCAGGAGCGCCGGCAGTTCGGCCAGGCGATCGGCGAATTTCAGAACACGCGCTTCAGGCTGGCCCGCATGGCGACCGAGATCGAGGCGTCGCGCCAGCTCATGTATTTCGTGTGCGACGAGATCGACGGCAGGCGCCGCTGCGACAAGGAAGCGGCGATGGTGAAGTTCCACGCCTCCGAGATGGCCGAGCGCGTCACGTCGGAGGCGCTGCAGATCTTCGGCGGTGCGGGCTACACCACTTTGCACGCCGTCGAGCGCTACTGGCGTGACGCGCGGCTCACCAAGATCTTCGAAGGCACATCGGAGATCCAGCAGCGCATCATCTCGGATCATCTCCTCGGCAAACCGAAAGCGGCGTGACATGGACGTCGAAACCATGCTGCGCGTCCTGCGCGGGGTGCTGCTGGTCGGCGGCACCGGCATCGTCCAGGTGCTGGCGCAGCTCACGCTCAGCCGCATGATGGAGATCCTGCCGCATCCCAGCCGCACCATGCGGCCGACCTTCTATATGCTGGCCCACAGCGTGGTCGCCGTTCTGGTGCTGATGGCCGGCCACATGCTGCAGGTCACCCTGTGGGCGCTGCTCTACCATTTCGAGTGGGACGAACTTGGCAGCTTCGGCGACGCGCTCTACTTTTCGCTGGCGAGTTTCACCACCGTCGGCGCCAGCGAGATCGCGCTGTCGCCGGCGCATCGCATGGTTGGCGCCCTCGAATCGGCCGCGGGCATGCTGATGTTCGGCTGGTCGACGGCGCTGCTCGTGCGGGTCGTCCAGCGCACCGACCCGAGGGGGGCGGCATGACGACGGAGATCGGCGCCCTCATCGCGACGACACCCGACCGGCGATTCGCCCCGGAGGTGCGTCGCCATCAGTTTCCCCGAAGTGCCGTGACCGCAGGGCGGTCGTCCTCGAAGCGTCCACACCCCTGAGGACCGCTCCGATGTCGATGGCATCGGCATCGGACGCGATTCGTCCTCGAATCCTCGCAGTCCCCTGCAGTCCTCGGTGTCCACTCATCCACAGGCCGATGTCTCACCGATGTCTCACCCGGTGAGACACGACAAGCCATTGATCCGGTTGGGTATTCACCCGAACGTCTCACCTGGGCTTCGAGGGGTGGTCCGCCGACGCCTGCCAAAATTGCCGGAATTGCCGCGAATCCTCCGAAACCTCCCGGCGGTTGCCCTTAGTCGCGGTAGCTCGGATCGATCCGGTCGAGCTTGCGCAGGAGCGCCGGCCAGTCGAGCACGCCGAACGGGCGGCGGATGTGCGGCTGGTAGTTCATGTAGGTCGCCTCGACGACGTCGTCCGGCACCTTGATGAGCGGCGTGTTGCACGACATCGCCGCGATCTGCGTCTTGCAGGAAAGCTCCAGTCGGTGCATGGCGTTGAAGGCCTCGGGAACGGTCGCGCCGGTCGTGAGCAGGCCGTGATTGCGCAGGATCAGGGCGTTGTTGTCGCCGAGATCCTTGACCAGCGCCTCGCGCATCGCGGTGTCGACCACCACGCCGTCATAGTCGTGATAGCCGATGTGGGCGAAGCGCATCGAGGTCTGAGTGTTCGGCAGCAGGCCGCATTCCATGGTCGAGACGGCCATGCCGGCCCAGGTGTGGGTGTGGATCACGCAAGCGACCTTGGGCTTCGCCATATGGATCGCGCTATGGATCACGAAGCCCGCGCGGTTGACTCCGTAGTCGAGGCCCGGTCCGAAGTCGGGCTTGGCGAGGATGTTGCCCTCGTGGTCGATCTTGACCAGGCTCGATGCCGTGATTTCTTCATAGAGCAACCCATAGGCATTGATCAGGAAGTGGTCCGGTTCGCCCGGCACCCGCATCGAGATGTGGTTGGCGATCAGGTCGGTCATGCCGTAGACGTCCATCAGCCGATAGCAGGCGGCAAGATCGACGCGCGCCTGCCACTCCTCCGGCGACACCTTGGAACGCAGGCTGGAGACGGTCGGCGTCTTGAGGACATGCACGCTCATGGCGGGGCTCCGGAGGTTGCGGCGGCTGGCGCTACGCTACTCCGCGCCTCCACCGGCGTCCACGCAACCCCGGTCAGCGTTTCTTCCGGGGCTCCCGAGGATTGCGGGCATCCGCCGCCAGCGGGTAGGCGGTGGTCGACTTGATGCGTTCCATGGCGAAGCGCGACGTGACGTTCTTGAGCGGCATGGTGTCGATCAGGCGTTTGTAGAAGGCGTCGTAGGCCTGCATGTTCGGGACCGCCACGCGCAGCATGTAGTCGATGTCGCCGGCCATGCGATGGAACTCCATCACCTCGGGCATTGCCGTCACCGTCTGGGCGAATTTCGACAGCCATGCCGTCGAATGATCGCCCGTTTCGATCGACACGAAGACGGTGAGGCTCATGCCGACGGCCTCAGGCGAAACCAGGGCCACCCGCCTCAGGATGATTCCCGACTTCTCGAGCCGCTGGATGCGCTTCCAGCACGGGCTTTGCGACAGGCCGACCCGATGGGCGATCTGGGCCAGCGACAGGCTGGCATCGTCCTGCAGCAGGGTCACGATTTTGCGGTCGATCGCATCCATGTCGTCGGCACCCCGGGGGTTCGGCCGGCCACTGTCGGCCGCTGCGGCGGAAATCTCAACTGGCCTCAGACGGCGAGGGATTCGATGTCGACCGGTGCCCCGAGCCGGATGGCGAGCGCCATCGACAGCGCTTCGATGTCGCCGCCGACCGGACCGACGAAGCCCGTCAGCCGCGGATCGGCGTCGGCGAACCAGGAGAGCCGCCACTGGCCGCGATCGACGGCCAGCGAACCGACGACCCGGCCGCGCACCGAGATCGCCCAAAGTGCCGGTTCCTCGCTGGCGCCGAGCAGCAGGCGGGCGGTGCGTGCAACGAAGCTGCTGGCCGGTCCGGGCATCGGCCGACTGTAGGATCACCCTCTCGGCAGCGGCAACGAAAGCGGCGGTCGAACTTGGCGGCGAGTGGAGCATAAGAGTCTGCGCGCCCGCGTCCCGGCAGGAAGTTTTTCGACCGGCCTCAGGGCCTCACGCCGGGCGCATCGAATCTCATACCGCGCGCCCGATCCATGAGATGGAGCTGCAGGGAGACATACTCGGTCGAATCGTGATCGTAAGGTTCGGCCCGCATGCCGATCAGGCAGTTGCGCAGTCGCCGCTTGAGCGAGCCCAGCGCCTGCCATTCCAGGCGGTAGATCGGATAGCCATCGGGATGACCTTGCGGAATCGTCGCGGCGGCGAGCTTCTTGCCGGCGTTGTCGTCATGGCAGTTGGCGCAGGACAGGTTCAACTGCCCCTGTCGGGTCTCGAACAGCGCCTTGCCCTCCCGCCGGAAGGGAACCAGACGCGGGTCGGCCGGTGGCGCGATCGGCAGGCCCCGCGACTGACGCGCGACATAGGCCGCGAGCGCGAGCAAGGGCTCGCTCTCGGGGGCCAGCCGCTCGGCCTGCTGTCGTTCCGTGCGACATTGGTTGATCCGGCCTTCGAGGTCGGCCGGCCGGTCGCGGCCCGGTGGAATGGCGGGATGGCGGGCTGCCACACCCACCATGCTGCCGGCGGCGTGGCAATCGGCGCAGGCCTTGTTGGCTGCGCCGACGGCTCTCGCCCAGAGCTGCTCCCCGCTGCGGACGTAGAGCATGCCGGGATTGGCAAACTCGTCGTCCTGCATTTGCTGCAGGGCCCGGCCCATGTCGTGGTAGCTCGACCTCTGGCCGTCGGGGGCCGGTTGCGCCAGCACCAGGGAGCTCACCGACACGCAGGCGGCGGCGGCGAGCGTCCAGCGCCTCATGTCACCTCGATGGCGACTGTCTCCTCGACGAGAAAGTCCCGGTCGCCGGTCCAGCGAAACCCGATCGTGCCGCTTTCGTCGGCGACGGCGCAGAAGGCGACGAAGGGATTGGCGGAGATGGCCGGCGAGAGGTCCATGCGGAAGATCTCGCGGCCGTTCCAGGTCGCGGTGAAGCGCTCGATGATGTTGCGCGGAATGATTTCCCCATTGGGACCCGGCCGGAAGCCGGTCTCCATCGGATGCTGGATCAGGGCCTTGAGTTCGATTACCTCGCCCTTCCGCGCCGCCTTGGGTGCGCTGATCAGGACATTGGCCATCAGGTCGTCTCCTCGAGGCAGGCCGCGAGGGTGACGATCACGTCGGCCTCGGCGCTCCAGAATTCGCCCGTCGAGGTCCGCGCAATGGCGACGATCTTCTGCGAATCGCCAAGCTTGATGCGTGTGCCGACCGTCGCCGTGCCGTTGCGCGGACCGAGCACGGCATTGAAGACGTGAGGCTGCGGGTTCTTCTCGTTGAAGACATGAATGGCGGTGACGTGATCGGCCTCGCTCATCGGGCCGTCGACCGTGACGGTGAGCGGCACCGTGTTGCCGTTCTCGACCAGCGGCGGCACGTCGATCCTGACCTTGCCGGCGCGCAACGGCGCTGCGCCGACCACATCCTTGATGGCCGCAGCCATCGTCTCGGGCGTCGCGCGGGCGGACAGCGGTAGCAGCGTGACCGCCGCCCCTGCCAGGAATATCCGTCTTCGCGTCATGCCTTCACTCCTTCAACGTGACCAGATAGGCCACGACGTCCTCGATCTGCTCGGCGGTCAGGATAGGCTTGCCCGCCGCGCTCCGCGCCACCCGTCGCAGATTTTCCGTTCGATAATAGGGCGGCATGATGGTGTCGGGATTGAGTCTCGACGCATCCATCAGGCGCAGCCGAAGCTCGCCCTCCGACCACCGCGCGCCGGTGCCGGCCAGATCCGGCGCCAGGTTGCCCTGGAACCGCTCCTCGGCGATCGGCGCGGTATGGCAGAGCAGACAGAGCCCGACGGTTCGATTGGCGACGATCGCCCGACCGCGCACAGCGTCGCCCGCGACGCCGGTGAGCGACGCCGGCAAGGACTGGGCGGCGCCCTCGCCCGCCATCAACGCCGCGATCGCGGCCAAGGCTGCCTGCTTCATCAGCCGAAGACCTCGGCAGTGAGCGTGCGGAACCAGCCCTCGGCGTAGAGCGCCTCCTGGGCGCGAAAGCCCGCGTCGGCGTCGAGCGGACTCACGCCGCCGGCCCCGGGAATGTCGGCGAGTTGGCCGTTGGTGGGCTTGTAGACGCCGGCCACGGTGATGCCGTAGTCGGGCGCCACCAGACTGTAGCAAGTGTTGATCAGCCGCGGCTCGATCGGCTCCTTGCCGGCGAGACGGGCGACGATGGCAGCGGCACACACCTTCGCCTGGGCGTTGGCGGAAAAGGCCGACTTGGGCATCGCCCCCATGATGGCGGCATCGCCCAGCACGTGGATGCCGGGCCGCAAACGCGATTCGAACGAGACCGGCTCCACCGGGCACCAGCCGCTGCGGTCGGCAGCGCCGGCCTGGCGCGTGATGGCGCCGGCCCTCTGCGGCGGAATCACGTTGGCGACGTCGGCCTTGTGGCGGGCGAAGTCGGTGACGAGCGTGTTGGTCGCGGCATCGACCGACGTCACCTTGCCGCCCTCGCCGAGCGGCACCCATTCGATCAGGCCGGGATAGAGTTGCGCCCAGGCGTTCTGGAAGAGGCGCTGCTTGGAAAAGGCGTCCTTGGCGTCGAGAATCAGCAGCTTGGACTTGGGCTTCCTCGTCTTGAGATAGTGCGCGATCAGGCTGGCGCGCTCGTAGGGACCCGGTGGACAGCGGAAGGGATTGGCGGGCGCCGACATCACGACAAGACCACCATCCTCCATCGCCTCGAGCTGGCGGCGCAGCAGCAGCGTCTGCGATCCCGCCTGCCAGGCATGCGGCATCCTCTCGGCGGCGTCCTCGCCGTAGCCCGGCAGGCCCTGCCAATCGATGTCGATGCCCGGCGCCAGCACGAGGCGGTCGAAGGCCAGGCGATTGCCGTCGGCGAGCGTGACCGACTTCGCCTCACCGTCGATCGACACCGCGGCGGTCTGCGCCACGACCACGCCGTCGCGCCGCACGCCGTCGTAGCCGAACTGCTGTGCCGAGAGCTCGCGCAGGCCGCCGATCACCGCGTTGCTGAACGGGCAGGCGGCGAAGGTCGGGTTGGGCTCGGCGAGGGTCACCGAAAGGCCGGACGCGAGCCTGCGCAACGCGCGCGCGCAGGTCGCGCCGGCGAAGCCGCCACCGACGACGACGATCCGCGCCGCGCTCCGAGCGGAGACGATCGAGGGGGCGGTGACCGGCGCGAGCGCCGCCGCGGCCGCGAGCTTGAGGATCGAGCGCCGGCGCGTCACGGCCGCGCTCCGAACCAGGCGGCGATGGCGTCGATCTCGGCGTCGCTGAACCCCTTGGCGATGCGGCCCATCACGGTGGCGTGCCGCGCACCCGACTTGAACTCACGCATCGCCGTCGCGAGTTCGACCGGCGGACGACCGTCGATCCGCGGCACGGCGGTATCGACGATCTTCGATGCGGCGTGGCAGCCGGTGCAAGCGCTCGCGCCGGGCGGTGCATCGGCCGCTCGCGCCGTCCCGGCCTGCAATGCCAGGCAGACCGCCGCCGGCCAGAGCCAGCGGCGCATGCTCATGCGCCCTTCAGCTCGTGATGCATCAGCGGCAGGTCGCGAATGCGCTTGCCCGTCGCCTTGGCGATGGCGTTCAGCACCGCCGGCGCCGCAACGGCGATGGTCGGCTCGCCGACGCCGCCCCAGAAATCGCCCGTCGGCACCAGCACTGTCTCGACCTTCGGCATCTCGTCGATGCGCATCAGGTTGTAGCTGTCGAAGTTGGTCTGCTCGACAGCGCCGTCCTTGACGGTGATCTCGCCGTAGAGCGCCGCCGACAGGCCATAGGCGAAGGAGCCGGCGACCTGGCGCTCGACCTGCGCAGGGTTGACGACGTGGCCGCAGTTGGTAGCCGCGGTGATCTTGTGGATCTTGAGCACACCGTCGGCGCTCACCGAAACCTCGGCGACGCCCGCGACATAAGAGCCGTAGCCCATCACCTGCGCGATGCCGTGGTAATGGCCCGCCGGCAGCGGCTGGCCGTAGCCGGCCTTGTCGCAGGCCGCCTTCAGCACGGCCGCCCATTTGGGCTTCAGCATCTTCAGGCGGAACTCGAGCGGGTCCTTGCCGGCCGCCTCGGCCAACTCGTCCATGAAACATTCCATATAGACCGCGTTCTGGTTGGTGTTCACGCCGCGCCAGAAGCCCGCCGTGACGTGCGGATTGCGCATCGCATGATCGATCAGCAGGTTCGGTACCTCGTAGCCGTAGGCGGCCTCGACACCCGAGGCCATGACGCCCTGGAAAACGACCGGGTCCATGCCGTCGCGTAGATTCTGGGGCAGCAGCGAGGCCAGGATCGACTGGCCGGAGATTCGCATGTGCAAGCCGACCAGGTTGCCTTGGGCGTCGAGACCGCCGACCAGCCTGCACATCGTCGTCGGGTGATACTGGCAGTGCGTCATGTCTTCCTCGCGCGACCAGATCATCTTGATCGGCGTGCCGGGCATCTGCTTGGCGATGAGCACCGCCTGCCGCACATAGTCCGAACGGCCGCGACGGCCGAAGCCGCCGCCCAGCAGCATCTTGTGCACGTCGCACTTCGCCACCGGATGACCGGAGGCCTCCGACGCGGCGGCCAGCGCCGCCTCGCCATTCTGCGTGCCGCACCACACCTCGCAATTATCGGAGGTGTAGAGCGCGGTGGCGTTCATCGGCTCCATGGTGGTGTGGTGCTGGTAGGGGAAGCTGTAGGTCGCCTCGACCTTCTTCGCGGCGCCCGCGAGCGCCGCCTTGGCGTCGCCCGCCTTGTTGCCGACGAACGCCTGCTCGGCCGTCAGTCCCTCCTTGAGCATCGCCATGATGTCGTCCTGCTGCACGTCGGCGAGCTTGCCGAAGTCCCAGCGCACCGGCAGCGCAGCGAGCGCCGTACGCGCCTGCCAGTAGGTGTCGGCGACCACGGCGACGGCATTACCGTCGACCGAGACGACCTTCTTCACGCCCGGCATCTTTTCTACGCGGGCGCCGTCGAAGCTCACGAGCCTGCCTCCGATCACCGGACTCGCCTGGATGGCAGCGATCAGCATGCCGGGCAGGCTGACATCGATGCCGTAGAGCTGCTTGCCAGTAACCTTGTCGAGCGTGTCGAGGCGCTTCACCGGCTTGCCGGCGACCTTCCAGTCCTTCGGGTCCTTGAGCTTCACCTCCCTGGGCGGTTCGAGCCGGGCCGCTGCCGCGGCGACCGCGCCGAACCTCACCGTGCGGCCGGACGGACGGTGCGTGATCGTGCTGTCGGCGGCGCTGCATTCGCCGGCCGGCACACTCCATTGCGCCGCCGCCGCCGCGATCAGCATCTCGCGGGCGATGGCGCCGCCCTCGCGCACATACTGGTTGCTCTCGCGGATGCCGCGGCTGCCGCCGGTCGAGAAATTGCGCCATACGCGATTGCGCGCGACGTTCTGGGCCGGCGTGGGATATTCCCAGCTCACCTTGCCCCAGTCGCACTCAAGCTCTTCGGCGACGAGCTGCACGAGTCCGGTAAGGGTGCCCTGTCCCATCTCCGAGCGGGCGATGCGCACCACCACCTTGTCGTCGGGATGGACCACGACCCAGGCGTTGAGTTCCTTCACCTCGGCCGCATGGGCCGCCTCGAAGGGAAAGGAGAAGCCGAGCGAATAGCCGCCGGCGACGGCGGAGGCGCTGACCAGGAACCTGCGGCGTCCCAGCGGAGAATGGATCGTCATGGCGCGTCCTCCCTCAGGCCTTGGCCGCGGCGTGGATCGCCTCGCGCACCTGCTGATAGGTGCCGCAACGGCAGATGTTGGTCATCGCCGCATCGATGTCGGCGTCGGTCGGCGACGGCTTGGCGGCGAGCAGCGCCGTCGCCGCCATGACCATGCCGGTCTGGCAATAGCCACACTGGGGCACGTCGTTGTCGACCCAAGCCTGCTGGATCTTGTTCAGCTTGCCGTCTGCCGCGAGACCCTCGATCGTTGTCACCTTGCGGTTGCCGACCGCGTTTAGCGGCACTTGGCAGGAGCGCGTGGCGACGCCGTCGATGTGCACGGTGCAGGAGCCGCACTGGGCGATGCCGCAGCCATATTTCGTGCCGGTCAGTCCGAGCGTGTCGCGCAGCACCCAGAGCAGCGGCGTGCGCGGATCGACGTTGGCCTGCACCGACTTTCCGTTGACGTTGAGGACGGACATGGCGGGACCCCTGTGTATGTGGGAGGCGCCGAGCCTATCGCGTGAGGGTCGGACCGCCCAGTGATCGAACCGCTCTCACGCAGGTGTGATGGCCTGCGCCGGACGCATGGTCATGCGAATTTGCCGTGGCGAATTTGCCGTGACGGTTCTGTGGCGCTTCAGCCGAGACGCGCCTCGACCACACGTCATACATTGCTGCCGAGCAGATTCGACGTCTCGTCGGCGTTGAATCTCGGCTGCAGGCTGCGACAGATCCTCCTGGCTCGGCCCCGCCATGCCGGCCAGCCTGCGATCTCCACCATCTTGCCGTCGGCCTTGTTGGCACGAACCGTCCCGAGATAGTTCAGGCGCATCGTCTCCCTACAGCCTGGCCGGCGGATAGTATGGGCGATCGCCCAGCGCCTGCACCCTCTTCCAGAAATCCGGGCCCGACGCCTTGCCGACCTCGTCGAGGTCCGCCGCCTGTCTCCACAGGCTCCATGCGTCCGGGTGCAGGCGACTTGCCTCGGCCAACTGGCGATCACCGTCCGCGATACGACCGCGGGCCCGCAGCCAGACACCGAGGCGGAAACGTGCACGCGCCTCGGCGATCTCGGGCGTGACTTTGGACAGCGCGGCGCGCGCCGCGTCGGCCGGCAGGGCGTGCCTGCCGCTTGTCACCCAAGCACGCACGGCGTCGAGATAGGCTTGGCGGGCGGCGAGCCGCGCCGCCTGATCCTCGGGCGACATGGTACGTGTCTTCAGATCCATGCGGCGGAAGTGGTCGGTCGAGCCCGCGGTCTCGGGCGGGCGCGCGATCCTGCCCTGCTCATCGATCCAGATGGCCTGCGGGACGTTGACCAGGTTGTAGAGGTCCTCGAGGCGGTGCTCGGCGTCGATCAGCTGCCAGTAGTCCGACTTGGCCGCCTCGATCCAGGGCCGCGCGTGTTCGGCGCCCCGGCTTTCCTCCGCGACCGCGACCACCATGAAGTTTCTGTCCTCGAGTTCGGCGTAGAGTTGCTGCCACACGGGCAAGTCGAACCGGCAGCCTCACCAACTGGCCCAGGTCGCGAGGAAGACCTTCTTGCCGCGAAGCTCCGACAGCCGCCGCGGCTTGCCATCGATGTCGGGCAGAGTGAAGTCGGGCGCGACCAGGCCTTCGAGCTGGGCGTTGCGTTCCTCGGCCGGCGCGCCGAGCGCGAAGACGGCACGCCCGTCGTCGGCGACGACGGGACCGCCGAGCCTCCTCCAGAATGCCTCGACGTTCACCTCCATGCCGCGCACGGCGTCGGCAGGCAGCGCCACGCACGCCTCCGCGCGGCACATGCCCTCGGGCTTCAAGGTCCAGCCGGTGACGCGCTCGGCGTCGGTGGCCGGCATCCAGAGCCCGTTGCTGGTCTCGACGTCGAACTCGTCGGTCGGGGTGAGGATCGTGGTCACTTCGGCACCGAGATCGTCGTTTCCTTGGAGGTGATGAACTCGAGCAGGACCGGCACGCCCTTCTTCGTCTGCTCGATGCCGCGCTTGATCGCCGGCACGATATCCTCGGGTTTGGTCACGCGTTCGCCGTAGCCTCCGAAGGCGCGCGCCATCGCCGCGTAGTCGCCCGAGATGTCGGTCGAGCGATACTTCTCGGTCGACACCTTCATGATGTGCAGCTCGATCGCCATCGAGAAGTTGTTGAGCAGGACCGACATGATGGGGATGCGCTCGCGCACCGCCGTCTCGAAATCCATGCCGGTGAAGCCGATGGCGGCGTCGCCCCAGACGTTGATGCAGAGCTTGTCCGGGCAGGCGAGCTTGGCGCCCATGGCGAGGCCGAGGCCGTAGCCGAGCTGGGTCGTCTTGCCCCAGCCGATATAGGTGTGCGGCGCCGTCGTCTTCCAGAACGGCGAGAGCTGGTCGCGCGGACTGCCGGCGTCGTGGGTGATGATGGTGTTGGCGACGTCGACGGTGCGCTGCAGATCCCACAGCACACGATAGGGATTGAGCGGCGCCTCGTTGTTGGTGAGCTTGGGCATCCACTCCTTGAGCCACTCGTCGGAGATCTGCTTGATCTCCGCGGCGACCGGGCCGTCGTCGCGTCTGGCAGTTCCCTTGCAGGCATCGAGCAGCGCGCGCAGCGTCAGCCGGGCATCGCCCACCAGGCCGTACTTGATCTTGATGTCCTTGTTGAGGTGCGCGGGATCGAGCGTGGCATGGATGATCGTCTTGCCGCCCGGCATGGAGATGCCGAAATTGGTCTCGGTGAAGGAGCAGCCGATTCCCAGGATGACGTCGGACTGGTCGAGGAAGTGGCGCACCGCCTTCGGGTAGGCGCGCCCGCCCGAGCCGAGCGACAGCGGATGGGTCTCGTCGAAGCAGCTTTTGCCCTCGAGGCTGGTACAGACCGGGATCGCCAGCAGCTCGGCGAGCTCCTTCAGTTCCGCATAGGCCTCGGCCCAGTGCACGCCCTGACCGGCGTAGATCACCGGCCGCTTGGCGGCCAGCAGCACCTTGGCCGCCTCGGCGACCGCCGCGGCGTCGGGCGCATACTTGGCGACGACCACCGGTTCGTAGACCAGAGGATCGGGCGCGTCCTCGGCGTAGGCATCGTTCGGCAGCTCGACGATCACCGGCGAGCCGCGACCGTTGCGCAGCAGGCTGAAGGCTCGCCGCATGATGTTGGCGATCTCCCGGCCGTTGGTGACCGGCTCGCAATGCTTGGCAACGTGCGCCATGGCGAGCGTCGAGTTGAAGTTGGGCGGCACGTGCGCGATCCGGCGCGGATAGCCCTGCGGGATCACCAAGAGCGGAACCGACTCGCCGAAGGCCTGCGCCACGCCGCCATAGGCGTTCTCCGAGCCGGGGCCGCTCTGCATGCAGAACACGCCCATCTTGCGGCCCTTGGTGAGGCGCGACATGGCATCGGCCATGTGCAGGCCGATGCGTTCCTGGCGGACGATGATGGGGCGGATGTCGATGGCCGCGCAGGCCTCGATCAGATGGTTCACCGGGTAGGCGAAGAGGTATTCGACCCCTTCCTTCTTGAGTATCTCGGCGATCGCCGGCCCGGTCTTCATCTGGTTCCCTCCTATTTGTTGAGCTCCCTCATTGCGCTGTCCAAACCGCCCAGGGTCAAGGGGAACATGCGGCTGGAGGTGAGCTGCTGCAGCAACTGGATCGAGGGTGTGTAGCTCCAGTGCCGCTCCGGAACGGGATTGAGCCACACCATCGATCTGTAGGTATCAGCCATGCGCTGGATCCAGACCTGGCCCGCCTCCTCGTTCCAGTGCTCGACCGAGCCGCCGGGGTAGGCGATCTCGTATGGGCTCATCGAGGCATCGCCGACAAAGATGATCTTGTAGTCGGGCGGAAAGGTGTTCATGAGCTGCGCCGTCGGATAGGTGTCGACGTGGCGCCGGCGGTTGTCCTTCCACAGCTTCTCGTAGAGGCAGTTGTGGAAGTAGAAGAACTCGAGGTGCTTGAACTCCGAGCGCGCCGCCGAGAACAGCTCCTCGCAGACGCGGATGTGCGCGTCCATCGAGCCGCCGATGTCGAACAGCAGCAGCAGCTTCACCTTGTTGCGCCGCTCCGGGATCATCTTGATGTCGAGGTAACCTGCATTGCGCGCCGTCGAGCGGATCGTGTCGGGCATGTCGAGCTCGACCTCGGCGCCCTCGCGCGCGAACTTGCGCAGGCGGCGCAGCGCAATCTTGATGTTGCGCGTGCCGATCTCGACCGTGTCGTCGAGGTTCTTGTACTCCCGCTTATCCCACACCTTGACGGCGCGGCCCTCGCGGTTCTTGTCCTGGCCGATGCGCACGCCCTCGGGGTTAAAGCCGTAGGCGCCGAACGGCGAGGTGCCGGCCGTGCCGATCCACTTGCTGCCCCCCTGGTGGCGCTTCTGCTGCTCCTCGAGACGCTTCTTCAGCGTCTCCATCAACTTCTCCCAGCCGCCCATCGCCTCGATCTGCTTCTTCTCCTCCTCGGTCAGAAGCTTCTCGGCGAGCTTGCGAAGCCACTCTTCGGGGATCTCGGCGGCGACGCCCTCGGCGCCGATCGATTCGAGGCCCTTGAAGACGTGCCCGAAGACCTTGTCGAACTTGTCGAGGTTGCGCTCGTCCTTCACCAGGATCGAGCGCGACAGATAGTAGAAGTCGTCGACGCTGTAGTCGGCGACGTGCTTGTCCATCGCCTCCATCAGGGCGAGGTACTCCTTGATGGAGACCGGCACCTTGGCCTGGCGTAGCTCGAGGAAGAAGTTGGTGAACATCCCAAGGGTCTCCCCTTACTGGCGCTGTTCCCTGCGCGCCATGAAGGCGAGCCGCTCGAACAGGTGCACGTCTTGCTCGTTCTTCAGGAGAGCGCCGTGCAGAGGCGGGATCAGCTGCTTGGAATCCTTGGAGCGCAGCGCGTCGGGCGGCATGTCCTCGACCATCAGGAGCTTCAGCCAATCCAGCAGCTCCGAGGTCGAGGGCTTCTTCTTGAGGCCGGGCACTTCGCGGATATCGTAGAAGATGTTCAACGCCTCACGCAGCAGATTGCGCTGCAGGTCGGGGAAATGGACGTCGACGATCTGCGTCATGATCTCGCGATCGGGGAAACGGATGTAGTGGAAGAAGCAGCGGCGCAGGAACGCGTCCGGCAGCTCCTTCTCGTTGTTCGAGGTGATCATGACGATCGGCCGCTGCGAGGCCTTCACGACCTCCTGCGTCTCGTAGACGTAGAATTCCATGCGATCGAGCTCAAGCAGCAGGTCGTTGGGGAACTCGATGTCGGCCTTGTCGATCTCGTCGATCAGCAGCACCGGCCGCTCGGAATGCGTGAAGGCGTCCCACAGCTTGCCGCGCTTGATGTAGTTGGCGATGTCCTTGACGCGGCCGTCGCCCAGCTGTGAATCGCGCAGTCGGGACACCGCGTCATACTCATAGAGGCCCTGCTGGGCCTTGGTCGTCGACTTGATGTGCCATTCGATGATCGGCGCCTTCAACGCCTTGGCAACCTCGTGCGCCAGTACAGTCTTGCCGGTGCCCGGCTCGCCCTTGATGAGCAGCGGCCGCTGCAGCGCGATCGAGGCATTCACCGCCACGCGCAGGTCGTCGCTGGCCACATACGAGTCGGTACCGGTAAATTTCATGGTGCAAAATCCAGGTTCACGAGAGTGTCGCCCCACCCTAGAGGCGCCCTACCCTGCCAGCAAGACCGGCCCTCGTCCGTCAGCGCACGACGAAATAGACGATCGCTGCCGCTACAATCAGCAGCGAGAGGGCGAGCCTGCCCGGGGCGAACCAAAGAACCGGCTCGGGCGCGTCGGGCGCCACGGCGTGGTGACGCGGCTTGCGACCGGTGAACATGGCGCCGATCAGGTTCTGCTTCTTCCAGACGAGATAGATCGCCGCAGCGAGCACATGGAGCGCCACCAGGACCAGGATCACATCGACCCAGAATTGGTGGAACGACGTCAGCCGGTCGACCCAGGCATCGGCGACCTTCAACGCGAGCGGCCCGTTGACCGTGCCCATGTCCGTGTCGGCCGAGAACAGGCCGCTGCCCGCCTGCAACAGGACAGCCAGCAACAGGGCGACGACCATCAGCCCGCCGAGCGGATTGTGCCCCACCTCGCGCGCAGGGCCGCGCAGTAGTTCGCGCAGATGGTGCAAGGCGGCCGCGGGGCCCTTGATGAAGTGGGCGAAGCGCGCGGTGGTGCTGCCGACGAAACCCCAGGCAATGCGAAACAACAACAGGGTGAGGATGGCGTAACCCGACCAGAAATGCAGATCCATCCAGTCGCCGCCGGCGCGTCCGCTGAAATATGAGGTGGCAAGAAGAACCACGAGCGCCCAGTGGAACAATCTGACGGGAAGATCCCAAACGCGAATCGTTCGCGGCTTGTCGTCGGCCATGTCGCTTTATCGTCCGCCCGGGATTGACTGACAACCCGCGCCACCACACGCAGTCGTGATGATGGATTTCGCATGCGGCCTGTTCGCTTCGGCCGCAAGCTCTGCGACAAATGCCGGACCGGGGGCCGCGCCCTTCGGTCCACGTGAACTCAACAGGGGATGGCTGATGAGGAAGAAATTTTGGGCAATCGCGGTGATCGGCGCCCTCGCCGCCGGTGGCATCGTCGGAGGAACGACGATGGCGCTGGCTCAAGGGGATGCCATCAAGCAACGGCAGGACAATCGCAAGCAGGCAGGCGCGCAGATGCGCGCCATCAAGGGCATCATCGACGCCAAGGGCAACGTGGCCCCCGTGGTGCAGCACGCCGCCAAGCTCAAGGAACTCGAGTTGGCGTTCGTGAAGATGTTCCCTGCCGGCTCCGACAAGGGCGAGACCAAGGCCCTGCCGGTGATCTGGACCAACCGGGCCGGCTTCGACGCCGCCAGCAAGGCGGCCGACGCGGCCTACGACAAGCTTGCCGTCGCGGCTGGCTCTGGCGACCTCGCGGCCGTGACCGCGGCCTATGCCGAGGTCGGCAAGCAGTGCGGCGCCTGCCACAACACGTTCCGCGCCAAGGCCAACTGAACCGCATCGCCCTCAAGGCAGACAGGCGGCGGGTCGACCCGCCGCCTTTTTCTTTGTCGAATTGGAAAGGCCGGTCGTGGGGAACGACCGGCCTTTCTGTTTCGCCCGTGGCTGGGGTGGGAAGGAATGCGACGAAGCCGTGGGGTTGTGGGAAGGGGCTTCGACGCAGGTGGCCGGTCAGGCCACCGCCACGGGCTGTGTGGGAACCGTGAGTGCTTGCTGCACGATCGCTTCGGCGGTGAAGCGCCAGGTCCGCGAGGCGTGCACCGGCGAGAGGCGAAGTTGCTCGCGCATGTTCATCCAGCTGTCGAGGCCGAAGGCGACATCGAGCGAATCGAGCACGAGATCGCGTGCCGACGGATCGAGATTGCCGAGCTCGGCGGCGAACCAGCCGGCGAGGCGTTCGCGCAGGAGCTTGCGAAGTTGCGATACGCCGAGCCCGACCGCCGGAGCAACCGAGCGCACGCGCTCGGCGAAGTGCCATACCGGCAGCCATTCCTCGAAGAGCTCGGACCGATCCGACACCAGCAATTCGATGCGGTTGGCCAGCGGCGCTTCGGAGTCGACCGGCCGGCTGCGGTCGAACGCACGGCTGACCGCCAGGTCGAAGGCCGCGGCGTAGAGATCGGCGAGATTGGTGAAATGTTGGAAGAGCGCCCGGCTGGACACACCCGCGATCGTGGCGATGGCGGCCGATGTCGGCTCGACATCGCCTGCCTGGATCAGGTCCAGCGTGGCCTGGATCAAAGCTTGACGGGTCCGCAGGCCGCGCACGATGCGGCCATCCTGCGACCGCGACACATCAATCGGGAATCCGACGATTTTCATATTAAAACCAATAGAATAAGAATTTCTTTAATGACGCTACTTTAGCATGCGAGGTTTCCGTCGTAATCTGCAAAATTGCATATCTCAGATCCCTTCACCCTCTGATTTCTCCTACATTTTTCTTTCGAGATAGGCATTTTTGGGAGATCTAAAACTGCACCGAGAACGCGACATGATGCCGACGTTTCCGTAACGCGAGTGATTTCCACGGTCAAACACCCGCCTGTGGATGACGGGCCGGCCAAGAATGCAAAGGAGCTGGAATACGAAAGGCCGGTCGCTTGGGGAACGACCGGCCTTCCTTAGGAGCCCGCCTGGGTGTGGGGTGTATCGAAGCCTTAGGGTGTGTGGGAAGGGGGCTTCGAAGTGCGGCTTGGGGGGCCGCTGGCGGGCTAGGGCGAACTTGGTGGGTTTAGGGCCTGCTCGAGTGGAAGCTGGCCAATCTCGCTGCAAAAACCTTCCAGCTATGAATTGCGATTACGAACGACGTCTCAATGTGGCGACCTTAGCAAAGAGCCTCGCCGTTCGTTATCTGCAAAAATGCATATCTCATTTAGAAGAAATCTTGTGATTCCTAGGAATTACCGGTCCTCTTTGAAACTAGATAGTCAAAAATGGGTATCCAACTGGTCGTCCAATCGTGTCATTCGGAGTAATTTATCGTTCTTTTACAACGGTTTACCAGCCCACTCTTCGCTATGGACCGGTATCGGAAAGTGCAAATTCCACCGTCGAGGATCCTTCGCCCGCTGTACTCCTTTGGAAGGCGGCACCAGCCTCACCTTTGAAAGGCGGCGCCAGCCTCACCGCGCACGAGGGGTGGCACTCGGCGGCCTCCTTGGGAACGCCCCATTTTCCATGCTAGACGGTGCGCGCCTTTCGGCTCTTCCTTCACGAACGGGAGTTCATCAGTGTCGTTCTTTCGCCGTGGTCCCGTTGCCATCTCCCTCGCGCTCGCGCTGCTCTTGTCGTCCACGTTGCCGGCCAGCGCAGGCCTCGAGGAAGGCGTCAAGGCATTGCAGGCAAACGATGCCGCGACTGCCGAAAAGGAGTTGCAGCCGCTCGCCAAGGAACGCGACCCTCGCGCCCAGTTCCTCCTTGGCCTCTATGTCTACGGCAATCCCCAATCCAAGCTGTTCGATCTCGGCAAGGCCGCGCCGTTGCTTCTCGATGCATCCGAGCGCGGCTACACGCCGGCGATGATCCCGCTCGCGGGCATCTACGCCGAGGGCAAGGGCGTTCCGAAGAGCCTGACCGAATCCTACAAGTGGCTCGCCATAGCTGACCGCTGGAACGTACAGAACGCCGCGCAACTCGCCGAGCAGGTGGCCAGAGAACTGAAGCCCGACGAGGTCGAGAAGGCAAAGGCGGCGGCTGTCGCCTACCGCTTCAAGACGAAATGACCCGTCTCCGCGCGGCGCTGACTGCGGCCCTTCTGGCTGCAAGCTCGCTCGCGCACGCACAGTCGGACGACGCAAACGACGTTGCCGCATCGCTGCGCCTCGGCGTTAGCGCCTATCGGACGGGCGACATCGCCGCCGCCGAAGCCGCCTTCCGCAGCCTGGCGCCAGGCAATCCCGACGCCGAGGCGTGGTTGGCCGTCGTACTGCTCGACCGTGGCGATCGGCAGGAGGGGTTGCGACGTTTGCAGAGTTCGGTGGATGCCGGCTCGAGCGAAGGCACACACAGGCTCGGCCTCGTCTTCGCCCAGGGGCTTGCCGGCATACCGCGCAACGACCAGCGCGCAGCCGAACTCTTCGAGCTGGCGGCCAATGCCGGCCATCGCCGCGCCCAGGTCAATATCGGCATCCTCTACCTGCGCGGCCAAGGCGTACCGCGCGATCTCGTCCAGGCTCGGGCCTGGCTCGAGAAGGCCGCGACCGACGGTGATCCCACTGCCCAGTACGCGCTCGGTCGTGCCATGGAGGAAAGCCAAGGCGCCGCCGCTGCCGACTCGATTCGGGCAACGGACCTCTACCGCCGCGCCGCCGAACAAGGACACGCGCTGGCGGCACTGCGTTATGCGCTGGCCTTGGCCGACGGCGTCGGCATCAAGCGCGATCTCGCCAAGGCCCAGGAACTTCTCGTCCGGGCATACGAGAGCGGCGTGCCGGAAGCCGCACTGGCGCTCGGCGACATAGCCGCACGAACGCCGCTGTCGCGCGACAAGGACGCCAACGCGAATCTCCTGCAGGCCGCCGTCAGCTGGTATCGGCTCGCGGCCCACGCCGGCGTGCCATCCGCCCAGTTCAAGCTCGGCACCGCCTATCTCGGGGGGGCGGGTATCGAGCGCGACCCGATGCAGGCGCAGCTCTGGTACGGCCGCGCCGCCCTTCAGGGCTTGCCGGCAGCCCAACACGGACTCGGCATGCTGCTGCTGGGCGGCGTAACGGGAGTGCAGGATCCGGTCGAAGGTTACAAGTGGCTGATGCTCGCCGAGCGCAACGGTTATCTCGAAGCGGGTACCGTGCGCCAAAAGGCGAGCGAGCGGATTTCCGTGTCCGATCGCGAGCGTGCCGCAGCCCTTGCTCAGGCGTTCGTGCCGTCCTACGAGCGCACCGCCGACGACATCGCCCCGCGCCTCACTCCCGCCAAACCCTAGGACCCGCCGCGATGGAGCCTCTGGCCCCCGCCCGGCCGCCGCGGCCGGAAACGACTTTGGCCGTCTGCCGCGGCGCCTGTCGGCTGATGCGCCAGGCCGGCCATTCCGTCCTGCTCGAAATGCCGCTGCCCGACGGCCGACGGGCCGACATCTTCGCGGTGAGCCGTGGCGGCGACTTGACGATCGTCGAAGTCAAGTCGTCGGTCGACGACTGGCAGGTCGACACGAAATGGCCGGACTACCTCAGCTGGTGCGACTTGCTCTATGTCGCGGTGCCGGTCGCGTTTCCTCAAGTCCTCATCCCGCAAGAGCTCGGCCTCATCGTCGCCGACGCCTATGGCGGCGAGATCGTCCGAGCGCCGCCGCGCCGGCCGATCGTCGCGGCACGGCGAAAGTCGCTTTTGATCGATTGCGCCCGACTCGCGTCCGAACGGCTGGCGCGGTTGAGCGACCGCGATTTCGACGACGTCACTTGAGGCGGCTGGCCTCGGACATGCGGATGCGCGCATAGGCCATCACCTCGGCGGGTGGCCCGACGCGTTCGACGCGCCCATCCATCACCAAGGCGATACGATCGGCGATCGACAACGGTGCCAGTCGATGGGTGATCATGACGACGGTGCGGCCGCGGGCATTGGCCTTGAGCTGCCGCAGGAGCCGTTCCTCCGTACCGGGATCGAGCGCGCTGGTCGCCTCGTCGAGGATGAGGATGCGCGGGTTGCGGATCAGCGCGCGGGCGATGCAGATCAATTGGCGCTGCCCGGTCGACAGGCGGCCGCCGCGTTCGCCCACTTGGGTATTATAACCCTCCGGCAGGCGCTCGATGAAGCCGTGCGCGCCGACAAACTTGGCCACTGCGACGACGCGCCCGGGATCCTTCTCGGTCACGCCGATGGCGATGTTGTCGCGCACCGACCCGGTGAACAGCTGCAGCTCCTGCGGCACGATACCGAGCTGAGCGCGCAACTGGGCCGGCGGTATGTGCCGGATGTCCGTGCCGTCGAACAGGACTCGGCCCGCCGACGGCGGCACCAACCCCTGAAGCAGATGGGCGACGGTCGTCTTGCCGGAACCCGACGGGCCGACGATGCCGAGCACCTCACCGGCCGCGATCTCGAGATCGATGCCGTCGACGATCGGCGGCGAACGCCCGTCCGGCCGATAGCCGACCCGTTCGAAACGTACGTGCCCGGCCAGCGGCGGCATCGGCGCGAGGGCCCCGGGCGCGCTCTCCACCTCCTCCGCCATCAACTCGTCGACCCGCTGGAAAGCCGCGCGCACGGCCTGCAGCTGATGCCAGGCGCCGACGAGCTGGCGCATCGGCGTGAGCGTGCGCATCGCCAGCATGTTGACGGCGACCAACCCGCCGACCGCCAGCTTGCCCTCGTCGATCTCCGATACGCCGACCACGATCACGGCGAGCGAGACGATGAGCTGCATGGCACCCGACGCGCTCGCCGCGACATTGGCGAGATGGCCGGCGCGGAAGCTGGTCCGGGCCGACTGGTCCACGCGCGCGCGCCAGCGGCGTTCGACCTCGGTCTCGAGCCCCAGCGCCTTGATGGTGACGGCGTTGTTGACGGTCTCGCCGAGGGTCGAGGCCTTGGCGGCCAGGGCCAGGAAACTGTCGTCGGCGAGGCGGCGCTGCGCGCGATGGCCGGCGAGGGAAACGGCGATCAGCAGTGGCAATGCCAAAGCGACGATCATACCCAGCGTCGCGCTCAGCGCGAAGGCGGCGGTGAGGAAGAGGAAGACGAAGGCGAGGTCGATGGCGAGGACCGGCACTTGGCCGGCAAAGAAGCCGCGCAACACATCGAGCTGGCGCAGGCGCTCGGCGATAATGCCCGACGGTGTGTTCTGGAAGTGGCGGTACGGCAGCTGCACGAGGTGGTGCACCACCTCGCCGCTCATCACCATGTCGAGCTCGGCGCCGGTGCGCGCCGACAGCCAGCCGCGGCCGACCCGCAGGCCAAAGTCGAGCGCATAGGCGGCGAGCATGCCACCGCACAATGCGGCCATCAGCGTGCCGAAACCCGGGAGCCCGCCGTCACCAACCAGCCGATTTACGACCAGCATCATGAACAGCGGCGTCGCGAGGCCGAGCAGGTTGATGAGGAACGACAGGCCGGCGAGCTTCAGCATTACCGGCCTGAGACGCGCCCATAGCGGCGCGTACCACGTCGCCGGGCCGCGTTCGACGACCGGCTCGCGCGCCGTGAGGGCGCGCGAGCCGAGCGCTTTGATCTCGTCCTCACTCAGTACGGAAACCCGCCCTTCGACGACGTCGAGCACCGTCCAGCCGGACGGCGCGCGGGCGACCACGACGTGGGCGGGACGGCCCGTGCCCCAGACGGCGAACGGCGTCGGAAGCCGATCGAGCCGGACGAGATCGACGGCGGCGGCGTCCAGACCGAGACGGCCGACCGCCGCGACAAAGGCAGCTTCGTCAAGGAGACGGTCTGGCGTGGCGGCGAGCCGACGTACGTCGGCCTCGCTCACGGGATGACCGATCTGCTGGGCGATGTATAGCAGCGCCCGCATCAAGGAATCGATCGGAGGTAAGCGGGTCGGCCGGCCCGGGCCGAGCCCGCTGTCTTCGAGAGGGGCCATCCGTCGTCTGCTTTGGACGGCGTTGTTGCCGACCGCAGCAGACTATCAGAATTTCCCTTAGATTCAATCGTTTAGAGGAAGACTCTCAGCGAGCACCGAAGGCGCGCTTCAGTTCGGGCACCAGATCGAGGCGCTCCCAAGAGAACCCGCCGTCGCGATCAGGCTTGCGGCCGAAATGGCCGTAGGCCGCCGTACGCTTGTAGATCGGCTTGTTGAGCTGCAGGCCGCGACGGATGTTGGTCGGCCGCAGTGGGAAGATGTCGGAAAGCACCTTCTCGAGCTTGCGCTCGTCGACCTTTCCCGTGCCCTCGGTGTTGACATAGAGCGACATCGGATCGGCGACGCCGATGGCGTAGGCGACTTGGATGAGGCAACGGTCGGCGAGGCCCGCCGCCACGACGTTCTTGGCGAGGTAGCGCGCGGCATAGGCCGCCGAGCGATCGACTTTCGTCGGGTCCTTGCCCGAGAAGGCGCCGCCGCCATGCGGGGCGTAGCCGCCGTAGGTGTCCACGATGATCTTGCGGCCGGTCAGGCCGCAATCGCCGTCGGGACCGCCGACGACGAAGTTGCCGGTCGGATTGACGAAGAAGTCCGCGGCCTTCTTCGGCATCCAGCCCTGCGGTAGCGACTTCACGACGTGGCCGGCGATCATCTCCTTGACCATGCCGGAGTTGTATTTCCTGCCCTTGGCCGTGGCCTCCTTGTGCTGGGTCGAGACGACGACCTTGGTGGCACCGACCGCCTTGCCGTTGGCGTAGCGCACGGTCACCTGGCTCTTGGCGTCGGGCAGCAGGTCGGGCAGCTCGCCCGAGCGACGCGCCTGACTCAGCACTTCGAGGATCCTGTGGCTGAAGTAGATCGGCGCCGGCATGAAGGAGTTCTTCTCATACTCCTCCGAGTCGCGGCAGGCGAAGCCGAACATCAGGCCCTGGTCGCCCGCGCCTTCCTGCTCGCCGAGATTGCCGCCCTTTTTCTTGGCGTTGACGCCCATCGCGATGTCGGGCGACTGCCCGTGCAGCAGCACCTCGATGTCGGCGCCGTCGTAGGAGAAGCCATCCTGCTCGTAGCCGATGTCGCGCACCACGTCGCGCGCCACATTGGCGATCAGCTCGCGGTTCATCACCGTCTGGCCGCGATACTTGCGCATGAACGGATCCTGGCCGCGGCACTCGCCGGCGATGACGATCTTGTTCGTCGTGGCGAGCGTCTCGCAGCCCAGCCGCGTGTTGACCAGGCTCTGGTCCTCGATGCCGAGCTTGATGTCGTTCGCAATGAACGCATCCAGGATCGCATCCGAGATCTGGTCGCAGACCTTGTCCGGATGACCTTCGGAAACCGACTCAGACGTAAAAATGTAGTCTTTGAGCGCCACTGCACCCCTCCACAGATGTCACTGGACCTCCGGGCAGGGCGGCAGGGCCACCAACGTCCGGCTTAGCCTTTGTTTTCGCGGTGGCAAGTCGTCCAAATCCATCCGCGGCAATACCGGGATATCGGTATCGCGTCGGCTAAAAACTCCAAAAGGCGATGGAAATCAAGCGTCCTGAGGACGCTGGCCGGAACCTTCATCGACCCTTGCGGCCGCCCAGGACCTCGGCATGGCTGGCGGCACCGACCGCCTTTACCATCTCAAAGATGCGCTTGCGCACGCGACCTTCGCGGATCTTGTAGTAGGCGCGGACGAGCTCCAGCGTCTCTCGCTTGATCAGCGGATCCTTCTCCTGCTCGAACGGCGTGGCGGCCTCTCCGAAGCCACCCTTGCGGCCGCGCCCCGACATCGGCCGCCCAGCCAGCACATTCGACGGCATCTCGTCGAAGAAATAGGAGACCGGCACGTCGAGCACCTTGGCGAACTCGAACAACCGGCTCGACCCGATGCGGTTCGAACCGCGCTCGTATTTCTGAATCTGCTGAAAGGTGAGGCCGACCGCAGTGCCAAGCTTTTCCTGGCTCATCCCGAGAAGCGTGCGCCGCTGACGCATCCTGGCTCCGACGTGGACATCGACGGGATGAGATCTTGCCATGTTGTGGGATCCTTTTCGGTCTTGGTTTTCTTACTACGTCGCCGTTGAGCAGGTCAGATGTCCGACATCTTCAGATTGTGTCGGCGTGACTTCCGCAGCTCTGCAAAAATGCATATCTACACGCCAGACTTGCATAGGACATTAGCCGCTCCTCCAGTGAATGCAAGCTGAACCTCATGCCCTTGAAATCGTTTGCAGAACACAAACGAAAAAGATCAGGCGCGTGGCCTTCCGGCGACCATCGCCAATGCAAAAACCACAAGGACCGCCAGCAGCATGCCGTCGCCCCAGCGGCTGTAGGGCGTGGCGGCCCGCGCGGCGGGGAGGCGGTGGTCGATGACACCCTCGACCTCCATGGCAAGCGAGGCCAACACCCGGCCATAGCCGTCGATCATCGCTGACACGCCGGTATTGGCCGCGCGCACCATCGGCAACCCTTCTTCGATCGCCCGCAGGCGTGCACTGGCCAGATGCTGGTAGGGACCACTCGACACGCCGAACCAGGCGTCGTTGGTCACGTTCAGCAGCCAGTCCGGTCGTGTGCCGGCCTTGGTGACGGCTGCGGGAAAGATCGCCTCGTAGCAGATCAGCGGCGAAAAGGGCGGCAGCCCCGGCAGGACGACCAGCGCGAAATCCTCGCCGGCCTCGAACGAGCCGCGACCGATCATGCCGCTGATCGGCGGCAGTTCCTTGTGGAAGGGGATGTACTCCCCGAATGGAACGAGATGGACCTTGTCGTAGTACGCGACAATGCGGCCTGCGGTGTCGACCGCGATCAGCGAATTCCATACCGCCTCCGACGGCGGCCCCGCCGTGCGCGGCACGCCGGTCAGCAGATAGCCTCCCGGCGGCGCGGCGGTCGCCAGCATGGGCAGGACGGAGGATCGGGGCGAGACGCCAAACGGCACGGCGGTCTCCGGCCAGATGACGGCGGCAACCCCTTCGAAACCGGGGCCACGACTGAGTTCGACCAGCAGAGTGAGCTGCCTGTTTCGGGATTCCGGCCGCCATTTTTCCGCTTGCTGGATGTTGGGTTGGACGATGCGCAGCAGCGGGCCATCGGCTGCAACGTTGGCATCGATCATCGCCATCTGGCCGGCGAAACCGGCCAGACTGGCGAAGGCCAGCGCTCCGACCGAGGCCCGCCATCCAGCCGCAGGCGCCGCCAGCAGCAGGAAGGTGAAGGCGCCGAGACCGTACACGCCGAACAGCGACGCACCCTGTAGCAAAGGTGTGGCGAACGCCCATACATGGGCCAGTGGGTTCCACGGATAGCCCGTGAAGACATGCCCGCGCAGCCATTCGGCCACCGCCCAGCAGATCGCCAGCAGCAACAAGCGCCGGTAGCGTCCCGCGAGACCCGGCCAACGCACGATCAAGGCGCGCGCGCCGGCGGCCGCAATCGCAGGAAAGAAGCCGAGGATGACGGCAAGGCCGAGCACCATGGGCGGCCCGAGCGCGGCAAAATCCGCCGGCGGCACGAAGAAGGCCTCGACGATCCAGTAGGAGCCGACGACGAAGTGGCCGAGCCCCCAGGCCCAGCCGCGCATCAGTGCCGCCTGCCAAGTCGGCGCGGAGTCCCAGAGCCAGACGAAGCCGACGATGCCCAGCACAGCCAACGGCAGCCAGAAGAGGGGCGGCATCGCCAGGGCCGCGAGTGCGCCGGCAAGGGCGCCCGCACCCAAGGCCCATCCTCCTTGGAGCTTCATCGGCCCGACCGACGATCAGGTCGCGACCGGCGAGACCGTCGCGGGTCTTACGCGCAGGCGGCGAATACGGCGCGGGTCGACGTCGAGCACCTCGAACTCCACGCCCGACGGATGGCTCACGACCTCGCCGCGCTCGGGGATACGGCCCAGCAGCGAGAAGATCAGGCCGCCCACCGTATCGACCTCACGCCGCTCGTCTTCCGACAGCACACGGCCGATTTCCTGCTCCAGCAGTTCGACGGGTGTGCGGCCGTTGACATCGATCGTGCCGTCGGGCCGGCGCGCCAGGGTTGGAGGCTGGGCGACATCGTGCTCGTCCTCGATCTCGCCCACGATCTCCTCGACCAGATCCTCGATGGTAAGCAGGCCGTCGGTGCCGCCGAACTCGTCGACCACCAGCGCCATGTGCGTGCGCTGACGACGCATGTCGAGCAGCATGTCGAGCACCGGCAGGGTCGGCGCCACGAACACGACGCGGCGTAATATGTCGCGCAGGTTGAACTTCTTCGACGTGCCCCAGTAGGCCAGCACGTCCTTGATGTGGATCATGCCGATCACGTCGTCGAGCGATTCGCGGTAGACGGGATAGCGCGAATGGGCCTCGGTCTGGATGAGCCGCACGACGTCGTCGAGGGAGGTGTTGGCGGCGATGCCGACGATGTCCACCCTCGGCACCATGACATCGCGCACCGTCTTGTCGCGCAGCTTCAGGATATTGGCGAGCAGGATGCGCTGGTCGTCGCTGATCGGCGTGTCGCTCTCGGGCGTCCCCTCGATCAGCTCTTCGATCGCTTCGCGTACCGCCTCGTTCTTGTCCCGCCGCCGCAACCGCCGCAACAGGGCACGCAACAGGCCGCCCGTTGAGGGAACGTCGCCGGCGTCCGGCCGGGCTGGTTGGTGCGGTTCACCCTGGGTCGCCGGGCCTTCGGAGCCCGGCTGCGTACCTCGCGATGTGGAATCCAGCATGACTGCTAGGATAGGCTAACGGCCCCGTGATGCAATCGCCCATGTTCCCGATGTGTTCCCATAAATTGCCCTCAGGGGCAGTCATGCCCCTCCTCGGTTTGGGGACCTGGCGCATGGGTGAGATCAGCCGCAAGCGGGCGCAGGAACTCGACGCCATCCGCCATGGCCTGGATCTCGGCTACGCGATGATCGACACGGCCGAGATGTATGGCGAGGGCGGCGCCGAGGAGATCGTCGGCGAGGCGATCGCCGGCCGCGCGGTACGACCCTTCATTGTCAGCAAGGTCTATCCGCACAACGCCACCCGCGGCGGTACGGTCGCGGCCTGCGAACGCAGCCTCCGGCGCATGCGCGTCGAGCGAATCGACCTCTACCTCCTGCATTGGCGCGGCGGGGCCCGGCTCGAGGAAGCCTTCGAGGCGTTCCACCGGTTGCGCGAGGCTGGAAAGATCGGCGATTTCGGCGTCAGCAACTTCGACGTCGGCGACATGGAGGATGCCGCCCGCCTCGACAGGGGGCTGAACGGGTCTAACCAAGTGCTCTATTGCCTGAGCCGGCGCGGCCCCGAGTTCGACCTGCTGCCCTGGATGCGCGACCGATCGATCCCGCTGATGGCCTATTCGCCGCTCGACCAGGGCGCCCTGCTGGGCAAGCCGGCGCTGAGGAAAATTGCCGCCGACGTCGGCTGCACGCCGGCCCAGCTGGCGCTTGCCTGGCTGTTCGCCCAGCCGGGGGTCGTGACCATCCCCAAATCGGCGACCCGCGCGCGCGTGACAGAAAACTTCGAGGCGCTGCGGGTCGAGCTGTCGGCCGAAACCCTGGCCGAGCTCGACCGGGCCTTTCCGCCGCCCCGGCGCAAGCAGGCGCTGGAGATGCTCTGAGCGCCGTCAGGCGTTACCGCCCTCGCGCAGGACGGCGGTGATGTCGGCGGGATCCTCCTTGATCGTCACCCCTGCCCGCTCCTTCTGCAGGATCATGGACGAGCGTGAATCGCGGGTTTCCCAGCCGCGGGCCAGCGCCTCGGTCATCTCCTCGAGCGTGAGGTTGGCCAGCCGCATCGGTACGCCCAGCTCGCGCCCGACCTGGGTGGCGAGCGACACGTCCTTGTGCGCGAGCTTGAGCGCAAAGCGCGCCGGATCGTAGATGTCGGGCAGGAAGTGCTCGGCGAGCCCGTCGAAGGTGCGGCGACGGCCGGTGACGCCGTTGCGCACGGCCTTCCACAAGGTCAACGGATCGACCCCGGCCTTCACGCCCATGGTGAAGGCTTCGGCAAGCGCCGTCTGAATCATGTAGCCGCTGAGATTATGCACCAGCTTGGCGACCGACGCAGCGCCGATCGGACCGATATAGGCGACCTGGTCGCCGGCGCCGTCGAGCACGGGGCGGTAGCGCTTGAACACCGCTTCGTCGCCGCCGACCCAGATCGCCATCTTGCCCGAGGCGGCACCCGCCGGCCCACCGCTCACCGGACTGTCGAGCAGGAACGCGCTGCGCTCGGCGAACTGCGGCGCCAACGCACGCACCAGGTTGGGCGAGTTCGTCGAGAGGTCGAACAGCGGTTGACCACGTTGCATGCCGGCGAGCACGCCATCCTGCCCTTTCACAACGGCTTCGAACTGCGGCGGCCCGGGCAGCGATGTGAAGACGATCTCCGTCGCCGCGGCCACCTGGCGTGGCGTGTCGGCCCATTCGGCGCCCGCCGCGCAGATCTTCTCGGCCGCCTGCCGGCGCGCGTCGTGTACCACCATCTCGTGGCCGGCCTTCTTCAGGTTGGCCGAGATGCCCGAGCCCATCATGCCAAGGCCAATGAATCCCACACGCATTGCTTTCCTCCCTAGTAGGGGTCGGCGATCCCCATCCTCGCGAGGATGCGCCGCTCCAGCGCCTCCATGCGCTCGGCTTCCCCATTCTCCTCATGATCATAGCCCAGCAGATGCAAGGTGCCGTGCACCACGAGATGGCTGACATGCGCCCGCGGCGTCTTCTTCTGCTGGCGCGCCTCGCGCAGCACGGTTTGGCGCGCCAGCACGATGTCGCCCAGGAAGACGCGTTCGCCCGACGGATAGGACAGCACGTTGGTCGGCTTGTTTTTCCGGCGGTCGCGGGCGTTCAGGAGCTGCACGCGCCGGTCGTCGGCCAGGGCCACGGTCAACGACACCTTGCCGCGGCCAGCGGCCGTTCGCGCCGCCTTGCGCACGATGCGCTCGACATCGGGCACGGCCTCGAGCCATCTGCTGTCGAGCACGACGACGTCAACGCGCGTCGGGCTTGGTCTTTTTGTCGCGTAGGTCATAGGCCTCGACGATGCGAGTCACCAGATCGTGCCGCACCACGTCCTGCGAAGAAAGCCGAACGAAGCGCACGCCCTCGACGTTCTTCAGCGTGTCGACCGCGTCGAGCAGCCCCGATCGCTGCCCGCCTGGCAGATCGGTCTGGCTGGGATCGCCGGTGATCACCATGCGCGAGCCCTCGCCGAGCCGCGTCAGGAACATGCGCATCTGCATCGGCGTCGTGTTCTGCGCTTCGTCCAGGATGACGAAGCAGTGTGCCAGCGTGCGCCCGCGCATGAAGGCGAGTGGCGCGATCTCGATCTCGCCCGATTCGAGCCGATTGGCGATCTGCTCCGCCGGCAGCATGTCGTGCAGCGCGTCGTAGAGCGGCCGCAGATAGGGATCGATCTTCTCCTTCATGTCGCCGGGCAGGAAGCCCAGCCGCTCGCCGGCCTCGACGGCAGGCCGCGACAGCACGATGCGTTCGACCTTGCCGGCCAGCAGCAGCGACACGCCCATGGCGACGGCGAGATAGGTCTTGCCGCTGCCGGCCGGCCCCAGGGCGAACACCATGTCGCGTTCGCGCAGCGCCTGCAGGTAGCCGCGCTGGCCGGGTGAGCGCGCCTGCACGGTGCGGCGGCGGGTGCGGATGCCCTCGCCGTCGCCGCTCTCGGCGCCGCTCCGCGCGAACCGCACGGCGGCATCGACATCGGCGGCCTCGACCGACAGCCCGCGCTTCAGCCGCTCGTAGAGGCTGGCGATCGCCTTGTGTGCGATCGCGGCGTCGTCCGGCGTCCCGGAAATCGCGAGCTGGTTGCCGCGCGCGCCGAGCTGCACGTTGGCGAGTTGTTCCAGGCGCACCAGGTTGCGGTCGTGATTGCCGTAGAGCGCCGCCGTGAGCGCGTTGTCGTCGAACGTCATGCGGCGCACGTCGGTCGGGCGGCCCGCGACCCCGGTACCTGCGTCGCTCACGCCGCCGCCTCGAGTGCAGACACGATCTCGCCCGCCAGGCTGTTGGCGTGGCCCTCGACCAGCCGCGTCTCGACGATGCGGCCGATAAACCGAGGCGTGCCGTCGGCATAGACCGATTGCAGCCAAGGTGTCTTGCCGACCACCTGGCCGGGCTTGCGTCCGGCTTCGGCGAACAGGACCGGCACCGTTTGCCCGACCTTGGAGTCGTTGAACGCCCGGGCTTGGCGCCCGAGCAACGCCTGCAATGCCGCCAGCCGCGCCGACTTCACGATCTCGGGCAGCTGGTCCGGCAGCGCCGCGCCCGGAGTGCCGGGGCGGCGGCTGTACTTGAACGAGAAGGCCGCGGCAAAACCGACCTCCTCGACCAGGCGCATCGTGTCGTCGAAATCGGCATCGCTCTCGCCGGGAAAGCCGACAATGAAGTCAGACGACAGGGCGAGATCAGGGCGGACTGCGCGCAGGCGGTCGACGAGGCGGCGGAAGAGGTCGCGGCCATGCCCGCGATTCATCGCCTCGAGAATGCGGTCCGAGCCCGACTGCACTGGCAGGTGCAGATAGGGCATGAGCTGCGGCACCTCGCCGTGGGCGGCGATCAGCTCGCCGTCCATGTCGCGCGGGTGGGAGGTGGTGTAGCGGATGCGCATCAAGCCATCGATGTCGGCCAACTCGCGAATCAAACGCGCCAGCGACCAGATCGATCCACCGACGGAACCCGGCGGCGCCTCTCCGTGGTAGGCGTTGACGTTCTGGCCGAGCAGCGTGATCTCGAGAGCGCCGGCGGCCACGAGATGGCGCGCCTCCGTCAGCACCGCCGCCGCCGGCCGCGAATACTCGGCGCCGCGCGTGTAGGGCACGACACAGAAGGTGCAGAACTTGTCGCAACCCTCCTGGATCGACAGGAACGCCGAGCCGGCCCGGATTCCGGCCGGCGCCGGGAGATGGTCGAACTTGCTCTCGGCGGGAAACTCGGTGTCGAGCACGCCGGCGCCCGGCAAACGCTTGCCGGCGCGGCGCAGCGCCGCCTTGCGCTCGGCCTCGGCCAAGAGCTGGGGCAGGCGATGATAGGCCTGCGGGCCGACGACGATGTCGACGGCGGGCTGGCGCTTCACGATCTCCTCGCCTTCGGCCTGGGCGACGCAGCCGGCCACGGCGATGGTGAGGTCGCGGCCCGCGGCGCGGCGCGCCTGCTTCTCGTTGCGCAGGCGACCGAGCTCGGAATAGACCTTCTCCGAGGCATGCTCGCGGATGTGGCAGGTGTTCAGCACGACGAGATCGGCCTGCTCCGGGCGATCCGCCAGCGCATAGCCGAGGGGCCGCAGGACGTCGGTCATGCGGTCGGAGTCGTAGACGTTCATCTGGCACCCGTAGGTGCGGATGAACACGCGCTTGCGCTGCCCGGTCATCGGGGCATTGCTCATCTATCCTCGTTGCTGGAACGGCGCGGTTTTATCACCGTCTCACGACCGGCGCCAGACCGGCGGCCGCTTGGCCAGGAAGGCCTCTACGCCCTCGGCGAAGTCCGCGCCGTCGGCCAGGCCAGCCACCGCCTCCAGCTCGTAGGCCAGCCCTTCCTCGAAGGTCATGCCACCCCCCAAGGTCACCGTACGCCGGATGGCGGCGAGCGCCTCAGGCGACTTGGCGGCGAGTTCCTCGCCGTAGGCCTGGACCCGCGCACGCAGGCCGGCAGGCTCCACCAACTCGTCGACCAGGCCCCATTGCAACGCCTCGGCCGCCGGAACGAGGCCGCCGTCATAGAGATAGCGGATTGCCCGCGGCCGGCCGATCAGCCGTGCCAGAGCCTGTGTCGTGGCGATCGGCGGAATGAAGCCGAGCTTGATCTCGGGCTGGCCGAGCTGGGCATCGGCGGCGGCGAAGCGCTGGTCGCAGTGCAGCGTCATCTCCAGCCCGCCGCCGACGGCCGTGCCGTGGATCGCCGCCAGCAACGGCTTGGGCGAATGGCGCAGCAGGCGGACGATGTCGTGGCAGCGCAGCGCCCAGGCACGCATGCCGTCGCCCTTCATGCCGCGGAAGGCGTGAAGGTCGGCGCCGGCGCTGAAATAGCCCGTCACGGCGCTGGCCAGCACCAGGACACGCACATCCGGATCGGCAAGGCACGCGGCGATGGCGTCGTGCGTGCGGTCGACCATCTCGCGCGTGAAGGCGTTGACCGGCGGCCGGTCGAACTCGACCCAGCCGACGTGGCGTGCGACGGAGGCGCGGATCACGTCAGGCTGCCCTCGCCGGTGGGGGCAGCAATTCCGGCCGCCCGGAATTGGCGGCCTGCACACCCGACGACACCTGCCGGAAACAATACTCGGCGAGCTTCTTGCGGTCGCCGAGCTGGTCGATGTCGACGGGTGGGAAGAACGTGATGACCGCCTCGGTCTCGCCCAGGCACACCATCTGCCAAAGGTGCGGCACCAGATCGAGGTCGCCGAACCAGGCGAACAGCGGCCGCCAGTAGCGGCCGAGCGGGATGCCGTCGAGGCGCGTGTAGGCGATCGACACCGACTGCACGACGATCGGCTTGCCGTCGCGCCTGAGCTGGGCGACGCCGAACAGCGCGCTGCGGAACGGCAGCACGCGCGTACCGTCGCTGCTGGTCCCCTCGGGGAAGAGCAGCAGGTTGTCGCCGGTATCGAGTCGCCGCATCATCTCGTCCCGGCTGGCGCTGGCGCGGCCCGAGCTACGCTCGACGAAGATCGTGCGCTGCGCCTTGGCGAGTGTCGAGAAGAACGGCCAGGTCGCGACCTCCGCCTTGGCGACGAAGCTGCCCGGCACCAGCCCGCCCATCACCTCGATGTCGAGATAGGAGACGTGGTTGCAGACGAACAGCGTCGGCGTGACCACCGACGGCTTGCCGTTCACGCGCACCCGGATGCCGAGGATGACGCAGACGATCCGGTGGTAGACGACCGGCATCCAGCGCACGATCGGCGTGATGCGCAGCGGCAGCAGCGCAAGGTAGACCGGCACCATGACCACGGTGAGCAGCAAATAGCTCAGCAGCCGGAAGGCGCCGCGCAGGGGAGACCCGATCCACATCGTGCGAAGATACGGCCCGAAGCCTACTCGTGCATTCCGCGTTCGTAGTGGCGGATGTACTTCTCCGTCACCAGCTCGGTCTTGACGATGATGAAAACATCCGTCGTGTTGAACTCGGAGTCGATCACGGCACCGTCGCCGACGAAGCCGCCGAGCCGCAGGTAGCCCTTGATGAGCGGCGGCACGCGCGCCATCGCCCTGCGCTCGTCGTAGCTGCCGCGCTCGAGCACATCCATCTTGACGTAGCGGTGGTCGAGGGCGCGCACGCGGATCTCGGGCGGCGCGAGATGATGGTGATGAAGGTAGCTCAATGCCTGGGCGTGCTGGGCCGGATCGGTGCCCGGCAGACTGGCGCAGCCGAACATCACCTTGATATTGTAATGGTAGGCATAGAGCGCGATGCCGCGCCACAGCATCTGCATTGTCGCGGTGTTGCGCGCATCCTTGGCAATGCAGGAACGACCGAGTTCGAGTACCTCGCCGGGGTAGTCAATCATCTTCCGGATGTCGTACTCGGCGGACGAATAGAAACGGCCCATCCGCGCCGCGGCGGCGCGACGGATCAGGCGATAGGTGCCGACGATTCCCTCCGGGCCCTCGCCGCGACGGCGATCGAGAACCAGAAGATGGTCGCACACGTCGTCGAAGGCGTCGAAGTCGCGCTGACGCGCCGCCACTTCCGGCGACGGCTGCGCCTTCATCTCCTCGTAGAACACGCGATAGCGCAAAGCCTGGGCGGCATCGATCTCGGCCGCCGTCGCGGCCAATCGAACCTCGAAGTCGCCGGCGACAACCTTGACGATCTCCCGATTGGAGACGGGAGGGCCAAGCAGTTCGGCTTCGCTGTCAGCGCGGTCTATGCGCATGATTCATCCGCAGGGGGCCGCCCCGATCATTCGCCCATTATCGGGTTGGCGCCGGTGGCGTCCACTCATTTTTGGCGATCGGATTTGCCGGTCAACGGTATGCCGTACAACTCGAGCCGATGGCCGACCAGGCGATAGCCGGCCTTCTCGGCGATCTTGCGCTGCAGTTCCTCGATTTCGGCGTTGTGGAATTCCACGACCTTGCCGCTCTGCATGTCGATCAGATGGTCGTGGTGCTCGTCGGGTGTTTCCTCGTAGCGCGCCCGGCCATCGCCGAAATCGTGCTTGGCGAGAATGCCCGCCTCCTCGAACAGCCGCACCGTGCGATACACGGTGGCGATCGAGATGTTGGAATCGATCGCCGTGGCGCGCCTGTGCAATGCCTCGACATCGGGATGATCCGACGATTCCGACAGGACCCGCGCGATGACTCGACGCTGCTCGGTCATCTTCAGGCCGCGCTCGGCGCACAGCATTTCGAGTTTGGATTTCTGGTCGGGCATGCCGCGCCACCCTACACCGGCTGGCGAAAGCGGTATAGTTGGGGACATGTCCATGGCCCCACACCAGGAAATCGACATCACCGCGGAAGTGTGCCCGATGACGTTCGTGCGCACCAAGCTCAGGCTCGAGCGCATGCAGTCGGGCGATGTGTTGAAGGTTCGCCTGCGCGGCGTCGAGCCGTTGCGCAACGTGCCGAAAGCGGCGCGCGAGGAGGGCCACATCATTTTGGGTATTGAAGCGCAGGGCGATGACCATATCGTGACGATCCGCCGGGGTTGAGCGTCAGCTGAGAGCGAATCGCATCACGACGGCGTCGGCGGGCGGCGCATCGCCGCGCCGATAGTAGCCAGGCCGCCGACCCGCATCGGCAAAGCCCCTCCGGCGATAGAGGTGTTGTGCCGCGAGGTTGTCGGCACCAACCTCGAGATAGAGCGTGCGCACCCCGGCGGCCCGCACCCAAGCGAGGACGGCGTCGAGCAACGCGCGTCCGGCGCCGCGGCGGCGCCAGCGGGGATCGACGGCGAGCGTCAGTAGTTCCGCCTCGTCCGCAGCGAGCCTCGCCAACACGAAACCCGTCGCCTCGCCGTCCTCCATCGCCACGAATCCACTCACGCCAGGCGTCGCCAGCAGCCCGGCGAAGTCGCCGCGCGCCCAGCCGCGCTCGCCCATTGGCTCGAATGCCTGTCGATGCAGGCGTTCAGCAAGGTCGAGATCGCGATCACCCAGCGGCCGCAGCACCAGGGACATCGCGGATTCACTCCACGGTCTGGCGAGCGCCATCGGGCAGCGTGATGTTCACACCGCGAAGATAGAGCGGCCGCGGCAGGCCGTCGGCGCGGTTGCGCGCGCGCCAGGTCTCGGCGCCCTCGGCCTCGGCCAGCGCGGCGAGCACCATCGGGTCGCAATCGACCTCGTGCGCCTGCGCATCGGCGAGTCGGGACGCGAGTGCACCCGCCTGCGGGCCGACGATCAGGCCGGGGCGCCCGGCGAGGCGGCCCGCCACGTCGTCCGACGTCGCCACGAACGGCCGGTGCGGATCGTCCTGCGCGGCGACGAACCAGTCGCCGAGGCGGCTGTCGATCGCGGCGATGACGAAACGCTCGGTGGACGGCGCCTGCGCGAGAAGGAGCCGCGTCGTGGCGACACCCGCCAGCGGTACGCCGAGGCCGGCGGCGAGGCCGCGCGCCGCCGCCAGCCCGACGCGCACGCCGGTGAAGCTGCCGGGGCCGACCGTGACGGCGATCATCGCGAGGGTGTCGCGCGCCACGCCGGCCTCGTGCAACGCCGTGACGACGGCGGGCAGCAGCGTGGCGGCCTGGTCCCGCCCCGCTTCGCGGTGGCGCGCGAGGCAGACGCCGTCGCGCGCCACCGCGACGTGCAGTCCGGCGATCGCGCAGTCGAACGCCAGCACCAGGCTCATGCGCGGCTGGCGCGGCGGCGATCGGCTCGGCATTGTGCGGTCATGGTACTCGATCTGGTTGCGATCCGGCCACCCGACTTCGACGTCGATGTGGCGCTGGCCTATGCGACGGATGCCAATCTAACGGGCAAACCGGTGTACCGGAACGCCGAATGCTGGCTGCATCGCGAGGCGGCGGACAAGTTGCGCGCCGCCGTCGCGCACGCGCGGCCGCTCGGCTATCGCCTGAAGATCTTCGACGGCCTGCGGCCGGTGGAGGCGCAATGGGCGCTGTGGAACGCGCGGCCCGACCCCGATTTCCTCGCCGATCCGAGGCGAGGCTCGCCGCATTCGCGCGGCGTCGCGGTCGATCTCACGCTGGTCGACGGCAGCGGCCGCGAACTCGACATGGGCACCGCCTTCGATGCCTTCACGCCGCTGTCCCATCACGGCCGAACCGACGTTTCCGTCGAGGCTCAGCGCAATCGCCTGCTGCTGATGGGACTGATGACGACCGCGGGCTGGGATTTCTACGGCAACGAATGGTGGCACTATCAGCTGTTCGACGCGCGGCGCTTCCCGCTAGTGAGCGACGGTGATCTGCCACGTCGGATGATGTAGCACCTCGACGTCCGAGAGCCTCGCGTCGTCGAAATCCGCCAGGCTGTTCTCGCGCATGATCCGCCGTACGAAGCGAACATATTCCTGGCCGAGTTCCGAGTAGCGCAGCAGCGTGCCGATCAGGCGGTAACCGTCGGGCGACTTGCCCAGCTCGCGCATCGCTGCGCGTTCGGCCCGGAAGCCGGCATAGGCGGCATGCGTATTGAGGTTGTACACGTAGGCTGCGGCCGCCTCGCCTACGCTCTCGAACGGCTGCGGCATGGCCGGGCCGGGCTTCCATGGCACCTTCACGGCATGATGGCCGATCGACTGAATCTGCCCGAACAACGCGTTGCCCATGCGGGCGGCGAAGGACGTGCCCCAGCCCGATTCGACGCCGGCCTGCGCGATGGCCATCGACGGCGGCACGATGTCGACGCGATTGAGGAGCTCGTCGAGCTGGTCGGCAGAGACCTGGTAGCGCTCGGCGAGTTGCTCGAGCCAGATCGTCTCGAACGGCAGGAGGCCGTAGCCCGAATCCAGCTTGGAGCGCAGGTCGAGCAGGTGTTCACGGTCCTCGATCACCCGTTGATTGGCCTCGAGCACAACCGGCAGCAGGGCGGTGATGAAAAGCGTCTTGCGCTCGTTGCCTTCCTTGTTGACGAGATCGGCCGGCACGCGCTCGACCTTGATGGGCGGAACCGCTTCGCCCAGCCGCACGTCGGTGAGGGTGTAGGAAACCTCGCGGAAGAAGCCCGCGAGTTCGTCGGCTGTGACGGGATTGATGGCGCGCAGCTTGACGCGCCGCGCCGCGTTGCCCGGCGCGGCGAATCGGCCATGCCCCTGCACGCTTGAGTTGACCTGCAATATCGCTTCGGGCACCGGCAGGATGTCGTCGGCGACGAACACCAGCGCCGGCGGTTCGGGATCGAGCGACGGCGACGCCTCGGCCCTCAGCGTAAAGAACTCGGCGATGTCGACCGGTGCGGCCGGCTCGTGCAGGCTCACGCCGGCCGCGAGCATGAGCGTCAGGGTGGTCGGAAAAGCGTATCTACGTCCGCTATCGATGACAGTCGAAATCGGCAAACTCGATCCTGGTCTGGTTGCTCGAACGAAACGTCCCGCCGTGCGCGGCCACGAGGGCCGCGACGCTACACCCACGCATTACGCTTGAGCGTCAGGCCGCCTACTGGGCGGCCTGTACCTCCACGACTTCCGGCACGTAGTGCTTCAGAAGATTCTCGATTCCCATCTTCAGCGTGGCGGTCGAGCTGGGACAGCCCGAGCAGGAGCCCTGCATGTGCAGGTAGACCACGCCGTCACGGAAGTCCTGGAACACGATATCGCCGCCGTCCTGGGCCACCGCCGGACGCACGCGCGTTTCGAGCAACTCTTTGATCTGCGCGACGACCTCGTCGTCGTCATCCGCCTCGGCTTCGGCACTGCCTTCGCCAGCGGCCACGACGGGCTCGCCGGATGTGTAGTGCTCCATGATGCCGCCCAGAATGGAGGGCTTCAGCACCTGCCAGTCGCGATCGGCAGATTTGGTCACGGTGACGAAGTCGGCGCCGAAGAACACCCGTTCGACACCCTCGATCGAGAACAGGCGCCGGGCCAACGGCGAGGTATGCGCGGTGTCGGGTCCGGCGAAATCCAGCGTGCCCCTCTCCATCACCACCCGGCCGGGCAGGAACTTCAGGGTCGATGGATTGGGCGTCTGCTCGGTCTGGATGAACAAACCTGCCTCCTTGGTCGGAGCTGCGCCAAAGCGGGCGAGCCCTCTCGAAGTTCGGAACGGGACGTCGCCGTCCCCTGAAGCGGGAATTCAGGTAGGAACCGGCGTCGAGTCGATCAAGACGATTTTTGTGTCGCTCTGTATAGATATTATGGAATATACAGTTATATGAGCTTAGTGGGAACAGTTTACGGCAGATTCGGCGGGTCAGAGACGAATTCGCAGAGCACGATGCAAAGCGCGGTTCCCCCACATCTCTTTGAAAAAGCGCCGCACCCTGTCGGTGCACGGGTCATGAAATGGCGTCGATCTCGGCCTCGTTGAGGGCGCCCGGGACGATGGTGAGGGGCACGCGCAGCTGGCCGCCGAACTTGCCGGTGAGCGCCGTCACCAAGGGCCCCGGCCCCTCGCTGCCCGAGGCCGATCCCAGCACGAGGACGGAGATCGAGCGGTCCTCGGCGATGAGCTTCAGCAACTCCTCCCGGCTCTTGCCCTCGCGGATATAGATGGCTGGCGGATGGCCGGTGAGCGACGACGCGACCTCGGCGTAGCGCGCCACCACTTCTTCCGCATGCTGGCGGGCCTCCTGCCGCATCAGGTCGACGACGGCACCCCATTGCTGCCCCTCGGGCGGCTCGGTCACGAAAAGCATGGCGACCCGTCCGCCCGTGCGCTTGGCGCGCCGGCAAGCATAGCGCAGGGCATTGCGCAGCTCCGGGCTCTCGTCGACCACCACCAGGAAGACGCGTTCGCCGCTCGCCACAGCTTGTTCGCTCATGGTGGATGTCCTCCCGTTCCTAGAGTCGTCGCATCACGGCGCCGCCGATCCACCCGACCAGCAGCGCCATCAGGATGGCGCCCAGCCCGTAGAGCGCACCGTCGTGGCTCGCCCAGCCGGCGAGCTGGGCACTGAACCCGACCTTGCCGACCGGCAGGGGGCGGGAGACCGCCGCGACGATCTTGCCGTCGCGCAGCAGGTAGGTCCGCACCTCGTAGATGCCTTCGGGCAGCCGAGACGGAAACGGCAATTCGACCCGGAACAGGCGGTTGGCCTGTACGGTCACCTGGCCGATGGCGGCGGGATAGAGCCCCTCTCGCCGCTTGACCTCGACGAGGCCGCTGCGAAACCGGGACATCTCGTCCTGCGGCCGCGCGCCGACCGAGCGCACCGTCGACATACGGTCTTCGAGCGACAGGATCTCGCCTCCCACGCCGCGGGCCAGCAGGCGCTGCAGCGGCTGGCTGGCGGCGATGAAATAGTAGGCCGGGACTTCGTCGAAGGCTTGCCGGCCCGTGTTGAGCCACAGGCCGAGCACGCGCTGCTTGCGCAACACGGTCTCGCGCGCCGCCGGGCCCTGAACCACCACCACCACTTCGCCCGGCGGATCGAACATGCCGAACAGCAGAATCCTGGCGCCCTGGAAGGCCTCGGTGATGGCGACCCGGGGCTGGCTGAAATCGACGATGAGGTCGGGCGTCGCGGGCGTGATCGGAACGGACGGCGGCAGGCCGGGGAGAACGGCGCCTGGCGGCTCGGCGATCGGACCGCGCGCCTGCCCCAGCGCCGCGCCCGTAGCGAGCACGACGCCGAACACGGCCGCGAGGACGACCGAGAGCGCGGCGGCAGCCCGGATCACGGCAGCACCTCCCTCTCGCCGAGCGAATAGGGCGACGCCGGCGTGCGCAGCAATTCGGTGAGCAGCTCGACCGCCACGCCCAGGATCAGGACCGCCATCAGCCCGCGCAGCGCCACGCCCGGCAGCTTGGCCGCCACCCGCGCGCCGATGGGCGCGCCAACCACGCCACCCAGGATCAGCAGCAGCGCCAGCACGACGTCGACCGTGCCGTTGGTGGCGGCCTGCAGGAAGGTGACGTTGGCGGCGACGAACAGGATCTGGAAGTTGGAGGTGCCGATCACGACGCTGGTCGGCATCCCCAACAGGTAGATCATGGCCGGCACGAGCACGAAGCCGCCGCCCACGCCGAGGATCGCCGACAAGATGCCGATCAGGAAGCCAAGTCCCAGCGGCAGCAACGCACTGATGTAGAGCTTGGACTTGTAGAAGCGCAGCTTGAGCGGCAGGCGATGCACCAGATAATGCTGGTGCAACTTGCCGCGCGGCGCCTCGGGGTTGCGTCGGCGACTGAGCCAGGTGCGCAGGCTCTCGACCATCATCAGCAAGCCGATGGCCGACAGCATGACCACGTAGAGCACGGCGATGACGAAGTCGATCTGGCCGATCTTCTTGAGGTAGGTGAAGAGGCTGACGCCGGCCGACGAGCCGATCATGCCGCCCAGCAACAGCACCAGCCCCATGCGCAGGTCGACGTTGCCGCGCCGCCACTGCACCTGCAGCGAGGAGATCGAGTTGGACACCACCTGGTTGGCCTGGCTGGCGACGGCGACGGCGGGCGGGATGCCGACGAAAATCAGGAGCGGCGTCGCCAGGAAGCCGCCGCCGACGCCGAACATGCCGGCCAGCAGGCCGGCCGCCGCGCCCAGCCCCAGCAGCACGAAGATGTTCATCGACTGCTCGGCGATGGGTAGGTAGATCTCCACTTCGCGTCCTATTTCAGCAGGATCGAGCTGATTTCGCGTAGCTGGGTGCGCGCGCGTAGCAGGTAGAAGCCCTGCGCCGCGAGGTGATTGGGGATCAGCAGCGCATCCGGCCAGCCGTTCCACACCACCCACGGATCGAGTGCCGAGGCGACACGGAAGGTCTCGACCATGCCGTTCCAGGCGTTGCCGAGCCCGCGGTCGCGGATCACCGCCTCGAAATCGCGCCCGAGTTCGCGCAGCAGCAGGTAGTTGGCGTAGAGCCGACCCTTGTTGAAATAGAAGATGTCGTCGCAGCGGCCGTCGAACAAGTCGCCGGCGCGTTCGACGATCTGCTGGTCGATGACCGCCGAGTCGGAGCCGTGGTCGTTGGCGATGCGGTCGATCAGGGCCTGCAGATTGTCGGCGCGACGCTCGAACACCGCCTGTCCCGAGGCCAGGCGTTTGTTGTAGGCAATCAGCCGGTCGCGGCCGGCGCGATATTTCTGCGCCGAGGTCGTGGTCGGCAGCAGCGAGACGCTGGGCTGCCAGATCCAGAGATTGGGCTGCTCGTTGAGGAAGCCGCGCGCCTGCTCGAGGTCGCGATCGACCTGGCTCGAGCCGCGGGTGCGGCCGATCTGGTCCATCAGCTCGGTCGAGAAGCGGCCGAGCGCAGCGACGATGCCGCGCTGGAAGTTGGGCATGTTGTCGAGGATTCCGGCCGGCATGAAGAACGGCTGCATCGGCGTCCAGGTGTTGACGTCGACCTCGCGCGTGATGAGGTCCGCCATCGTCGCCACGGCGTAGCTTTCGCCCGGTGCCACGTTGCGCGGGCCGAATTGGGGATCGTCGTCGATATTCTCGACCACCATCGCGCCCACTGGATAGTAGAGCAGCAGCAGCACGACGACGACTTTCCAGCCCCAGCTCCAGGCCGTCGCGACCTTGCCGCGCGACGGGGCGGGCGCGCCCGCGCGACCGAAGTGCGGAACGCGAATCCTGCGCCACCATGGCGGCCGCACCGACGGCCCCGCGCCCTCGTCCGGATCGAATGTCATGGATGGACAGTAGCACGGTGTCATCCCGAGGCCGAAGGCCGAGGGACCTTTGCCGGTTCAGAAAGGTCCCTCGCTGCGCTCGAGATGACACACCCGTTGGTCACCGACGGCGGAGTGCTACAGTGTGCCCATGGCACTCGATCCCGAATCCCGACGACTCCTCGATCTGATGGCGGCGGCCAACCGACCGGCCTGGAACACGCTGACGCCCAAGGCGGCGCGCGACCTTTATCTCTCGCTGCGTCCCAACGCGCAGGGGCCGCGACCGAAGGACGTGGCGGTCGTCGACCGCACCATTCCCGGTCCTGCCGGTGAGATCCCGGTGCGGCTCTATCGTCCGTCCGACCGGCCCGAGGGCGAGAAGCTGCCGGCGCTGGTGTTCGCCCACGGCGGCGGCTGGGTGTTCGGCAATCTCGACAGCCACGACGTGCTGGCCGCCCAGCTCGCCCTCGAGGCGGGCATCGCCGTGTTCGCCGTCGACTACCGCCTGGCACCCGAGGCGCGCTTCCCCGGTGCCTTCGACGACGTCGTGGCGGCGCTGCAATGGGTGGCGAACAACGGCGCCTCGGTCGGCATCGACGCGACCAAGCTCGCGATCGGCGGCGACAGCGCCGGCGGCAATCTCTCGGCCGCGGTGGCACTCTGGGCACGCGATCACGACGGCCCCAAGCTCCGCCTGCAGCTCCTCTGCTACCCGGTGACCGATGCGGTGGCGCGCTCGGACTCCTACCGCGCCTTTCACACCGGCTACGGGCTCGATGCACCCACCATGGAATGGTTCTTCGACCACTACACGCCCGACAAGAGCGCGCGTGCCGACTGGCGCATCTCGCCGCTGCGCGCCACGTCGCTCGCCAATCTGCCGCCCGCGCTGGTGATCACGGCGGGCTATGACACGCTCCGCGACGAAGGCCGCGCCTACGCCTTCCGCCTGCAGCAGGAAGGCACGCTCGCCGACCTCGTGGAGTTCGGCGGCATGCTGCACGGTTTCCTCTCCTCGCCGATGCTGCTGCACGGCGCGAGGCGCGGCACCAGCCTCGCCGCCGCCGCGCTCAGAGAAGCGCTGGTGCTGCGCGCGCTGTGAGCGCGGCCGTCCCGTCGCCGATCGCCTCGCGCCGCACCGTAGCGCTGTCGGGGGCGGTGATCGGAGTCGGCCTGCTGGGCGACACGCTGATCTACGCCGTCCTGCCGCTCTACCATGTCGAGCTCGGCCTCAGCCTCGCCATGGTCGGCCTGTTGTTGTCGCTCAATCGCTGGACCCGCCTGATCGCCAATTCGGCGATGGCCCATCTCGGCGAACGCGTCGGCGCGCGCAAGCTCATGATCGGCGCGGCGATCGGGTCGGTGATATCGACGACCTGTTATGGCCTCGATGGCGGCGCGGCAGTTCAGATCGCCGCCCGCATCCTGTGGGGCATCTCGTTCGCAGCGCTCAATCTCGGCTCTCTCGCCTACGCCATCGCCGACCGCGCCAATGCCGGCAAGCGAGTGGGAACGAGTCGCGCCATCATCGGGCTCGCCCAGACGAGTTGCTTCGTCGGCGGCGCGCTCCTGGTCCTGGCGGTCGGTCCCCGCCACGTGTTCCTGATTCTGGGCGCGTTGACGACGCTCGCCATAGTCGCGGCCGCGGTGCTGCCGACCTTGCCGCGCGAGCCTTCGGGACAGCGCGGCTTCCGCCTGCCCCGACCGCACCGGCTGGAGATCTGGGGTTTCCTGCTCGGCTTCTCGGGCGACGGCGTTTTCCTGCTCACGCTCGCTTTCCTGCTCAAGGACTCGGTGACGTCGGTCGAACCGATCGTGGCGACGTGCCTGGTGCTGGCATTGCGCTGCGCCGTCGAGGCGGGCGGCGGGCCGGTGGGAGGCTGGATGAGCGACCGCTTCGGCGCGCGGCCTGTCGCCGTCGCCACCGGCGCTGCCCTCGTCCTGGGCTACACTCTCATCTCCTGCCGGATCGACCTGATCGGCAGCATCGTGATCGTGCTGGCGCGCGGACTGTTCAACACCCTGATCCCGGTCATGGTGATGGAGCGCGCCTCGGCGGCCTACCTGAGCTCTCAGGCCTCCTACTCGACCTGGCGGGATTTCGGCGCGGCGGTGGGTCCCCTGACCGCACCCTGGCTGTTCCTCAACCTGTCGCAGGACTGGTTGTTCGGCGCGCTGGCGGCGATGATGGCGGCCGGCGTGATCTCATGCCTGCACCGGAAAACGGTTGCCTGAACGAACTCTGGGCTTGTTCATGTAGTACATTTACTATGCAAACACCCGCGTTTTCCGTCAATGTGTTACGACTCGAAATGCCGGAAAATTTGGACTAAATTGTACAAACCGCATGGGGCTCGCCTCACACGCGGCTCGTCACCGGAACACGTCCTTGCGATGGCGCACCTCGGCGAACACCGCAACCGGGTCGGCGCCGGCCATCCCAACGGCCTTCTGCACGCCCGGCTGGTCGGCGCGCAGGAAGGGGTTGGTCTGCTTCTCCTCGCCGAGCAGCGAGGGCACCGTCGCTTCGCCGCGGGCGCGGGCGGCGTCGATGCTGGCCGAGCGCGCCATCAGCTGCTTGTTGTCGGTCTCGATGGTGACGGCGAAGCGGGCATTGGATTGGGTGTATTCATGCGCGCAGTAGACGCGCATGTCGTCGGGCAGCGCGCGCAGGCGGCTCAGCGAGGTCCAGAATTGCTGCGGCGTGCCCTCGAACATCCTGCCGCAGCCCAGCGCGAAGATGGTGTCGCCGCAGAACAGCGCGCGCTGCTCGCGGAAGGCGTAGGCGATGTGGCCGGAAGTGTGTCCGGGGATGAAGAAGATCTCCGCCTCGGCCTCGCCGAAGCGGTAGCGCTCGCCATCGTCGACCTCGACGTCGATGCCGGGGATGCGCGCCTTGTCGCGCCGCGGGCCGACGATGATGCAGCCGGTAGCCGCCTTGATCTCGCGGTTGCCGCCGACATGGTCGCCGTGATGGTGGGTGTTCAGGATGTGCGTGATCTTCCAGCGCCGCTTTTCGGCCTCGGCCAGCACCGGCGCTGCCACGGCCGGATCGACTACGCCGACCGCACCGCTCTGCGGCTCACGCATCAGCCAAACGTAATTGTCGCTGAGAACGGGGATGCGGACGATTTCCAGGATGGTGCTCATGGGGCTTCCTTCAGGGGGACCGTAACACCGGGGGCGGGTTTCTGCTAACATTGCCATATGTGGACCGACGTCCTCGACCTCAACGAATTCTACCGCAGTACGCTGGGTCAGACGGCTGTGCGGCTGTTGCGCGCGCGGCTGCGCGAGGTTTGGCCGAACGTGCGCGGCGAGCGCGTGCTGGGGCTGGGCTACGCCACGCCCTTCCTGCGGCCCTTCATGGAGGAGGCCGACCGCGTCATGGCCTTCATGCCGGCGCCGCAGGGCGTGACGCGCTGGCCGCGCGAGGGCATGAGCAAGACGGCCTTCGTCGAGGAGGTCGACCTGCCACTCGCCGACCGCTCGATCGACCGGGTGTTGCTCGTCCACGCGATCGAGTGCACCGAGCAGGTGAGGCCGTTCCTGCGCGAGATCTGGCGGGTCATGGCCGATGGCGGCAAGCTCGTCGTGGTGGCGCCGGCGCGTGCCGGCCTCTGGTCGCAGCTCGACCGCTCGCCCTTCTATCACGGCCATCCCTACTCGGCGTCGCAGCTCGCCGGCCTACTGCGCGCCAACATGTTCGCGCCGATGTGCCAGATGCGCGCGCTCTACATGCCGCCGACGCGCTCGCGGATGATGCTGCGCATGGCACCGGCGGTCGAACGCTTCGGAAGGCGCTGGCTCGGCCGCTTCGCCGGCGTCAACGTCATCGAGGCGGGCAAGCAGCTCTATGCCGGCATCGCCGAACGCAGCGCGCCAGAGATTGCCGTGGTGCGGCCGCGTCTGCGCATCGCCAGCTCGCGCGACGGCAACCAGCTGCCCGGCGCCGCGCGCAAGCGCGGGGACGGCGAGGCGCCGGCATCCTGATCCGGGTTCCCTGATGTCCATCGCTCCACGTGTCATCGCCCTGCTGGGATTCGGCGAGGCCGGTTCGGCCATTGCGCGCGGCCTCGCCGCCGAGAGTGGCTGGCGTGGCGTGGCGAAGCCCGGCGACAACGATGCGCGCCGGCTGATCGCCATCGACACCGCGCTCGACAGGGACGCGCGCGGCACGGCGCTCGGCAAGGAGGCACGGCGGCTCGATGTGGCGATTTCCGGCCGCTACACCGCGGCACTCGGCGAGGCCGACCTGGTAATCTCGGCCGTGCAGGGCGAGCATGCACTGGCGGCGGCGACCTCGGCGGCGGCGCTGATCAAGAAGGGCGCGTACTTCCTCGATCTTTGCACCGTGACCGGCCGGATGGCAGACGAGGACCGCGCGGCGATCGAGGCCGGCGGCGGCCGCTACATCGACATCGCCGTGATGGGCGGCTTCTTCAAGCAGGGCATCAAGGCGCCGATGCTGGTGTCCGGCGAGGACGCCGAGTCGATGGTGGCGTGGATGAACGCCAACGGATTCGTCGCGACCTGTCTCGGGCCGAAGCCCGGCTCCGCCTCCGCGGTGAAGATGATGCGTTCGGTGATCGTCAAGGGCATCGAGGCGCTGGCCGTCGAATCGTTCGTTGCCGCCGAGCGGCAAGGCATCCTGAAGGAGGTGATGGATTGCCTGGGCGACATCGATTCGATGACCTTCAGCGGTGCGCTCGCCATGCTGGTGCAAACCCACATCGTGCATGCCGAGCGGCGCTGGGAGGAGATGGGTTTGGTGGCCCGGACCCTGCGGGAGACCGGCGTCGAGCCGCTGATGACCGAGACGATCGAGAAGAGCCACCGCCGCACCGTCGATGCGGCGATCGCGCCGGCCGACGGCAAGGTGCCGTCGCTCGACGAGGCGCTGAGGCTGTTGTCCGAAAAGGTCGTTCGTGGCCGCTGACGTCTTCGAGCGGTTGACGGCGATGCTGGCGAGCGCCAACGCCAGGTTCCGCGTGATCGAGCACGAGGCGGAGGGACGCTCGGAAAGGATCAGCGTCATTCGCGGCAACCGGCCCGAGCAGGCGGCCAAGGCGATGGTCCTGGACCTGCGCGGCGGCGGCGCGGGCAGGCGCCATGTGCTCGCCATCCTCCCGGGCAACCGCAAACTCGATTTCGGCGCCGTCGCGACGCTCTTCGAGGCGAGGAAGTGCGGCTTCGCCTCGCCCGAAACGGCACGGCAGTTGACCGGCTGCGTCATGGGTTCCGTCCCGCCGTTTTCCCTGAACCCGGCGCTGAGCGTCGTCGTCGACGAGGATCTGCTGCGGAACGAGACGTTGTTCTTCAACGCCGGCCGGCTCGATCGCTCGATGGAACTCGACACCAGGGACTGGGTCGCCGTCGCCCGGCCGCGCATCGCCAAGATCGCTGCCGGTGCGTGAGTCCTGGTCGTTCGGCACGCCGGTCGAGGCCGACTTCGAGCCCCTGCTCGCCATCCGCATCGAGGTGATGCGTGAGCACCTCGAGCGCGTATTCCGTTACAAGCCGTCGCGCGCGCGGCGCGTCTTTCGCGAGAGCTTCGACGAATCCGGCCTGCGCACCATCCTGATCGACGGCGCGCTGGCGGGCTGCGTGGGACTGCGCCGCCGCCCCGCGGAAACATACATCGATTCCTTCTACCTGGCACGCCGCCATCACAATCGCGGCCTGGGCGCGGCGATCCTCGTGGTGTTGCTGGAGGAAGCCGACGCACTGGGCCAGCCGGTGCGCCTCGACGTCCTGCAAGGCAGTCCCGCCGGCCGCTTCTACGAACGCCACGGCTTCGTGAAGACCGGCGAGGACGAAATCGAAGTGCACTACGAGCGGCGTGCCGCCGCCGTCAGTCGTCGCGGCGCAGCATGAACACCGCCTGCTCGCCGAACAGGTTGGCGAGCAACGGCGGCATGTGGATGGGGCGGCTCCTGGAATTGAGCACGATGGCACGCTCGACCATCACGCCCATGTCGCGGCAGAGCGCGCGGAAATCGTCGATGCTGCAGAGATGGATATTGGGCGTACTGTACCATTTGTGCGGCAGGGTCGGCGTCTCGGGCATGCGCCCGCCGAACACCAGGCGCAGGCGGACCTGCCAATGCGCGAAGTTGGGGAAGGAGACGATGGCGCGCTTGCCGACGCGCAGCATCTGCCGGAGCACTTCGCGCGGCTCGCGCGTGGCCTGCAGGGTCTGGCTGAGGATCACGTAGTCGAAGGCGTTTTCCGGATAGTCGCGCAGGTCGGTGTCGGCATCGCCCTGGATCACCGAGAGGCCCGAGGCGACGCAGGCATTGACCCCGGCCTGGCTGAGTTCCATGCCACGCGCATCGACGCGCTTGAAGTTGACGAGATAGGCCAGCAGCGCGCCGTCGCCGCAGCCGACGTCGAGCGCGCGGCCACCCGGCTCGACCATGTCGGCGATAAGCTGCAGGTCGACGCGGATGGCGCGATTGCCGGAGGCGACGGCGCTCATGGCAGGCCTCGCACCGTAGCAGCGCCCTTGAGGAAGCCCGCCAGCGTGCGGAACATCTCGGGCTCGTCGAGCAGGAAGGCATCATGGCCCTTGTCGGTTTCCACCTCGACGAAGGAAACGTTGGCGGCGGCGGCGTTCAGTGCGTGGACGATGGCGCGGTTCTCGCGCGTCGGGAACAGCCAGTCGCTGGTGAAGGAGATCGAGCAGAAGCGTGTCGGCGATCCCCTGAAGGCGTTGGCCAGGACGCCACCATGAGCCCCGGCGAGATCGAAATAGTCCATGGCGCGCGTGATGTAGAGATAGGAATTGGCGTCGAAGCGCTGCACGAAGGTCGAGCCCTGGTAGCGGAGGTAGCTCTCGACCTGGAAGTCGGCGTCGAAACCGAAGCCGAGCGCGTTGCGATCCTGCAGCGCGCGGCCGAACTTGCGCTGCAGCGCCTGCTCCGAGAGATAGGTGATGTGCGCCGTCATGCGCGCTACGGCCAAGCCCCGCACCGGCGACGTGCCGTGCAATCGATAGTCGCCGCCCTTCCATTCCGGATCGGCCATGATCGCCTGGCGGCCGACCTCGTGGAATGCGATGTTCTGCGCCGAATGCCGCGCGGCGCAGGCGATGGGCACCGCCGAGAAGACGCGCTCGGGATAGCTCGCCGCCCATTGCAGCACCTGCATGCCGCCCATCGACCCGCCGATCACGCAGAATAGATCCGGGATGCCGAGGTGATCGATCAGGGCGGCTTGGGCGCGCACCATGTCGGCGACGGTGACGACGGGGAAGCGCAGATTCCACGACCGGCCCGTCGCCGGGTCGCGCGCCAGGGGACCGGTCGTGCCCAGACAGGCGCCCAGCACGTTGCTGCAGATGATGAAGTAGCGGGCCGGATCCAGCACCTTGCCCGGCCCGACCATGGTGTCCCACCAACCCTCCTTGCCGGTCACGGGATTGCGGTCGGCAACGAACTGATCGCCCGTCAGCGCATGGCAGATCAGGACCGCATTGCTCTTGTCGGCGTTCAGCGTGCCGTAGGTCTGGTACGCGACACGATAAGGACCCAGTTCGACTCCGCAGTCGAGCCGGAGCGGTCGCTCGACACCCAGGATCGCGTGGCGACACTGGGCGAGCGCCTTGCTTTCGGCTTCGGTGAGATCGTCGAGCAATTGCCACTCCAACGAAAAAGCCCCCGACCGGAAGGGCGGGGGCTTTTTTCGAAGCGCTCCGACCTTTTAGCGGGGTTTAACGTGGCCGCAAGCCGGTCGGCTCAAATTCCACGGAGAAGCTTCTATAAGGAGGCAGCGCAAAGGACGCAAGCGCCATCGCGCAGTTTGCCTTTACGCCGAGTGCCCGGACGTAGTATCGCCTCGCGCTCACAGGGTTCTAGCGGGGTCATGGACGCACCCGGTCTCGAAAAGCTGCGGCAGGACATCGACGTCATCGACGGCGAACTGCACGACCTCATCCGCCGCCGCGCCTCGCTGGTCGACCGGATCTCGGCCACCAAGCCGAAGGGCGGGCTGGCGCTGAGGCCGGGCCGCGAGGCGCTGGTCATGCGCCAGCGGCTGGCCGCCCATGACGGTCCCTTCCCGGCCGCCGCGGTCTACCGGATGTGGCGCGAGATGATGACGGCCTTCACCCTGCTGCAGACGCCGGGCCTCAGGATCGCCATCTGCCGTCCGGCCGACCAGCCGGGCTATTGGGACCTCGCGCGCGATCATTTCGGTTGCCAGGTGCCCTTGTCGGCGCACGACACGCCGGCGCAGGTGCTGGCCGAGGTGCGCGCCAGCGAGACCACGATCGGTGTCGTGCCGGCGCCGATCGAGGCCGACACGGCGCCGTGGTGGCCGCTGCTCGCGAGCGGCGAACAGACGCTGCCCAACGTCGTGGCCCGTCTGCCCTTCCTGCCGATGCCGAACGCCCGCGCCCGCGGCGCCACCGCCTTCGTGCTGGCACGCATCGAGCCCGAGGCGAGCGGCGACGACAGCGCGCTGATCTCGGTCGAAACGCCCCATGGCTTCAGCCGCAACCGCATCTCCGGTGCCCTCGCCAAGGCCGGCCTGCCAGCATTCACCTCGGCGCTGGACCATGTCGTCGCCGGCGTGCATCACTACCTGGTCGAGCTGCCGGGCGTGATCGTCGACGACGATGAACGCCTGCGCCGGCTCGAGGCGGCGCTCGAGCTGCCGGCCGGCCGTGTCGCCGCCATCGGCGCCTACGCCGTGCCGGCGGAACCGCGCCACTGACCGAACGGGAGACAGCCATGTCGGCGCTCATGCCGCGTCCGGGCATCATGGACATTGCGCCCTACGTGCCGGGCAAGGATTCGGTCGAGGGCAAGGAGACAATCGCCAAGCTGTCCTCCAACGAGGGTGCTCTCGGCCCATCGCCCAAGGCCATGGCAGCGTATGCCAAGGCGGCCGCCGAGCTCCATCGCTATCCCGACGGAGCATCGGACAAGCTGCGGGCCGCGATCGGCCGCCACTACGGCCTCGACGCCGGACGCATCGTCTGTGGCACGGGCTCTGACGAGCTGATCAACCTTCTGGTCCGGGCCTATGCCGGTCCGGGCGACGAATTGCTCTACAGCCAGTTCGGCTTCCTGATGTACCCGATCAACGCGCTCGGCGTCGGCGCCACGCCCGTTGCCGCGCCGGAGAAGGACTATCGCGCCGACGTCGACGCCCTGCTTGCCAAGGTCACGAGCAAGACCCGCATCGTCTGCCTTGCCAATCCGAACAATCCGACCGGCACTTATGTCACCAAGGACGACGTGCGCCGCCTGCAGGCCAGCCTGCCGAAGGACGTGCTGCTGGTGATCGACGCGGCCTACGCCGAGTACGTCAGCCGCAACGACTACGAATCGGGCGTCGAGTTGGTCGACCAAGCCGACAACGTCGTGATGACCCGGACCTTCTCCAAGATCTACGGCCTCGGTGGACTGCGCCTCGGTTGGATGTACGGCCCGGCCGGGATCGTCGACACGATCAATCGCCTGCGCCAGCCGTTCAACGTCAACCTGGCCGCGCAGATGGCCGGCATCGCCGCGCTCGAGGACATCGCCCACACCGACGCCAGCCGCACCAACAACGACATCTGGCTGCCCTGGCTCGCGACCGAGCTCGGCAAGCTCGGGCTGAAACCGCTGCCCAGTGTCGGCAACTTCGTCACCGTGGGCTTCGGTTCGAAGGAGCGCGCCGCCGCAGCCAACGACTGGATGATGAACGACGGGCTGATCCCGCGCATGATCGGCGGTTACGGGCTGCCGGAGTTTCTGCGCATCACCATCGGCACCGAGGCCGAGGTGAAAGCCGTGCGCGACTCGCTCGCCCGCTTCGTCGCGACGAACAAATGAGTGCGGTATTGTTCGACAAGATCGCGCTGATCGGCATCGGCCTGATCGGCGGCTCGATCGCGCTCGAAGCGCGCAAGCGCGGCCTCGCCGGATCGATCGTGGCGGCCACGCGGCGCACCGAGACGGCGGCGACGGCGACCCGGCTCAAGCTCGTCGATCATTGCGGCACCGACCTCGCGGCCGCCTGCAAGGGCGCCGATCTTGTGATCGTCTGCACGCCGGTCGGCGCCTGCGGCGAGGCCGCCAAGGCGATCGCCCCGGCGCTCAAGCCGGGCTGCATCGTGTCCGACGTCGGCTCGGTCAAGCAGACGGTGATCGCAGACATGGCGCCTCACCTGCCCGGCAACGTGCATTTCGTGCCGGCTCATCCCGTCGCGGGCACGGAGAATTCCGGCCCCGAAGCCGCGCTGCTCGACCTGTTCCAGGGCCGCTGGTGCATCCTGACGCCATTGCCCGAAAGCAATCCGGCCGCCGTCGACAGGCTCGAGGCGTTCTGGCGCGCGCTGGGCAGCGAGGTCAACCGGCTCGATCCCGCCAGCCACGACCGCATCCTCGCCATCACCTCTCATCTGCCGCACCTGATCGCCTACACCATCGTCGGCACGGCCGACGATCTTGGCGGCCATCTCAACAGCGAGGTGCTGAAGTACGCCGCCGGTGGTTTTCGCGACTTCACCCGCATCGCCGCCTCGGATCCGACGATGTGGCGCGACGTGTTCCTGAACAATCGGGAGGCCGTGCTCGAGGTGCTGCAGCGCTTCCAGGAAGACCTGTTCTACCTGCAGCGCGCCATCCGTTGGGGCGAGGGCGACAAGCTGTTCGAACTCTTCGCGCGCACCCGCGAGATCCGGCGCACGCTGATCCATCTCAACCAGGCGTGAGCGCTTCCGACCCACGCTGGGTCTTCGCCTACGGCTCGCTGATGTGGCGCCCGGGTTTCGCCACGCCCGAGACGAGGCCAGCCCGCCTGCACGGCTTCCATCGCGCCTTCTGCGTCTACTCCGAGCACTATCGCGGCACGCCGCAGATGCCGGGCCTGATCCTCGGGCTGCTGGCCGGCGGTTCATGCCGCGGCCTCGCCCACCGCCTGCCCGCGGATCGCTACGACGCGGTGCGCCGCTATCTGTGGCGCCGCGAGATCGAGCATGACGGCGTCTACGAAGAGGTCGTGCGCCCGATCCACCTCGCCGACGGGCGTGCCGTGCCGGCCCTGGTTTATCTCGCCGACCGCAAGCACCGGCAGTTCGCCGGCAAGCTGCCCTTGTCGAAGGCGATAGGCCTGGTGCGCAACGGCATCGGCGCGACGGGATCGAACCGCGCCTACGTCAGGAACACGGTGGAGCATCTGCGCGCGCTCGGCCTGCGCGACCAGGTCGTCGAGGAGATCGCCATCCGGTCCGGGGCGCTCGGCCCCGCGTCCGACTAGTGGTCGGCCTGGTCGCTGAAGATGGAGTCGGCGACGAAACGCCACTCCTCGCGCGCCTGATCGACGGTCATGCCGAGTCGCTCGCGCAACACCACCCAGCCTTCGGGCGACAACACGAGCGCCAGGGCGTTGAGCGCGTTCTTGCCGCGCTCGGCCGGCATTGCCGAAAGTTCGGGCCCGAACCCGTTGGCGAGCTGGTCGCGGTTGGAGGAGTACATCTCGAGGACCTTGTCCGATGCCTCGGACGAACGGCGCTGCAGATTGGAAACGAAGGTCCACATCGGCCGAAGCTGCTCGAAATTCGTCGAGCGATGGCTGATGACCGCGCCCAGACGCTGGTCGAGCGGGGCTTGCGGATTGATCTCCGGCGCAGCGCCGACATGCGTGAGCATGCGGTTGAGCGCGGCGACATAGAGCTCCGCGGTATCGGCGAAGTGCTGGAAGACGGTCCGCGCCGAGACCCCGGCGGCCTTGGCGATGTCGCGCACGATGGGCGAGACTTCGCCCTCCTGGGCGAGATTCAGCGTCGAGGCGACGATGGCCTCGCGCGTGCGGGCGACCCGGTCACCGCGGCCGGCGGTGGCGAGAGGAGGCTGTTGGGCCACCGTTTCGACGTTCATTTTCAGTTCCCCTGGGAGCAGTCTTGCAATCGCACAAGCTGCCCCATCTCATAGCGCTTGTCGGCATGATTTCCCACTACCAACCGACTGCAAAAGCCAATCCGGTCCATTTCGGAGCGGACCTCGCTCAAGCCAAGGGCACCCGGTGACGACATGACGAAGAAAGACCTCGCAGCCGCCTCGCTCGCCGCGCAGGCCATGGGCTGGATCGACCCGGTAACCAAAGCCGTGGTCCCCCCCATCCACATGTCGAGCACTTACGTTCGCGACGAGGACAACTCGTATCGCTCCGGGCGAATCTACGCAAGGGCGGACAACCCGACCTTCGATCAGGTCGAGGCGACACTGGCCGCTCTCGAGGGCGGGGCCAGGGCGCTGGTCTTCTCGTCGGGCATGAGCGCCGCCACGGCCTGCTTCTTCGCCCTGTCGCCCGGCGATCATGTCGTGGTGCCGAAGGTCATGTACTGGGCGTTGCGGAGCTGGCTGGCGGGCTTCGGCACGCAATGGGGCCTGCAGGTCGATTTCGTCGACGCCGACAGCCTCGATGCCATCGCCGCGGCAGTACGGCCAGGCGTTACCCGGCTGGTCTGGATCGAGACCCCGGCCAACCCGACCTGGTGCCTCACCGACATCGCGGCGGCGGCCGAGATCGCGCACCGGGCAGGCGCCCTCCTCGGGGTCGATTCGACCGTGGCGACACCGGTGCTGACCCGCCCCCTGGCGCTCGGCGCCGACATCGTCATGCACTCTGCGACCAAATATCTCAACGGGCACTCCGACATCATCGCGGGAGCCCTGGTCGGGGCTCGCGACGACGGGCACTGGGCGCGGCTGCGAGCCATTCGCGCCCAGTTCGGCACGATCCCCGGCCAGACCGAGGCATGGTTGTTGATGCGAGGCATGCGCACCCTGTTCCCCCGAATGGCATGGGCGTGCCGCTCGGCGGAGGATTTGGCACACCGACTCGCCTCCCATCCGATGGTCGAGAAGGCGCTCTATCCGGGCCTGCCGGACTTTCCCGGCCACGCCGTTGCTCGCCGCCAGATGAAAGGCGGCTTCGGCGGCATGCTGTCGATCCGGGTGAAGGGTGGCGAGCGCGCCGCCGTCGCCACCGCCGCACGGGTCGAGCTGTGGAAGCGCGCGACCTCGCTGGGCGGTGTCGAGAGTCTGATCGAGCATCGCGCCAGTATCGAGGGACCGGGCACACCATGCCCGACCGACCTGTTGCGCCTGTCGGTCGGCGTCGAGGATGCCGATGACCTGTTCGATGATCTCGACCGGGCGCTGAAGCGCGCCCACAACGCCTAGAGACCGAGCGAGAAGCCCTCGCGCAGCGGATCGTCGGCATCGAAGCGGAAGCGACATTCGCCGATCTGGTGCGCCTTGCCCCCGACTTCGACGACGACCGAGCGCCGCGGCCCGACGGCCGGTGCCTCGCGCACCGCCCTGCCGGTGAAGACGTCGCCGGTGCAGCTCTCGAACCGCCGCTCCTCGCCCAGTCGCACCTGCCGTCGCGCGACCTGCAGGGCGATGCGGGCCGAGACGCCGCTTCCCGTCGGGCTTCGGTCGACCTGCCGCCCGGCGAAGACGCACACGTTGCGGCTCGGCCGATCGGATCGATCGCCGCCATCGGTCAGGATCGTGCCGTACAGAAAAGCGAGATCAGGTTCGTCGGGGTGCTCGATCGGAATCGCCCGGGCGGTCGCCGTCGCGATTTCCTCTCCGGCATCAACGATCACGCGCATCGCCGACGATCGCAGGTCGAGCCCGATCGAATCCGCCGACAGGATGGCATAGAACGCCCCGCCATAGGCGATATCGACGGCGACCGGCCCCCAGGTGCGGGTCGGCGCGAGACGGTCAAGTGCGTAGACGAAGGACGCCACGTTTTCGAAGGTCACCGCGCCGTCGACGCCGACCCGTGCCGTCACCAGGCCGCACGGGCATTGCAGGCGCACGACAGGGCCCTTCACGCGTCCGCTCTCCACCGCCCAGCGCGCCAGCGCGATCGTCGCGTGGCCGCACATGGTGCTGTAGCCCTGGTTGTGCATGAACAGCACGGCGAGATCGGCCTCGGGATGATCCGGCTCGACCAGCAGCGCGCCGTACATGCCGTCGTGGCCGCGCGGCTCGAGCATCAGGCCGCGCCGCAGGTGATCGTGCCGCTCCCTGGCCTCGCGTCGCTTGTCGAGCAGCGTGCGGCCGGAGAAGGCCGGCCATCCGTCGATGATGATGCGGGTCGGCTCGCCGCCCGTATGCATCTCGACGGTCGAGACGATCATCCGAAGACCTGGCCGAGGCCGGCACCGATGCGCTCGTTCATCATCTCGATCGAGCCGTCGGTGTAGGCCGCGATCTTGGCGCAGGCGAGATGGCGCGCCAGCGGGTAGTCGGCGCGCAGGCCATTGGCGCCCATCGCCTGTATGCAGTCGCCGATTCGCCGCAGCGCCATCTCGGTGGCGAACTTCTTGGCATGCGCGGCCGGCAGCACGGCATCGGCGCCCTCGTCGATCAGGCGCGCCGCGCGATAGGCGAGCAGGCGCGCGGCTTCCAGGTCGGTCGCGGCATCGACCAGTTTCCAGCGCACGCCCTGGTGCTCGATGACCGGCCGGCCGAACGTCTTGCGCTGCTGCGTGTAGCGAACCGCCGTCTCGAGGCTCGCCTGCAGCATGCCGCAGCACATGGCGGCGACGTAGGCGCGCGCGCCGTTGATGCCGGCCAGCGCCGCCTTGAAGCCCTCGCCCGGCGGCTTGAGAACCGCCTCGTCGGGAGCGAAATAGTCCGTCAACTCGAACCCGCCGACGCCGATCGCGTGGCCGCCGTGCAGTTCGAACGGCGTCTCGCGATGGAAGCCGGGCCGGTCGGCCTCGATCGCGAAGCAGGCGATGCCGCGATAGCCCTTGGACCTGTCCGTCTGGGCATAGGCGATCGAAAGCCCGGCCACCGCCGCATTGGTGATCCAGGCCTTGGCGCCGTTCAGCCTCCAGCCGCCATCGACCCGCTCGGCCCGCATCTCCAGCCCGCCGAAATCGCTGCCGACGCCGGGCTCGCTCAACCCGGCGCAGCCGATCACCTCGGCCGCGATCATGCGCGGCAGCAGGCGCGCGACATGCGGCGGCTGGCCGTCGCGCGCGAAGCGCGCCATGGCGTTATGATGGTTGATGAGCGCGAAGGCGAAGGCGAAGTCGTGCCGGGCGATTTCCTCGAAGGCGCGCAGCTTGCACGAGAAGCTGAGCCCCTGCCCGCCGTGCCGCTTGCCGAGCTCGATCGTGTGCAGGCCAGCCGCGCAGGCGGCCTTGATTGTTTCCAACGGGTAGTGCCGCTGCCATTCCCAGCGCGCGGCGTTGGGCGCAACGTGCGCCTCGGCGAATTCCCGCGCGCGGGCGACGACGGCCCGCTCCTCGGGAGCAAGGATCTCATCGAGCATCGCATTCCAGATACACGAATGGACCTTCGCTGCGCCAGCGGTCTAGAATGATGGCAAGGCGGGTGTAGCTCAGGGGTAGAGCGTCGGCTTCCCAAGCCGTAGGTCGCGGGTTCAAATCCCGTCGCCCGCTCCAAGATTTTGCAGGCAGGAACGGCGTTCATGAATTCGGTCGTCGCGATGCCGATTGCAGCCGGGGGCGACTTCGCCGCAGACCGCGCCAAGTTCGCCGCTTACTGGCAGCAATCCGCCGAACGCCTGTCCCGCCTGCCACCCAAGTCACGACGCGACGCCGCCGCGCACGACATCGCCGAGATCATCAAGCAGGCGGCGCGCGACGCGCGCTTCGTTTTCCTGCGCCGCCACGCCCGGGCGCTGTACGACCGACTGACCGACAATCGCCGCAAGTTCGTCCGCCTCGAGCGCCTCGTCTACGACGCCGCGGAAGTCGTGCCGGGACTCGTGCCGACGCGCCCCGAAGTCGACGCCGAGGCGTCGCTCAGGCAGGCGGACAAGGAGGCCCGGGAGATCGACCAAGGCATCCTGGTCAACCAGCTGCTGGCCGACCCCGAGTGCGGCATGCACCTCTGCCACGCCATGCTGCTGCCGCGCGAGGAATCGGCCGACGCGCTGGCGAAGTTGCTGCGCGACGGCCGGCTCGATCTCGGCGGCGCCAGGGTCGAGCGCCACGGCAAATGCGCCGTCTTGCTGCTGTCGAACCCGCGCTTCCTGAACTCGGAGGACAACGCGACGCAGGTCGCCACCGAGATCGGTGCCGATGTCTGCATTCTCGATCCCGAGAGCAAGGTCGCCGTGCTGCGCGGCGACGTGGTGCCCGAGGGCAAGTATGCCGGCCGGCGCGTCTTCAACGCCGGCATCAACCTCACGCATCTCTACCACGGGCGCATCCCGTTCCTGTGGTTCCTCATCCGCGACATGGGCTTCGTCAACAAGATGACGCGCGGGCTGGCGCGACCGGAGGTGACGCCCGACGAGGTGTCGGGCGATTCGATCGAGAAGATCTGGATCTCGGCGGTCGAGACCTTCGCCATCGGCGGCGGCTGCCAGATCCTGCTCGCGACCGACTTCAACATCGCCGCGCGCGATGCCTACATGACCCTGCCGGCGCGCAAGGAGGGCATCATTCCGGCGATGGCGAACCTGCGCCTGGCGCGGTTCGTCGGCGACCGGCTGGCGCGTCAGGCGATCATGTACGAGCGCCGCTTCGAGTGCGATTCCGTCGAGGGCCGCATGATCTGCGACGAGGTGGTCGCGCCCGAGGACGTGGAAGCCGCCATCGATCGCGTCGCCGACCGGCTGACCGGTTCGGGCGTGGTCGGCGCGATCGGCAATCGCCGCGCGCTGCGCTTCTCGGTCGAGCCGCTCGACACGTTCCGCCGTTACGCCGCGCTCTATGCGCGCGAGCAGGCCTACTGCCATTTCAGCCCGGCGCTGATCAGTAACCTCGAGCACTACTGGAACGCCCAGAACCGGCAGGCCTGACGTTCCGCCGGGGCGACTTGGAACGCACCGAGTCCCCGACATGTCCACTCCCGCTGGACGGCTCGGATGTCAATGGCATCGGCATCCGAGGCGATTCGTCCACGAATCCTCGCTGTCTTCTGGAGTCCGCCGAATCCACTCGTCCACAGGCCCATGTCCCACCGACGTCTCACCCGGTGAGACATGGCAAACCGTTGATACGATTGGATATTCGCCCGAATGTCTCACTGACACATCGAAGGGGTGGCGGGGACTCTAACCGCCCATCAGCCGCGGCAGGTCGGGATCGGCCAGCAACGCCGCGGCCGATCCCGTGCGCGCCACCTTGCCGCTTCTCAGGATCAGGCCGCGCGTGGCCACGCCCAGGGCAAGAGCGGCGCGCTGTTCCGCCAGCACGATCGCCGTGCCTTCGTCGGCCATCGTGCGCAGTCGGCGCAGGAGATCGCCGATCGCGGCGGGAGCCAGGCCAAGCGTGGGTTCGTCCATCAGCAGGAGGCGCGGCCGGTTCACCAGGGCGCGCGCCAGCGCCAGCATCTGCTGCTGTCCGCCCGACAGCAGCCAGGCACGGGCGCGGGGCCGCTCGCCCAGCATGGGAAAGAGCGCCAGCATCTCGTCGACGCGCGTTCGTCGCTCCGCCGCCGGCAGATGGCATGACGCCTCCAGGTTCTCGCGCACGGTCAGTCCGGCGAACACGCGCCGCCCTGCCGGCACGTAGCCCAGCCCGAGACGCACGCGCTTCTCGACCGGCAGGCCGGATACGTCCCGGCCGAAGAGGCTCACGGTGCCGGCGCGAAGACCGAGCACCGTCTCGAGGAGCTCGGTCTTGCCGGCGCCGTTGCCGCCCAGCACCGCGACGACCTCGCCCGCGGCCAGCTCCAGCGACCCGACGACGAGAACCGGCGCGCTCACGGCACCGCCTCGACGCCGAGAAAGCTCGCCCGCACCCGCGCATCGGCACGCACGTCGTCGGGCCGACCAGCTGCGATCACGGCGCCACGCTCGAGACAGATCAACCTGTCGCAGAGCGACGCCAGCAGATCGACGTCGTGATCGACCACGAGCACGCCGCGGCCGGAGTCGCGCAGGCGGCGCAGCAGTGCGATCAGGACCTGCCGCTCGCGCTCGTCGGCACCCGCCGCCGGCTCGTCGAGCAGCAGAAAGGCCGCGCCGCTGGCGATCGCGCGTTCCAGATCGCCTGGCTGTCGCGCCTGGAACGTGCGGGCCACGCCGGCGCGCGCGATGCGGTGCGCCGGCAGGCGTTCGACGGCGAGCGCATCGAGGCGGATCGTGCCGGTGTCGGCGCGCTCCAGACCGCTCACGACGTTGAGCAGGGTGGTCTTGCCCGAGCCGTTCGGCCCGACCAGACCGACGATCTCGCCGCGCGACAGGGACATCGACACGCCGCGCAAGGCCTCCACGCCGCCGAAGCGCTTGCCGACATCCTCGAGCGCGAGTTGCCTGGCGCCTTGCGCCGGGGGAAGCCGCTCGGGGAGCCGCGGCGCGGGCGGTGCCGGCGGACGATCGACCAGGCTTGCCAGGCCCTCCGGCAACCACAGCACAACGGCAAGCGTGGCAATGGCATAGGCCAGCAGCCAGGCGCCGCTCAGACCGCGAAACAATTCGGGCAGGCACACGGCCAGTGCCGCGCCCAGCACCGCGCCCATCGGATGGCGCGAACCGCCGAGCACCACCAACGTGAGACACAGGATCATCACCGGGAACCCCGTCGCTTCGGGCGAGACGACCCCGCTCAACGACGCCGCGCCGGCGCCGGCGAGACCCGCGAGCGCGCCGCCCGCGGCGAAGGCGATCAATCGCCAGCGATTGGCGTCGATGCCGCTGGCGGCGGCGGCGAGCGGCGATTCGCGCAGCAGCCGCGCCGCCTCGCCGAGCGGACCGGCGAACAGATGGGCCTGCACCGCGACGGCGGCGATCAGGCAGAACCAGACCACGGCCAGCAAAGTCGTGCCACGCGGCAGTTCACCGGCAAATCCCGTCAATCCATTGGCGCCGCCCGTCAATCCCTCGGCATGCACTGCGACGAGGTTGACCAGCGCGGCGAGCGCGAGGGTGGCCAGCGCGAAATAGTGCGATCGCAGGCGCAGAGTCGGCAGCGCAGCGAGAGCGGCGACGGTCGCCGATGCCAGCATCGCCAGCACCAAAGCCAGCGGCCCGGTGGACGGCGCCAGCAACGCCGCCGCATAGGCGCCGACTCCGTAGAGCGCGCCTTGCGCCAGATTGAGCGCGCCGAGCTGGCCGAACACGAGCTGATAGCCCACGCCCAGCAGAGCGTAGATCCCGATCAGCGTGACGAGGCGCTGCTCGAACGACGGCAGCGCCAGAAGCGCCACCACCGGCGGCGCGACGAGCAGGAGCCACCAGAAGCGTCGCATGTCAGGCCCTGCGGCCCACCGGTTCGCCGAGCAGGCCGTTCGGCCTCACCGTCAACAGTGCCAGCACGAAGGCGTAGAGCGCGGCCGACGCCCAGGCATCGCCGACCGCCGCCGACACGAAGGTCTCGAAGGCGCCGATCGCCAACGCGCCGACAAGAGCCCCAGGCACGCTGCCCCAGCCGCCGAGAGCCACGGCGATGTAGGCCCGCAGCATGTGGCCGCTGCCCTGCGTGGGCGACACGAGGAACTGGTGACCGAGCAACAGGCCGGCGACGCCGGCCAGCGCCCCGGCGAGGGCGAACGACAGCACGACGTAGCGGCCGACCGGGATGCCGATGGCGTGCGCCATGGTGCGATCCGAGGCGACGGCGCGCATGCGGCGCCCGACCTGCGTATGCTCGAGCAGGAACCAGACCGCGACCACCAATGCCGCGCCGACGACGATGATCGCCAGCGGCTGCCGGCCGATCACGACGCCGGCGATCTCGAAGGCGCCGGAGCCGGCGATCGCCGGTGCGGAGCGCGGCGCGGCGCCCAAACCGACCGTGAGGCCCTGCTCGACGACGGCGGCGAGCGCAATGGTGGCGACGAACGTCGCCTCGGGCGGACGGCGCACCAACGGCAGAATGGCGATGCGCGCGGCAAGGACGCCGGCGAGTCCGAGGGCCAGCGCCACCAGCGGCAGGAGCACCGGTGCCGGCAGGCCGATCGTCAGGCCCACGACGGCGGCGAAGGCACCGCCCAGGGTCACGAGGTCGCCATGCGCGAAGTTGACGGCGCCGGCCGCGTTGAGCGCCAGCACGAAGCCGAGCGCCACCAACGCATAGGCCATGCCCAGCGCCAGCGCGTTCAGGACGAGTTGGACGGTGATCAGCGCGGAGGCTTCAGTGTTCGCGCGGCGCGTGCTTGCCGAGGATGCGCTGCAACGTGCGCCGATGCATGTTGAGGCGGCGCGCCGTCTCCGAGACGTTGCGATCGCACTGCTCGAAGACGCGCTGGATGTGCTCCCATCGCACGCGGTCGGCCGACATGGGGTTGCTCGGCGGTGGCGGCAGCTTGCGGCCGTGCGCCATCAAGGCTTGCTCGATGGCGTCGGCGTCGGCCGGTTTGGCGAGATAGTCGACCGCGCCTTCCTTCACCGCCGCGACCGCCGTCGCGATGTTGCCGTAGCCGGTGAGCACGACGATGCGGATGTCGGGCCGCGCCTGGCGCAGCGGGCCGACCAGTTCGAGTCCGTTGCCGTCGCCGAGCCGCAGATCGAGCACGGCGAAGGCCGGCGGCTTGGCGGTCTGCGCCAGCGCCTCGGCCACAGAACCCACCGCGATGACGATGAAGCCGCGCAGCTCGAGGGCGCGCGCAATGCGATTGCGAAAGGCGGCGTCGTCGTCGGCGAGCAACAACGTGCGATCCTTGCTCGTCGTCGTGCCGGCGAGGGCGGGCGACAGGGGGCGATTGACACCTGTGTCCTGGCTCATGGCGGTTCCTTCGATGTGGCGCGCTATGTAGCCTTGAAGACTGGATTTGGCCAGCGTACCGCCACCGCCGCGCCGCCGCCACCGGAACTTCGGTTGCCGAACGTGACCGTGGCCCCGGTGCGTTCCAATAGCGTCTTGGCGATGAAGACGCCCAATCCCATGTGGCCCTCCTCGCCCTGCCGGGTCGAAATGAAGGGGGTCCCCAGTTCGTCGAGCAGCGCTTCCGAAAAGCCGGGTCCATCGTCGGACACCTCGACCTCGCACCACTCCGTCGTCCAGTGCGTGCCGATATGGACTTCCCCGCGGGCAAACGAAACCGCGTTCTGGACGATGTTGCCGATGCCTTGCATCAACTCGGGACTGCGCACCTGGATCGGCGCCGTCTGCGGAACGCCTTCGCCGCGCGGCCCCGCCTCGAAGGTGATCGTCACGCCGTCCCGTCGGTAGGCCTGTGCTGCAGCCTCGATCAGCGCCGGCAGCGGCACGAGCGTATAGGCGTCCGACACGTCGCCCACCGGATCGACGGAGAGTCGCGCCAGGATCGAACGGCAACGGTCCGACTCGCTAGCCAGCAATTCGACGTCCTCGCGCAGCGGATCGTCCGGCTCGACCTCCCGCAGCATCTCCTTGGCCACGACCGTGATGGTCGAGAGCGGCGTGCCGAGCTCGTGCGCCGCCGCCGCCGCCAGCGCGCCCAGCGCCGACATGCGCTGCTCCTGCGACAGCGCCGCCTGCGCGGCCGCAAGAGCATCCGTCATCTGGCGCGCTTCCTCGGCGAGCCGCCAGCCGTAGAGCGTGATGAGCAAGGTCGTGAGCGTCAGGCCGACCCACACACCTGTCTCGTAGATCTCGGGCAACTCCGGTGGCGGGCCATCCCACGGCAGCGGCTGGTGCATCACTCCCAACACCGCGATGCTGGCGATGGTAAGGAACGAGAGGGCGATGTTGCCGGCAAGCGACAGGATGGTGGCGCCGATCGCCACGGGCGCCAGCAGCAGCAGCGAGAAGGGGTTGTTCAAGCCGCCGGTCAGATAGAGCAGCAAGGCAAGCTGCAGGATGTCGAAAGCCAGGAAGATCGCGGCTTCGCGGTCGTCGATGCGCGCCGACGCCGGGCGGCCGAGGCTGACGGCGAGGTTGAGCAGCGCCGACAGGGCGATGGTGCCGCCGACCGCCAGCAGCGGCAGCGCGAAACCCAGGCCCCAGTGCACCACGGCCACGGTGAAGAGCTGGCCGGCGACCGCGGCCCAGCGGATGAGCACCAGGGCGCGCAGGCGAACGCCGCCGCGCGGCGGCAGGCCGGTGGCCGCGAGCGGCGCGGCCTCGGGCGTGGCGGCGGTTCGACCGAAGCCACGCAGCGCCATCGCTACTCCTCGATCATCAGGTGCTTGCGATGCACCGTCACGAACAGCGGGATCTTGCGCTGCTTCCGGCGATCGGGCGGCTCCTTCACCAACCGACCGATCTCGCCCAGGATCAGGCCGGTGATGGTCGGCAGCGGCAGCTCGCGCGCCTCATCGAGCCTCACCCAGCGCACGTCGCCCATTTCGCTCGAGTGACGAATCTCGCCCATCGCATCCTCGGCGCGCGCCATGAAGAAGCGCGCGTTGAACCGGCGCGGGCGGCCGGGCGGCGTGACGGCGCGCGCGATCAGGTCGAGACAATCGAGGGCGGGACCGAAGCCCTTGTCGAGAAAGCCCTTCCAGTGTTCGCCATGGTCGCCGTCGGGCGGTCCGTTCGTGAACGGCTTGGCGAGCATCAGGCCGGTCTCCTCGAACGTCTCGCGCACCGCGGCGACGCCCAGCGCCCGCGCCCGCAGCGCGGTGGCCGCCTTCTGCAGCCGCGCATCGACATGGCGATCGAGCGACGTGGCGACGGGAACACGCGCATCGGCACGATCGACGCGGCCACCGGGGAAAACGTAGCGATTGGGCATGAAGGCGTGCTTGGCATCGCGGCAGCCCATCAGCACCTCGGGGATCCTGCCGCGCTGGCGGACCAGGATCAGCGTCGCCGCATCGCGCGGCCGCATATAGGGATATTGCTGCTCGACCTTCTCGACCGGCCGTTCACCGCCGGGCTTGAGATCGCCATGGACGTAGCCCTTGTCGGTGCCGCGCACGACGGCGCCGGCCGGGATCGCTTTCCTGCTCATCTTTCAAGGATAGCACCAACCCACCGGCGTATCGGGACGGAAAACGACGATGCTCTTGTTGGCTCCCGGAACATCTATCCGTTCCGGCGCGGCGAGCGCCTTGGCCTGCAGCGTGATTCGGTCCTGGTTGGGTGGCAGTCCGTAGAAGGCCGGTCCGTTCAGCGAGGCGAACGCCTCCAGTCGGTCGAGGGCCCCCTCCTCGGCGAACACCTGGGCGTAGACCTGCATGGCCACCGGTGCATTGAAAATCCCGGCGCAGCCGCAGGCGCATTCCTTGGTGTCGGCGGTATGCGGCGCGGTGTCGGTGCCGAGAAAGAACGGCGCCGCTCCCGAGGTTGCCGCACGCCGCAGCGCGACACGGTGCTCCTCGCGCTTGGCGATCGGTAGGCAATAGAAATGGGGGCGGATGCCGCCCTTGAAGATCGCATTGCGGTTGTAGCTGAGGTGGTGCGGCGTGATGGTGCCGCCAACCCGGGGGGCGTTGGCCTCGACGAAGGCCACGCCCTCCTTGGTCGTGATGTGCTCGAGCACCACCTTGAGGCCCTGATGGCGGGCCAGCAGGGGCGCCAGCACTTTGTCGAGGAAGACCGCCTCGCGGTCGAAGATGTCGACCTCGGCGTCGGTGACCTCGCCATGCACCAGAAGCGGCATACCGACCCGTTCCATGGCCTCGAGGGCCGGCGCGATGGTGTCGATCGACGTGACGCCGTGCGCCGCGTTGGTGGTGGCATGCGCCGGATAGAGCTTGGCCGCGACCCACACGCCCTCTTTCTTGCCACGCGCCAGCTCGACCGGGTCGGCGCCGTCGGTGAGGTAGCAGGTCATCAGCGGCTCGAATGCCAGGCCATCCGGTACCGCTCTGCGGATGCGATCGCGATACGATGCGGCCTGTGCCACCGTGATCACCGGCGGCACGAGGTTCGGCATGATGATCGCACGCGCGAACTGACGGGCCGTGTGGATCGCACATGCCGCAAGCAGCGGCCCGTCGCGCAGATGGACGTGCCAGTCATCGGGGCGGCGCAACGTGATCGAGGCAGGCGAAGGCATGAGCGCTTTCTACGCTTGCTCCGGCGCGGGCTCCAATGTTGATTGCGCGCATGACCGATCTCGACGACGCCGTCGCCTTCGCCCGGGAAGCCGAATCATCCTGGCCCGCCTCCATGCACATGCCGGACGGACAGTTCGTCATGACCCACGATTCCGGCGAGAGACCGCCCGACAACGAAGTCCTCGGCCCGGTGACACCGCGCGGCGGTGCGTCGGGTCTGGTCTATCGCGGCGGCCGGTTGGTCGCCGAATGGGGCGACACGGCGCGCGCGGACATGACCTTCAGCGTCGCCAAGAGCTACCTCGCGCTGCTGGCCGGCCTGGCGCTGGGCGACGGCCTGATCAAGAGCCTCGACGACAAGGTGGCGCCCTATGCGCTGGATGACGGCTTTGCCGGCGCGCAGAACAGGGACATCACCTGGCGTCACCTGCTGACGCAGACCAGCGAATGGCAGGGCTTCGTGTTCGGCAAGGAGGACCGCATCGACCACAACCGCGTGGTCGGGCTCGCCGTCGCCGATGCGCCCAAGGGGACGCGGCGTGCACTCAAGGCGCCCGGGACCTTCTACGAATACAACGACGTGCGCGTGAACCGGCTGTCGCTGTCGCTGCTGCATGTCTTCAGGGAACCGCTGCCGTCGGTGCTCAAGCGCCGCATCATGGACCCGATCGGCGCCTCCGCCGACTGGCGCTGGGACGGCTATCGCAATTCGACGGTGACCATCGACGGCAAGCCGATGATCTCGGTGCCGGGCGGCGGCCACTGGGGCGGCGGCATCGTCATCTCGGCGCGCGACCTCGCGCTGATGGGGCTGCTGGTCGCGCGAGGCGGTGTCTGGGACGACCGCACCATCCTGCCCACCGGGTGGACGGCGGAGCTGGTGAAGCCCTGCCCCGTCGCGCCGTTCTACGGCCTGATGTGGTGGCTCAACACCGACCGCCGCCAGTTCGCGGCCGCCTCGGAGAAGAGCTACTTCGCTCTCGGCTGGGGCAGCCATATCGTCTGGATCGATCCCGAGCACGATCTCGTCGTCGTGCTGCGCTGGATCGACCGCAAGAAGGCGTCCGGCTTCGTCGAACGCCTGATCGGCGCCCTCGAGACATGACCCTCGACTACTCGGCCGTGCCGCGCATGCCCGACGGGCGCACGGCACTCGAACACATCGAGGAGATCGCCGGCCGGTCGACGGCGGTCCGCCTGCCGATGGGCAACGGCGGCCGGATGATGTGGCATGTCTGGGGCGATGCCCCGGGCAAGCCCGCGCTGCTGCTGTTCCATGGCGGCTCGGGCTCGTGGATCCACTGGATCCGCAACGTCCTGCCGTTGTCCGAGCGTTTTGCCGTCTACGCCGCCGACCTGCCCGGCCTCGGCGACAGCGATCCGCCGAACGACGTTCGCGACATCTGGTCGGTGACCCATTGCGTGAAGACGGCGGTCGACGCCCTGCTGCCGGCGGCCGAGCGTTTCGCCCTCACCGGCTTCTCGTTCGGCGGCATGGTGTCGGGCCACCTCGCCACGCTGATGCCCGAGCGCATCTCGCGCATCGTGCTGGTCGGCGCGGGTGGTCTCAAGGCGAAACGCAAGCCGACCGAGAAGCTGCGCAAGCTCGTGCCGGAAATGCCGGCGGCGGTGCTGGCGGCCGAGGCACGACGCAACCTCGAACTCCTGATGCTGCACGACCCGGCCAAGGTCGACGGCGTCGCCATCCATATGCAGATCCTGAACTCGACGCGTGCCCGGACGCGCAGCCGCGACATGAGCATCGCCGGCCGGCTGAGCGAAGTGCTGCCGCGCGTGACGACTCCGCTCGCCGGCCTGTGGGGCGAGTTCGATTCGACGACCTATCCCTATATCGAGGAACGCATCGACCTCTTTCGCGCGCTGCAGCCCGATTTTCGCATGCACGTCGTGCCGGGCGCCGGACACTGGGTTGCCTACGAGGCGGCCGAGGCGTTCAATTCGAGGCTGATCGAGATCCTACGGAGCCCGCCATGAAGACCGACGTCGCCGAGATCGCCGACCGGATCTATCGCCTCTCCACCTTCGTGCCGAACGTCGGACCCCGGGGCTTCACCTTCAATCAGTTCCTGATCGACGCCGACCAGCCGGCGTTGTTCCACTACGGCCAGCGTTCGCTGTTCCCGCTGATCGTCGAGGCGGTGAAGAGCGTGATCCCTCTCGACAGGCTGCGCTGGACCTTGTGCAGCCATGTCGAGGCCGACGAATCGGGCGCGCTCAACCAGTGGCTGGCGGCGGCACCCAACGCGACGCCGGCGCACGGACTGGTCGGCTGCAACATATGGCTGCGCGACATGGCCGACCGCGAGCCGCGCGTCCTCGGAGACGACGAGGTGCTCGACCTCGGCGGCAAGAAGGTACGCTGGCTCGACACACCACACGTGCCGCACAACTGGGACGCCGGCGTGATTTACGAGGAAACCACCGGCACGCTGTTCTCGAGCGACCTCTTCACCCAGTTCGGCGCCTGCCCGGCGACGACCGAGGGCGACATCGTCGAGCCCGCTATCGCCACCGGCAAGGCCGTGCCCTTCATGCCGGTGACGCCCCAGGCTGCGCCCACCCTGCGTCGGCTGGCCGAGCTGAAGCCCGGCACCATCGCGCTGATGCACGGCCCGACCTTCAAGGGCAACGGCGCGGCTGCGCTCGGCCTGCTGGCCGACCACTATGACGGGTGACGGATCGGCGGCGGAGACGACATTCGATGCCCGCGGCTCACTGGGACCGCAACCCCAACGACTCGAGGTAGCCTCGGCGCACGACGCCGTTCCTGAACTCGATGCCGTCGAGATACTGGGCGATGGCGCGGTCGACGGTCTCGGCGGCGGGCCTGTCGCGCCGCCTGCCGTCGGCAAAGGCGACGATCTCGTTCCAGCCCTGCGGCCGCGGGATCGAGACGACGGTCGAGGACGTGTCGAGGTTCTTGTAGGTCCAGAACGACCAGCCGATGCCGTGCGCCTCGTGCAGCTTGCGGAACTCGGCATTCCACTCGTCGGTCAGCTCGCCGGTCTCGCCCAGGAACAGGGGCACGTTGTGGCGATTGGCGAAGTTCAGGTGCCGCTGGATGGAGTCGCGCTTCGTGCTCGCCCAGAACGAGTGATAGGTGTAGGCGAGATTGTCGGCGAAGGGCGGGCCGAGCATGTCGAAGCTCGAACTCCACTGCCCGGCCGCCAGGATCACGACACGGCGCGGATCGACCGCGCGAATCGCCGCCGTCACCTGCCTGTAGAACGGCTCGAGCCGCGGGTTGAGCGTCGCCACGTCGTGATAGGGCGCGATCGGCTCGTTGAGCACGTCGTAGCCGAGGATCGTCGGGTCGCCGGCGTACCGTTCGGCGATGGCGCGCCACAATTTCACCGTGAGAGCACGGTGCCGCGGCACGTAGAACATCAGCGGATAGCCCGGCCCGTCGTCGTGGTTGATGCCGGTCTGGCCGCCCGGCGCGGCGTGCAGGTCGGGAATGACGTAGAGGCCCGCGGCGCGCGCCCAGCCGACGACCCGGTCGAGCAGCGTCCAACCCTCGCCCTCGATGGTGCCGTCCTCGGTCATGAACAGGCGCCAGTGCAGCGGGACGCGCACCATGTTGAAGCCGACCGACTTGATGAAGCGGATATCTTCCTCGGTAATATAGCTGTCGCGATAGGTCCGCCAGAACGCCGCCGCCCGCTCCGCGCCAAGCAGGCGCTCGAACGCGCCGTGGATCAGCCGCGGCGACTTGGCGACCTCGAACTTGAACATGTAGCCCTCGGGCATCAGCCAGTTGCCGAGGCTGATGCCCTTGAGCCGGAGCACGCTGCCGTCCGACGCGACGAAGTTCCTGCCCTCGGTGCGGACCAACCCCTCGGCGCCGGCCGACTGGACCCACGCCAGCAGCGTGAAGCCAACGATCAACAGCAACCGCATGACGGGACTCTAGCAGACGCATAAGGTCGCGCTCGATGATTCTCGCCGCCCTGCTGCTGCCGCTCGCGCTCGCCCTCGTCGTCCTGCTCGTCCAGCGCTTCAGGCTGCCCGCCTTTCTCGCCCTGATGGCGACCGTCGTCGCCTACGGCGTCGCCGCCGACATGACCTTCCACTCGATCGGCAAGGCGTTCGGGCTGGGCTTCGTCGCCGCCCTCGAGCAAGTCGGCCTGCTGGTGGTTGCGGGCGCGCTCGCCGGCGCGCTGCTCCTCAGGCAGCCGCTGCCCGTGGCGGGCACGGCGGTTGCCGGCGTCCTGGCGGGGCTGGGGGGCACGGCGGCGGGCGGGCTCGCCCTGTTGCAGCCGGCCGGCCGCGCCGTGGGACTCGCCCTCACCATCCTCGTCGTCCACGGCCTCGTCGCACCCTCGCCGCTCGCCGTGGCATCGGCCGCCGTGATGAAGGCCGAGCTCGCCCCGATGCTGTGGCTCGCCGTTCCCACGGCGGCCGTCGTCGTCGCCGGGATCTGGTTTCACCAGGCGCGGCGGCAGGCGCGCGACGGCGTCGCCTCGTGGGCCTGGCTGGCACTCGCCGCGCCGATCGCGCTGTTGATCGTGCAGGCCGTAGCGCAAATGCCGACCGAGCCGCTCGGCAAGGGTGGCGCGCGCGAGTTCTACACCGGCATCAGCCGGCCCCTGATCCTGCTGGCTCTCGTCGTCGTGCTGGCACTGGCGCTGTCGCGGCGCTGGCAGCCGGAGGTGCTCGCCGACACACGCTGGGCGCCGCTGCTGCTCGCGGTCGGCGCCGCCGGCGGCTTCGCGCGCGTACTGGACGAGACCGGGATGGCCGAGCTGTGGGCCGAGCGCCTGGCCGATCCGCGCCTCGGCTTGTTGGCGCCCTTTCTCGCCGCGGCGACGGTCAAGACGCTGCAGGGCAACTCGCTCAGCGCCGTGCTCACCGCTTCCGGCATCGTCGAGCCGATGCTGCCGGCCCTCGGGTTCGACGATCCCTCCGGCCGCGCGCTGGCCGCCGCCGCCGTCGGCGCCGGCTCGATCGCGATCTGCCACTTGAACGACCCGCTGTTCTGGATCGCCGCGCACATGGCCGGCCTGACACCCGGCAGGGCGCTGCGCCTGATCTCGCTCGGCAGCCTGGGGGCCGCCCTCGCCTGTCTCGTCCTGCTGTTCCTGGTCAGTCGAGTTTGACGTTCGGCGAAGCATTTCCAGGTGTCGGGCAATGCGAGGACCTCGGCGATCGCCGGCATCGCAAGCCTGGCTGCTGAACCGCGCAACACGCAACGACGCTTCGAGCGCTCCTTCCTGTTTTCGCTTTCCGCCGCGACAGCGGCGGCGCTAGCGTGACGATCCCATGAAATCGCCGGACGAAGCCGATCCCGAACACCGGTCCGCCCTGCGAGAATTGCTGGGCCATGCCGACTTCCTGCGATTGTGGCTGGTTGGCGCCTTCGCCAACGCGATGCGCTGGCTGGAATTGCTGGCCTCGGGTCTGTTCGCCTACGAGGTGACGGGCTCGGCGCTGGCCGTGACCGGCGTCGTGGCGGCCCGCCAGCTGCCGCAGCTGTTGTTCGGCGCCTTCGCCGGCGCGGTTTCCGAGGCGGTGAATCGCAAGCTGATCGTCATGCTGGCGCTGCTCGTTCCGGCGGTGGTCTCGACCCTGCTCGCGACGTTGGCAACGACCGGACATCTCGCGCTCTGGCATGTGGCACTCGGCAACCTGGTCTCCGGAACGATGTGGGCCACCGAGATGTCGACCCGCCGCCGCATGGTCGGCGAGATCGCCGGCCCCCATCGCATCGTGCCGGCGATCGCCCTCGATTCGGCGACGTCGGCGGCGACCCGCATGGTCGGTCCACTGCTGGGCGGCCTCGCCTACCAGTGGCTCCACATGAAGGGCGCCTATTGCCTCACGGCATTGGTCCAGTTCGCCGGCGCCGTCGCGATGGCGGGCCTCGTCCATCCGCAGGTGACGCGGCGGCTGGCGCTCAGCCGCATCCCGGCGGAAATCACCGAGGGCCTGGCCTTCGCGCGGACCAAGCCCACCATCCTGCTGGTGTTCGGCGTCACCATCGTCACCAACGCCTTCGCCTTCGCCTACGCCGGCCTCGTGGCCCCCCTCGGCCAGGGCGAGTTCGACGTCTCGCCCGCCTTGGTGGGCTTGCTCGCCGCCGGCGAACCGCTGGGCGCCCTGATCGGCGGCGCGCTCATTGCCGCCGGCGTGGTGCGCATGGACCGCCGGCTGACCTTTGCCGGCGGCGCCGCGCTGTTCATGGTCATGCTGATCGTGATGGCGGTCTCGCCTTCCTACTGGGTCGCGCTGGCGGCGCTGGTGATCGGCGGCTTCGGGACGGCGGGCTTCGGCAACATGCAGTCCACGCTCATGCTCACCGAGGCGCCGTCGGAAATGCGCTCGCGGCTGATGGGCATCGTCACCGTCTGCATCGGCACCGGGCCATTGGGCGTGCTGCTGGCCGGAGTTCTCTCCGACGCCTACGGCCCGCGCGGCGCGGTGGTGACGATCGCGACGGTCGGGCTGATCGCGACGGCGGCGCTGGTCGTTCTCCTGCGCCGCCGCTGATCAACCACCCACGCGCAACAGGAGCTTGCCGGCGACGTGGCGCGATTCGAGGCGACGGTGCATCTCCGGCGCGTCGGCCAGCGCGAAGCTGCCCTCGATCGGCACCTTCAACCAACCTTCCATGATGCCGTCGAGCACGTGGTTGACGCCTTCGCGCCATGCCGAGGAGTTCCGGTCGACATGCCCCAGATGCAGGCGCGTGAAAGTCTGGGAACGCGGCAGGATGCGCTCGCGGATGTTCTTGAAGGGCTGCCCTTCGGCCTCGCCGATGCTGATGATGTGGCCGAGCTTGCGCACGACGGCGAAGGTCCGGTCGAGCATGGTGGCGCCGTAGGAGTCGATCGCCAGATCGACGCCCTGCCCGCGCGTGAAGTCGAGCACGGCCTTCTCGAAATCCTCTCGTGGCATGACGACCACGTGCTGGGCGCCATACTCGAGAGCACGCTTCTCCTTGCCCGGTGTGCCCACCGTGCCCATGACACGCGCGCCCGCCCGAACCGCGAGTTGCGTGCACTGCAGGCCGACGCCGCCGCCGATGGCGTTGACCAGCACCGAATCGCCCGCCTCGATCGCGAACACGGTATGCAGCATGTGATAGGCGGTGAGCGCCTGGATCGGGAAGGCCGCCGCGACGTCGAACGGCACCGCGTCAGGCAGGCGGATCAGGCCGGCGGCGGCGGCGACGCATTTCTCGGCGTAGGCGCCGCCCGCTTCCGGAAACGCCGCCACGCGATCGCCGACCCGGACGCTCGTCACGCCCGTTCCGAGCGCCGCCACGGTGCCGGCGACTTCGAAGCCCAGCACCATCGGATAGGTCATGGGATGCGGATAGATGCCGAGCCGCACCTGCGTGTCGGCCCAGTTGCAGCCGGCGAACGCCACGTCGATCAACACCTCGCCCGGCCCGGCAACAGGATCGGGCACGTCGGCGACCTTGAGTTGATCGGGGCCGCCAGTCGCGTGAATGACCACTGCCTTCATCCCTGCCTCCCTGCGGAACTGGCCCTCGGGCCCGTGCAACTTTGACACCAGACGGCCGGCTGCCTAAAGCCAAACTTGAGGAGGAAGGGCTGCAATGGAGAGTTTCGACTACGTCATCGTCGGCGCCGGCTCGGCCGGCAGCGTGCTGGCCAATCGCCTGAGCGAGGACGGCAATGCCACGGTGTGCGTGCTCGAGGCCGGCCCGCGCGACTGGCATCCCTTCATCCACATCCCGGCCGGCTTCATGTACACCCTGGTGAATCCCACGGTGAACTGGCTCTACACCAGCGAGGCCAGCGAATGGACCGGCGGCCGCCGGATCGCGGCACCGCGCGGCAAGACGCTGGGCGGCTCGAGCTCGATCAACGGCCACATCTACAATCGCGGCCAGCGTCTCGACTTCGACGGCTGGGCACAGCGCGGCAACCGCAGCTGGGGCTATTGCGACGTGCTGCCCTACTTCCGGCGCACCGAGCGGCGCCTGGCGGCGGATGCCGACGACGTCTTCCGCGGCCGCGACGGCAACCTGCCGATCAACGATCTCGCCACCGACTGGCGCGACCCGCTGTGCGACGCCTTCATCGAAGGCGCGGTGGAGATGGGCATTCCGCGCAACCGCGACTACAACGGCGCCACCCAGGCGGGCGTCAGCTACGTGCAGCGCATCGTGCAGAACGGCCGGCGCGTCAGCGCCGCACGCGGATACCTGCATCCGGCAATGAAGCGGTCCAACCTCACGGTCCGCACCGGCGCCCACGCGACCGAAATCGTGCTCGAGGGCAGGCGCGCGGTCGGCGTGCGCTACCGCGCCGGCGGCCGCGACGGCGCTGCCGCCGAGGTGCGCGCTCGCCGCGAAGTGATCCTGAGTGGTGGCGCGGTCAACTCGCCGCAGCTGCTGCAGATCTCGGGCATCGGCCCGGCGCCCCTGCTGCGATCGCTCGGCATCGAGGTGAAGCATGCCCTTGCCGGGGTCGGCGAGAATCTGCGCGACCACTACGCGCCGCGCTTCGTCGCGCGCGTGAAGAACGCCGAGACCATCAACGAGAAATCGCACGGCCTGAGGCTGGTCGGCGAGGTGCTGAAGTACGCCCTGACGCGCCGCGGCATCCTCTCGCTCAATCCGACGCTGGTGTACGTCTTCTGGAAATCCGACGAGCGCGTCGACAACTACGACCTGCAACTCACCTTCACGCCGGCGAGCTACAAGGAGGGCGTGCAGTCCACGCTCGACGATTTCCCCGGCATGACCATCGCCTCCTGGCAGCAGCGGCCCGACAGCGTCGGCTACGTGCGCGCCAAGTCGGCCGACCCGTTCGTTCACCCGATCATCCAGCCGAACTACCTGGCCGCCGAGAGCGACCGGCAGGTTCTTCTGGCCGGCATGAAGCTGGCACGCAGGCTGCTCGCGTCTAAGGCGCTCAGCCCCTATTACGATCGCGAGGAGTTTCCCGGCGCTCACGTCCAGTCGGACGACGAGCTGATGTCGGCGGCCAAGCAGCGCGGCACGACGACCTTCCATCTCATGGGCACCTGCCGCATGGGGCCGGACGGCGATCCGACCTCGGTGGTCGACGACGAGCTTCGCGTGCGCGGCATGGACGCCCTGCGCGTGGTCGACGCCTCCATCATGCCGACCATGCCGTCGGCCAATCTCAACGCCTCGGTGCTGATGATCGCCGAGAAGGCCGCCGACATGATCCGCGGCAGGCCGCCGCTCGACTCCGTCGTCCTCCGGGAGTGAGCATGGCGGAACCCGGCAGCGAGAGCGAAGCGGCGATCGAGGCGATCGCCCGCCTGGTGCCCGCGGTGCTGCGCGGCCTGCATGCGCTCGAATTCGCCGGCCGCAACCTCTCGCCGGCCAACCTGCCGCGCCTCGTCGAGGCCCTGAAGGGCCGCGACGACGATCTGGCGCCGGCTCTCGAAGCGTCGCGCGCGGTCGCCTGGCCCGAGCACCTCGGGCCGGCGCGCGATTGCATCGAGCGCGCCGCCGCGGCCGTCGCCGGCGGCACCGCCGATCTTGTCGCCGCGCTTGAGGCGCCCGAACCTCTGCGCGCGGCATACCGGGCCTTGCGACGCCACGCCGAGGCCGCCGCCGCCATCTACCCGATGGCGGCGCATCTCGAGCCGGTGAGCCACTTCTTCCTGGAGGCGCCGGCACGTGGCGACGCTGCCTTGGCGGCGCGTCTTGCGGCGTCGAACCCGATGCGCAAGGACACCGGGGTCATTCATGTCGGCGGCCCGCCCGGAGCGCGCGGCGCCTTCTCGCTCTACGTGCCGGAGTACTACGACGCGGCGCGTCCCTGGCCGCTGGTCGCGGCGTTGCACGGCGGCAGCGGCAACGGCGGCGCCTTCCTGTGGAGCTGGCTGCGCGAGGCGCGCACCCGCGGCGCGATCGTGCTGTCGCCGACGGCGGCCGGATCGACATGGTCGCTGATGGAGCCCGAGATCGACGGTGCCAACATCGAGCGCATGCTGACCGAGGTCTCGAATCACTGGAACGTCGATCCGGCACGGCGGCTGCTGACGGGCATGAGCGATGGCGGCACATTCGCCTACGTCTACGGCCTGCGTGGCGATTGCCCCTTCACTCATCTGGCACCCGTCGCCGCGAGCTTTCATCCGCTGATCATGGAAATGGCCGATGGCGTGCGGCTGCGCGGTTTGCCGGTCCGCATCGTGCACGGCACCCAGGACTGGATGTTTCCGCCCGAGATGGCGCAGATGGCGCATCGCGTGCTGGAGTCGGCGGGTGCCGCCGTCGTCTATCGCGAGATCGGCGATCTCTCCCATACCTATCCGCGCGACGAGAACGGCCCGATGCTGGAGTGGTTTCTTTCCTGAGCCGGCTGTGGCTATGATGCCGGCCAACGACAAGACTGAAGAGTAGTTGCGTAGCGCCCCAGGCTGGGAGGAGCCGTGTACAGCTACATCGCGCGGAGGCTGGCGTTCGGCGCGCTGACCGTGATCGTCGTGTCGATCATCGTCTTCGTCATCATGCGCATCCTGCCCGGGGACCCGCTGGCCGCCATCTTCGGCCCGGAGGGCCTGACCAAGCTCACGGAGGAGCAACGCGCCAGCTACATGCGCGAACTGGGACTCGCCGATCCCCTGTGGGTCCAGTACGGCCGCTGGGTGGGCGACATCCTCAGCGGCAATTTCGGCCGCTCCTTCTTCCGCTCCGAGAGCGTCGCCGAGATGATCGCGCGGCGCGGCCCGCTGACCGCCGAGATCGCCCTCATTTCGGTGATCATCTCCTGGCTGGTCGGCATCCCGGTGGCGATCGTGAGCGCCCTTCGCCCCAATTCCGTGGCCGACAGCGTGGTGCGCTTCCTCAGCATCCTGTTCCTGGCCGTGCCGGGCTTCTGGATCGGCATGCTGATCGTGCTGGGCCTGTTGCTCTGGTTCGGCTATCGCGCGCCGATGGCCGGCGTCGGCTTCTTCACCGATCCGATCGGCAATCTGCAGATCGTCATCGGACCGGCCATCGTGCTCGGCCTCGGCCAGGCCGCCTACATCGCGCGCATGGGCCGCTCGAGCCTGCGGGAGGTGATCCGCGAGGACTATGTCCGCACCGCCCGCGCCAAGGGATTGAACAGTCGCCTGGTGATCGCGCTGCATGCCTTGCCCAACGCCCTGCTGCCGGTGATCACCCTTTCCGGCGTCCTGCTCGGCCTGGTGCTCGCCGGATCGATCCCGGTCGAGCGCGCTTTCGGCACGCCCGGGCTGGGCAACTCGATGTTCCAGGCGGTGAGCGAACGCGACGTCTTCGTCATGCAGAACCTCGTGTTCCTCTATGCCGTGGTGTTCGTCGTCCTGAACATCGTGGTCGACATCACCATCGCCCTGCTCGATCCCAGGATACGACTGCGATGACCGTCATCACGCCCGGCCAGACCGCCGTCGCTCCTCCCGGCCGCCTGCGCGCCATCGGGAGAGGATTGCGCACTTTCGCGCGCCGCTCGCCGCTATCGGCCTTCTGGGGCGTCGTCGCAGCGCTGATCGTGGTCATGGCGGTCGCCGCGCCCGCGATCGCGCCCTACCCGCCGCTCAAGTCCGACTTCCGGGCGATGCAGAAGCCGCCGAGCGAAGCGCACTGGTTCGGCACCGACCAGATCGGACGCGACACGCTCTCCCGGGTGATCCACGGCAGCCGGACCTCGCTCACGGTGGCGCTGGGGGCGGTGCTGTTCGGCACGACCGTCGGCGCGCTGTGGGGGCTTGCCTGCGGCTATTTCGGCGGCCGCTTCGACATGGTCAGTCAGCGCATCATCGAATTCCTGCAATCCTTCCCCGATCTCATACTGGCGATGGCCATTGCCATGGCGCTGGGCGGCGGGCTCGGCACGGTGATCGTGGCGATCGCCGTCACGCGCATCCCGTTCGGGGGCCGCGTCATCCGCTCGGTCGTGCTGTCGCTCAAGGAGATGCAGTATGTCGAGGCCGCGCGCGGCATCGGCGCCTCGCATGCGCGGCTGATGTTCCGCCACATCCTGCCGCAATGCGTGGCCCCCTACCTGATCCTCGCCACCACGCATCTCGGCGTCGCCATCGTCATCGAGGCGTCGCTCGGCTTCCTCGGCGTCGGCATCCCGCCACCCAATCCGACCTGGGGCAACATGCTGTCCGACGCGCTGAATGCCGGGCTCGTGCCGCCGTGGTGGCTGGTGTTCTTTCCCGGGGCCGCCATCACGCTCACCGTGCTGGCCTTCAACCTGCTGGGCGACGGCATCCGCGACATGCTCGATCCCAGGCTGCGCGGCTCGGTCTGATCACCTTCATGTTCCCCCCCTTGGGGGCGAGGCCAGGTGAGAGGGTGTGAACGTCCTTACCTCGGCTTCCACTCCTTCGCCTGTCTCTCTGCCTCCGCGATCTGGGCTTGCGTCATCTTCGCGGCGATCTCGTTGCGGCTCTTGAGGGTGATATCGCGTCGCTCGCGCTGGGACGCCTGGAAGCGCGCAGCCGCGAGGGTCCACCACTTGTAGGCCTGCACGTAGTCCCGCGGCACACCGAGACCTTGCGCGTACAGGGCGCCGAGGTTGCCCTGGGCGCTGGCCCAGCCCTTGTCGGCGGCCTTGCGGTACCACTCCGCCGCCACCGCGCCGTTCTTCGACACGCCCTGGCCGAGTTCGTGCATCATGCCGACATAGATCTGGGCGCCGCCATTGCCCTGGTCGGCGAGCGGGCGCAATAGACGCATCGCCGTCGCGTAGTCGCTCCGCGAATAGGCGGCTGTGCCATCCTCGTAGGGGCCAGCGGACACGGGCGATGCGGTACAAAGGAACACCAGCAGCAGCGAGGTCAGAAGGCGCATGGCAGTTCTCCTCACGGGCAGCCTACACCGGAGCGCAGTGTCGCGCCCCGACCGGAACCTGGCTCAGCCGACATTCCCCGGATGAACCCGCGGAACGGAGGGTCAAGCAGTACCCCCCTCACCTGGCCTCTCGCCGAAGGGGGGGAGAGGAACATGAGCTTCATCCATAATTCGTAGGTCCCAGCGGGAAGGTCACGCCGCCGTCGTGCAGATGGCAGGCGGCCAGATGCCCGGGGGCGACTTCGCGCAGGGCGGGCGCCTCCCGACGGCAGCGCGGCATGGCGTAGGGACAGCGCGTGTGGAAGTGGCAGCCGGACGGCGGGTTGATCGGGCTCGGCACGTCGCCCGTCAGAATGACGCGCTTGCGCCCGCGCGAACTCGACTTGGGAATCGGCACGGCCGACAGCAGGGCCTCGCTGTAGGGATGCAGCGGCATCTCGAACAGGCTCTTGCGGTCGGTCATCTCGACGATGCGGCCGAGATACATCACCGCCACGCGGTGGCTGATGTGCTCGACCACGGCCAGGTCGTGGGCGACGAACAGGTAGGACAGCCCGAACTCTTCCTGCAGATCCATCAGCAGGTTGATGATCTGCGCCTGGATCGACACGTCGAGCGCCGACACCGGTTCGTCGCCGACGATCAGCTCGGGATTGAGCGACAGCGCGCGGGCGATGCCGATCCTCTGGCGCTGGCCGCCGGAGAATTCGTGCGGATAGGAGTGGACCGCCTCGGGACGCAGGCCGACGCGCTCGAACAGCGCCGCCACGCGGTCGTGTCGTTCGGCCGGGGAGCCGAGTTGGTGCACGATCAGCGGCTCGCCGACGATCTCGCCCGCCGACATGCGCGGATTGAGCGAGGCATAGGGGTCCTGGTAGATCATCTGCATGCGCCGCCGGTAGGGCAGCATGGCATCGGGTTCGAGATGGGTGATGTCGTCGCCGCCGACCTTGATCGTCCCGTCGGTCGGCTCGAGCAGCTTGAGCAGCGTGCGACCGACAGTGGACTTGCCGCAGCCGCTTTCGCCCACCAGACCCAGCGTTTCGCCGGGCGCGATGGTGAACGACACGCCGTCGACCGCATGGACGTGGCCCGACACGCGCGAGAACAGGCCCTGACGGATCGGAAAGTGCTTCTTGAGGCCGGAGACCTCGAGCAGGGGCGGCGCACTCATGCCGCCGCTCCGGGATGCCAGCAGGCGACCCAGTGGCCGGGGCGGCGCTGTTCGAGCGGCGGAACGGTCGTGCGGCAACGATCGCTGGCAGCGGCGCAGCGCGGCGCGAAGCTGCATCCCGCCGGCAGGTTGAACAGCGACGGCACCATGCCCTTGATCTCGTTCAAACGCTCCCGCCGCCCGCCGTTCTTCGCCGCCGAGTCGAGATGCGGGATCGAACCCAGCAATCCGCGAGTGTAGGGATGGGCCGGATTGTCGAACAGCTCGGTCGCCGGCGCCTCCTCGACCTTGCGGCCGGCATACATCACGACCACGCGGTCGGCGTTCTCCGCGACCACGCCCATGTCGTGGGTGATCAGGACGATCGCCGTGCCGAAGGTCTCCTGCAGTTCGCGCATCAGGTCGAGGATCTGGGCCTGGATGGTGACGTCGAGCGCGGTGGTCGGCTCGTCGGCGATGAGGACCTTGGGGTTACACGACAGCGCCATGGCGATCATCACGCGCTGGCGCATGCCGCCGGAAAGCTGATGCGGATAAGCGTGGGACCTGCGCTCCGGTTCGGGAATGGAGACGCGACGCAGCATCTCGACCGCACGCTGCCACGCTTCGCGCTTGCTCAATCCCTGGTGCAGTGCAACAGCCTCGGCGATCTGGTGGCCGACCGTGTAGAGCGGATTGAGCGAGGTCATCGGCTCCTGGAAGATCATCGAGATCTCGTTGCCGCGGATGCGCTCCATCTCCGCGTCCGACAGATCGAAGAGGTTCCTGCCCTCGAAGCGCACCGAACCACCGACGATGCGGCCGGGAGGATTGGCGACAAGGCGAAGGATCGACAATGCCGTCACGCTCTTGCCGCAGCCCGATTCGCCGACCACGCCGAGCGTCTCGCCGGCCTTCACCGAATATGAAACGCCGTCGACGGCGCGCACGGTGCCAACGGCGGTGAAGAAGTGGGTCTGGAGATCCTCGACTTGCAGAATCGTGCGGGCTGGCATCGGCACCAGTTCTCCGACCGGGCCGGGCCGCGGCTGGCGAGGATTCAAGCGATGACTCCCTGAGAAAGGTCGTGTTAGCTTTTTGGTCGCACAAGAGAGGCCGGCCATCAGAGCATACCGTGCTCGAAAAGGAAAAGGCCAATCGGGAGGAAACGCGATGTCCAGCAATCACTCCAAGCGTTCCCGCGTAAACCGTCGACAGTTCGTGAAGGGCGCCGCCGCGATGGGCGGAGCGATGGCCTTTCCGTCGTGGCCCGTCCTGGCGCAGGGCGTGCCCAACGAGTTCGACGGCTCGAAGTTCCAGCTCGCCGCGCCCGAGCCCAATCCGAAATCCGGCGGCGTGCTGCGCTATGGCATCACGATGCGGCCGCCGCACTTCGACTTCCATCAATCCGGCACGATCAACAGTCTGGGCAGCCAGGGCTGCATGTTCGACAACCTGGTCCGTCGCGATCCGCGCGACAGTGGCAAGACCATCATCCCCGACCTCGCCCACAGCTGGCAGATCTCGAAGGACGGCAAGACCTACACCTTCCACCTGCGCAAGGGCGTGCAGTTCCACGACGGTGCGGAGCTCACGTCGGAGGACGTGAAGGCGACCTTCGATCGCATCCGCAAGCCGCCCGAGGGCATCAACATGCCGCGCGGCAAGCTGTTCGCCGCCGTCGAGGAGATCGCCACGCCCGACAAGTACATCGTCGAGTTCAAGCTCTCCGCGCCGCGGCCGGCGAGCTTCATCATGGGCGCCATTGCCAGCGGCTGGAACGGCATCGTCCGCAAGAAGACGCTGGAGGACAACGGCTACAACCTCCGTCGCGTCGTCGACATCCCGGGCACCGGGCCGTTCAAGAGCAAGCGGCGGGTCGAGAACGAGGTTTGGGTGATGGAGAAGCACCCGAACTACTGGAACAAGGCCGGCGGCCTGCCCTATCTCGACGGCGTCGAGTTCTACCACGCCCTGCCGTTCTCGCCGGAGCTCGGCTCCAGCCTTCTCTCGGGCCGCGTCGACTATGCGCGCCTGCTCGATCCCGGCTCGCTGCGACGCGTGAAGTCGACGCAGGGCATGTCGGGCACCGACTTCTATCAAAGCGTCATCCAGGCGACTTGGATGAACAACAGGAAGAAGCCGTTCGACGATCCGCGGGTGCGCCGCGCCTTCCACCTCGTGCTCGACAAGCCCGTGCTGGTCGACGTGGTGAAGGACATCGCGCCGATGATGGTCGGCGGCTTCATCTATCCGTTCTCCGATTTCGCCACGCCGCTGCCCGAGCTCAGCAAGCGGCTCGGCTACCAGGCCGATCCGGCCGCCTCGATCAAGGAGGCGCGCGCGCTGATGAAGGCGGCCGGCCACGAGAAGGGCATCTCCGGCCTCGACTACCTCGTGCGCGAGGTGGCCTCGTTCAAGCTGTGGTCGCAGGCTATCCAGGCCATGCTGCAGCAGACCCTGAACGTCCAGTCGACGATCCGCACGACGGTGGAGTCGGTGTGGTTCGACGACATCCGCACCGGCAAGTTCGACCTCGCCATCGGCGCGATCGTGTCGACGCTGATCGACCCGTCGGACTACTTCAACGCCTGGTACAGCAAGGACGGGCCGCAGAACTACTCGGCGTGGAACAACGCCAAGTTCAACGAGCTGCTGCCCAAGATCGACACCGAGGTCGACGCCAAGAAGCGGCTCGAGTACATCCGGCAGGCCGAGATGATCATGGAAGAAGACCCGCCGCTGCTCCCCATGTCGTGGGAGAAGATCAACGACGGCTGGTACAACTACGTGAAGGGCCATCGGCCGAACGACTATTTCGGCATCTACGACGTGGTGCGCCTCGACACGTTCTGGCTCGACAAGTAGCCGGCCGACACGCCATCACCGGAGGATGCTGACCTTCTATTTCTCCCCCGGTTCGAGCTCGATGGCGGTGCACATCGCCCTGCACGAAACGGGCGCGCCCTTCGAGGCGCGTCCGCTGTCGCTCGCCGGCAAGGACACGCGCAAGCCCGACTTCCTCGCCGTCAATCCGGTCGGCAAGGTGCCGACCCTGGTGATCGACGGCCGGCCGCTCACCGAGGTGGCGGGCTGCCTGTTCTATCTGGCGCGCACCCATCCCGCGGCGGAGCTGCTGCCCGTGAACGACCCCGAGCGCGAGGCCCAGGTCGTGTCGTGGATGTCCTACATCGCCTCGACCCTCCATCCGGCCCGGCGCGAGGGGCTCGAGCACGCACGCGAGGTCTACAAGGTCGCCGACCGCAAGCTCGGCCGGCCGGACTGGATCGTCGGCCAGTACTCGATCGCCGACATCCACCTCTTCCGCCTGTTCTGGCGCTTCCGCAATTCGCTCGAGCCCAAGCCTGGCGACTTCCCCAACATCGAGGCCCACTACGAGCGCATGATGGCGCGTCCCGCGGTGAGGAAGACGATCGGGATCGAGGAGAAGATCGGCTACTCGCTGCCGCGCTGACCGTTCAGGATCCGCCACACCTTCTCGGGCGTCACCGGCATGTCGATGTGGTGGATGCCGTACTCCGAAAGCGCATCGATCACGGCATTCATCACCGACGGCAAGGCGCCGGCACAGCCGGCCTCGCCGCAGCCCTTCACGCCGAGCAGGTTGGTCTTGCACGGGACCGAATGGTTCTCGATGGAGAAATCGGGCGCGTCGGAGGCCCGCGGCAGGGCGTAGTCCATGTAGGTGCCGGCGACCGGCTGGCCCTGCGGGTCGTAGAGCGTGCGCTCCATCAACGCCTGGCCGATGCCCTGCACCACGCCGCCATGCGCCTGGCCCGCAACCAGCATCGGATTGATGACCGTGCCGAAGTCGTTGACCATGAAGTAGCGCACCACCTCGACGATGCCGGTGTCACGGTCGATCTCGACCTCGGCCACGTGGCAGCCGTTGGGGAACGAGAAGGGCGGATTGTCGGAGACATGGCTGACGTCGAGCGACTGCGGCACGTCGGGCGGCAGCTTCAGCCCGCTGCGCAGCCGCTCCGCCAGTTCCATGACGCCGATGCCGCGGTCGGTACCGGCGATGGTGAAACGCCCGCGCGAAAACTCGATGTCGACGGCCGACGCCTCGAGCACGTGAGCCGCGATCTGCCTGCCCTGCTCGATCAGCCTGTCGGCCGCCTCGATGAAGGCCTGACTGCCGACCAGCGCCGACTTGGAGCCGCCGGTGCCGCCGCCGACCTCGAGCTGGTCCGAATCGCCCTGCAGCAGGCGGAAACGCTCGAACGGGATGCCGGTGCGCTCGCTCAGCACCTGGGCGAAGGGCGTGGCGTGGCCCTGGCCGTAGTCGAGCGTGCCGCTCAGCATGGTGACCGTACCGTCGTCCTCGAAGCGGATGCCGCCATATTCCTTGCTCGGCGGTCCGGTGACCTCGAGATAGGAGCCGATGCCGCGGCCGCGCAGCTTGTTGCGCGCCGCGCTCTGCCGGCGCCGCGCCTCGAAGCCGTCCCAGTCGGCGGCGGCGAGCGCCTTGTCGAGGATCGCGGTGAAGTCGCCCGAATCGTAGTTCATGCCCGATGGCGCCTTGTAGGGCATCTGCTCCGGCGCGATGTGGTTGCGACGACGCAGTTCGACCTTGTCGATGCCCATCTCGCGCGCGGCGGCGTCGATCAGCCGTTCCATGTAGTAGTTGCCCTCGGGACGGCCGGCGCCGCGATAGGCGGCGACCGGCGTGGTGTTGGTGAACACCACCTTTGAGTTCACCTCCATGGCCGGCGTCTTGTAGACGTCGATGATGTTCTTCACCGCATTGGTCGTGGCCGGCATCGGCGGATAGATGTAGGCGCCGGCGTTGCCGGTGCCGCTCAGCCGCACGGCGAGGAAGTTGCCGTCCCTGTCCAGCGCCAGCTCGGCGACGCGCTGATGATCGCGGCCGTGGTGGTCGCTCAGGAAGCTTTCCGAGCGCTCGTCGGTCCACTTGACCGGCCGGCCCAGGAGCTTCGAGGCGAGCAGCAGCGGCCCGTACTCGGGATAGACCTGGCTCTTCATGCCGAACGAGCCGCCGACATTGCCGGTGAGCACGCGCACCTTCGCCGGCGGCACGTTCAACAGATCCTTGGCGAGGCCGCCGCGGATGCCCATCACGCCCTGGCAGCCGACATGCAGGGTCCAGCGATCGGCCCCGGCATCGTAGCTGCCGATCGCCGAGCGCGGCTCCATCGGGCTGACGACGACCCGGTTGGAAACGATCTCGAGCCGCGTGACGTGAGCGGCCGCGGCAAAGGCCTTCTTCACCGCGTCGGCATCGCCGTAGTGGAAGTCGAGGACGAGGTTGCCCGGCGCCTCGTCGTGAATTTGCGGCGCATCGGGCCGCAACGCCTCGGCCGGGCTGGTGACGGCCGGCAGTTCGTCGATGTCGAGCTCGACGGCCTCGGCGGCGTCCCTGGCCTGGATCGCGTTCTCGGCGACGACGCAGGCGACCGGCTCGCCGACGAAGCGCACGCGGTCGCGGGCAAGCGAATGCCGCGGCGGCGTCTTCATCGGCTTGCCGTCGCGATCGGGGATGTTCATGCCGCAGCGCAGTGGGCCGAAGCCCGCCGATTCGAGATCGGCGTGCGTCAGAACCGCGAGCACGCCCGGCATGGCGCGGGCCGCCGCGGCGTCGATGCCCTTCAGGACGCCGTGCGCGATCCGGCTGCGCACCATGACGGCATGGACCTGGCCCGGAAGATCGATGTCGTCGGTGTAGCGGCCCTGGCCGCGCAGGAGCGTCGGATCCTCCTTGCGCGGCACCGGTTGGCCGACCCCGAACTTTACCAGCGCCAACTCGTCGTCGGTCAAGGCATCCATGTACGCGGACTCCTCAGGGGAGTGCGCCATCGCAGTGGCGCGCTCCGACGATCACTTGAGCGGCGAATAGTTCGTCGGCAGCAGCAGGGTCGAATGCATCTCGGCGAGATTCGGCGGACCCTTCGCGAGATAGGCCTGCCATTCGGGATCCTTCATCGCCGCGCCGCGGGCCTGGAAGCGTTCCTCGAGGTTCTTGTAGCGCCACAGGTGGATCCATTCGTTGGGCTGCGGAAACTCGCCCGTCCAGGCGCCCCAGATCCTGGAGTACTTGTCGCGCGCGGCGCGGACCTTCCTGAAATTCTCGGCATATTGCTGGGCGCCGCCCAGCACGGTGCGGTAGATGCGCAGCTCGTAGACATTGCCCGTCGTGCCGTCGTCCGGAAGGATATCGACCACCGCATTCATCAGGCGGAGATCCTGGCGCTCGATCAGCGGACGGATCACCGGCACGTAACCCTCGGTCCACGGCTTGTGCTTGGCGAGCTCGCCGCGCAGGCGGGTGCGCTCCTCGTAGCTGTCGTACTTCCACAGATGCCAGATCTGGTTCAGCGCGCCGAACTCGGACGTCCAGTAACCGTGATTGACGCCGTAGTTCTGGCCGCGTGCCGGCCGGCCGATCGTCTCGGCGGCCTTGAGATACTCCGGCATCTTGCCGGGCTTGAGCGTGTAGCAGCGCAGTTCGTAGACCATGTTTCCTCCGTTGGCGGCGCATTCTGGAGCAGGGTTCCCGCAGGCGCCAGCGTCCATTCGGCCGCGACGGGCGGGCGAGCGACAGCAGACCTTTCCCCAGATGTCGGGCCGCGAGAATTAAAAACGGCAATCAATTCACTCCTCCTCAATGTGCGGTGGTCGGCGCGGCCATCCCCCAGGTGCCTCGAGTGGAGGCCGGCCCGATCGGACGAGATCGCATGCACACGAGCAAAAACGCCGGCCGGAGTTGCCGGAGTTTCCCTGTCTCACTTTTGGGGCGCACCCCGTCGCGCAAATCGCGGAAATCGATCTCGGAAACCTCGGAAACCTCCGGCGGGGTGTCGCCGGACAATCGACGTCGCGGGCACCCGCCCGAGATGCCCTCAGGGTGGTGTGCCTGCTCTCCGCCGGAATGCGTTGCGCAAACTGCGGGAACTGCGGAAACCTCCGGTCACGGGTCGGGAGGACGGGTCGGCGGGCGGTTCGCGAAACAGAACGTCGATACGGGAAATCCCGCGCGGCCCTCGCGGCCGGAAGTGGTCATGGTGCTCATGGGCGCATTTTACCTCGACGCGCCCTCACGGACCTAATCGGGTCGATGGATTCCGTCCGATGCCGATGGCGTCTGCATCGGAAGGCGATTCGACCCCCCGATTCCGGCGTCTCGCGCGAATCCGACTCTCCGAAGCGTGTCAGGGATGCGGATTCCTGGGTGGGTGCGCGCGCACCGCTTCCTCGTTGACGTCGGCGCCCCAACCCGGACGGGTCGGCACGATCAGCTCGCCCTTCTCGATGACGGGGGGATGGGTGACGAGATCGTCTTTCCAGGGCACGTCGTCGATGTCGATCTCCATGACGCGGAAGTTGGGCATGGTGGCGCACAGATGCGCGCTCATCAGCGTCGACATGTGGCCGTAGAAGTTGTGCGGCGCGCAGTTGATCTCGTAGGCCTCGGCCATTGCCGCGATCTTGAGGCCTTCCATGAGGCCGTTCCACGGCACGTCGATGATCGCCACGTCGATCGAGCGGTTCTCGAAGAACGGCCGGAACTGGCGGCGCGTGAACAGCGATTCGCAGGAGGCGACGGCCATTGGCGCACGGTCGCGGATCAGCCGAAGGCCCTCGGGATCGTAGGAATCGATCTCGAGCCAGAAGAGATCGTAGGGCTCGCAGAGCCGCGCCACCTTTATGTAGCCCTCGGTCTTGAAGTTGAAATTGGTGTCGAGAAGGATGCCCATGTCCGGCCCAGCGCCCTGGCGAAAGGCCGCGAGGCCGTCGGCGATGGCCGCCAAGGTGGCGCCGTCCGGATTGAGCTCGGGATAGCCCGCCGTGCGCGCGAAGCCCGGCTGGTGCATGTCGGGCGGATCGAGATCGAAGCGGAAGATATTGGTCTTCAGCGCCTTGAAGCCCCTTTCCTTCACGTGCCGGCCGAGCTTCACCAGGTCGTCGAGCGAGCGCACCGGATCGACGCCCATCGCGGCGGCATGGCGGAAGCGATAGCTGCCGCAATGCGACCAGTAGAGCGGCAGGCGCGTGCGCACCGGCCCGCCGAACAGCTCGTAAACCGGCACGCCCAGCCCCTTGGCCTTGACGTCGAGCAGTGCGTTCTCGATGGCAGCCATCGCCTGCTGGTTGATGCCATAGGGCGCCTGGCGGATCTGGGCGTAGATCGTCTGCATGATGCGCTCGATCGGCCGCGGATCCTGGCCGATCAGACCCTGCGCCATGCGGCGGATGACGGCGGTGATGCCGGCGCTGCCGTAGCCCTCGTTGTATTCGGACCAGCCGACGATGCCGCCGTCGGTGGTGATCTTGACGAACGAAAAGTCGCGCCAGCCGGCGTTGCAGTGCAAATCCTCGATCTTGGCGATCTTCATCTGTTTCCTCCCGCGCAGACCGCATAGACTAAGGCCATGTCTCTGCGCGGCAAGGGAATGCTGGCTGTGTTCGCCGAGGTCAAACCGCGGGACGAACGCGACCTCAACGAATGGTACAACCGCGAGCACATCGACGAGCGGATCGGCATGCCGGGCTTCCACCGCGCCCGCCGCTACGTCGCCGTGCGCGGCTCGCCCAGGTACCTGGCGACCTACGAATGCAACAAGGTCGGCGACCTCGCCGATCCGCGCTACCTCGAGATGCTCGCCAAGCCGACGCCGTGGACCGCGTCGGTCACCGGCCGCTTCACGCAGTTCAGGCGCATGACGCTGCGGGCCCATGTCGACCTGACGCACGGTGTCGGCGGCGCGCTGACGGCGGTGCGCTTCGTGCCCGACCCCGGTCGCTCGCGGCCCTTGATCGAGTGGTTGAGGGACGATGCCCTGCCGCGCGCGATCGCGCGGCCCGGCCTGGTCGGCGCGGCGGCCCTCGAGGACGATCTCGAAACCGCCAATGCGCCGGTGCAGCAGAAGAGCATGGACCATCCCAGGACCGAACAGATCGAATGGCTGGTGCTGCTCGAGGGTTCGGATGCCGCCGCCACGGGCGCGGCGGCGCGGCTGCTGTTCAAGTCCTCGTCGCTGAAGCCCTTCGGTGCGACCCAGCCGCCGACCATCGGCACCTATCGTCTGCTCTTCGGCAACGAACGCTGACGCAAGTTTGACCGGCGCTCGAGCCGCCCCGCCCCTAGATTGGCCCGGTGACCACGCGACGAACCGTCTTCCTGCTGCGCCTCGCCACGCTGATCGGGCTCTGCCTGCCGGCGCTCGAGCTCGCGTGGCGCTGGCGGGCCGACGCGCTGGGAGCGCGCCCGGTCACCGACGCCACGCACGTGACGGGCGATTGGGCCGTCGTCTTCCTGCTGCTGTCGCTCGCCCTCACGCCGGCACGCGGCACCTTCGACTGGGCGCCGCTGGTGCAGGTCCGCCGGCGCATCGGCGTGGCGGCGGCGCTCTACGCCGTCGCCCACTTCCTGCTCTACGTGCTCGACCAGAAGTGGGACCTGCTCGTCGTCGCGACGGAGATCGTCAAGCGCTTCTACCTCGCCATCGGCTTCGTCGGCCTGCTGATGCTGGTGGCGCTCGCCGTCACCTCGACCGACGGCTGGCAGCGCCGGCTGAAGCGCAACTGGAAGCGCCTGCACCGGCTGGCCTATCCGGCGGCGTTGCTGGCGATCCTGCACTTCTTCGTCCAGTCCAAGATCAACATCGGCGAGGCGGCGGTCGCCGCGGGCCTCTTCGCCTGGCTGATGGCGTGGCGCATCCTGCCGCCGCGCCTGCGCACGCGCTATCTCGGCCTGGCGCTGCTCGCCCTCGCCGCGACGGCCTGCACCGTCGGCTTCGAGGTCGGCTGGTACGGTCTCGTCAACAAGCTCGGCGCGGAGCGCCTGCTGGCCGTGCTGTCGGCCAACCTCGATCCCGACCTGTTCCCAAGGCCGGCGCACAAGGTGCTGCTGGCCTCACTGGCGGCGATCGCGCTGGTGGCGCTGCGCCGCCTCGCCGGAACCCTCTGGACGAAGCGCTATTTCCAGTCGACTATAGCGCGCTCCTGAGGGGAAGGCCGTGCTGAGGAGACGACAATGGACCGGGCTGGCGTTCGCGCTGGCCTTCGTGCCGGGCATCGCGCGGGCGCAGGACGATGTCGTCGTGTTCGCCGCCGCCAGCCTGAAGAACGCGCTCGACGAGATCGCGACCAACTGGTCGAAGGACACGGGCAAGAGGATGCCCAGGATCTCCTATGCCGCCAGCCCGGCCCTCGCCCGGCAGATCGAGGCCGGCGCGCCGGCCGACCTGTTCATCTCCGCCGACCTCGCCTGGATGGACCATGTCGACGACAGGAAGCTGATCGCCGCGGGCACGCGCTTCGACCTGGTGGGCAACAGCATCGTTGTGATCGCGCCGAAGGACTCGAAGGTGACCTCGGTCGCGATCACGGGAGCGAACCTCGCGAAGGCGCTCGACGGCGGCCGCCTGGCGATGGCCAATGTCGCGGCGGTGCCGGCCGGCAAGTACGGCAAGGCGGCGCTGGAAAAACTCGGCGCCTGGAACGACGTCAGGGACCGCCTCGCCCAGGCCGACAACGTGCGCGCCGCGCTGCTGCTGGTGGCGCGCGGCGAGGCGCCGCTCGGCATCGTCTACGGCACCGACGCCGCGGCCGAACCCAACGTCAGGATCGTCGCCACCTTCCCGGCCGGCTCCCATCCGCCGATCGTCTATCCGGCGGCGCTGACCAGGGACAGCAAGAAGGCCGACGCCAGGGCTTTCCTCGACTACCTGCGCGGCGCCAGGGCGCGCCTGTCGTTCGAGAAGCAGGGCTTCACCGTCCTCGTCCGCTCCGGTTCGTCGACGTGACCGCGGAAGAGTGGGCAGCGGTCAGGCTGAGCCTGCTGGTCGCCACCACGGCGACCCTGGCCAGCCTGCCGCTCGGCGTCGCGGTAGCGTGGTTGCTGGCGCGCGGGCGGTTCTGGGGCAAAGGCGTGCTCGACACGGTCGTGCACCTGCCGCTGATCCTGCCGCCCGTGGTCACCGGCTACCTGCTGCTGATCTCCTTCGGCCGGCGCGGCCCGGTCGGCGAGTTCCTCGCCGACAATTTCGGCATCGTCCTCTCCTTCCGCTGGACCGGCGCGGCGCTGGCCTGTGCCGTCATGGGCTTTCCGCTGATGGTGCGGGCGATCCGCCTGTCGATCGAGGCGGTCGACACGAAGCTCGAGGCGGCGGCCGGCACGCTCGGCGCCAACCCGGCGATGGTGTTCGCCACCGTCACCCTGCCGCTCTGCCTGCCCGGCATCATCGCCGGCGCCATCCTGTGCTTCGCCAAGTCGATGGGCGAGTTCGGCGCGACGATCACCTTCGTCTCCAACATCCCGGGCGAGACCCAGACCCTGCCCTCGCTCATCTACACCTTCACCCAGGTTCCCGGCGGCGATGCCGGCGCGATGCGCCTGACGCTCGTCTCCGTCGCCATCTCCATGCTGGCCCTGCTGGCCTCGGAGCTGCTGGCGCGCCGCGCCCGGACGGCGACATGAGCCTGGACATCGACATCGACCACGCCCGCGACGCGTTCCGGCTGAGCGTGCGCTTCGCCGCGCCGCCCGGGTTGACCGCGCTGTTCGGCCGCTCGGGATCGGGCAAGACCACCCTGGTCGACATCGTCGGCGGCCTGATCCGGCCCGACCGCGGCCGGATCGCCGTCGATGGCGAGGTGCTGGTCGACACGGCGCGCCGCGCCTTCGTCGCCCGGCATCGTCGCCGTGTCGGCTACGTCTTCCAGGACAGCCGGCTGTTCCCTCATCTCAGCGTGCGGCGCAACCTGCTTTACGGCCGCTGGTTCAATCGCGGGGTCGGCGGCGCCGACCTCGCCGGAGTCGTCGAACTGCTGGGCATCGGCCATCTGCTGGAACGGCGCCCCGACTCGCTCTCCGGCGGCGAGAAGCAGCGGGTCGCGATCGGCCGGGCGCTGCTGGCCCATCCGAGGCTCTTGCTGATGGACGAACCGCTGGCCTCGCTCGACGAGGCGCGGCGCGGCGAGATCCTGCCCTACATCGAGCGGCTGCGCGACGAGATGGGCCTGCCCATCCTCTATGTCAGCCACTCGGTGGCCGAGGTGGCACGGCTCGCCACGACGGTGGTGATGCTGGCCGACGGCAGGGTGACGGCGGTCGGGTCGGTGGCCGACATCCTGCCGCTCGCCGACGACCGCGACAGCGGCAGTGTCGTGGAGGCCCGCGTCCTGCGGCACGACGAGACGTTCGGCCTCACCGTGCTCGCCTCGGCCGCGGGCGAACTGCAGGTGCCGCGACTCGCGGCGCCCGCAGGGACGGCGGTGCGTGCCTATATCCGCGCCCGCGACGTCATGCTCTCGCTGCGGCCACCCGAGGAGATCAGCGCCCTCAATGTGCTGCCGGGCCGGGTCAGCCGAATCACCCCGCAGGGCGTGCAGGCCGAGGTGCGTCTCGACTGCGGCGGGACGATGCTGGCCGCCCGACTGACGGCCAAATCGGTGCAGCGTCTGGCGCTGGCGCCGGGCCGCGATGTCTATGCTGTCATCAAGAGCATCTCGCTGGAACGCAGCTAGGGAGGGCCAATGCCGCGGCTGAGCATTCGCATCGACTTCGAGCCCGAGGGCCGACTCGGGCCCGGCAAGGTGGCGTTGCTCGAGCACATCGGCCGCGAGGGTTCCATAGCCGCCGCTGGCCGCGCCATGGGCATGTCCTACAAGCGCGCCTGGCAGCTCGTGTCGGAGATCAACGCCGATTTCGCCGAGCCGCTGGTGGCGGCGCAGACCGGCGGCAGGGCCGGAGGTGGTGCCGCGCTGACGATGCGTGGCCGCGAGCTCGTCCGCCGCTACCGCACCATCGAGCGCAAGGCATTGTCGGCAACGGTCCGCCATCTGCAAGCGTTGCAGGCCATCTGCCGAACGACCAGGGGACGATAGGAGGAGCGCCATGCCGGGTGCGAACGTCCGCAAGGGAATGCCGAGCGTGCAGCTCGACAGGCAGGAGTTCGCCCGTCGCCTGCGCGCCCGCTTCGCCGATCCCGCCTTCGACGCGGTCGCCGACGAGATCGAGAAGATCATCGACGTCGCCTGGTCCGGCTACGACGAGTACCGCAAGTCGCCGCGCACGCGGCCCGCCGGCGCCGGCCACGCCGACCCCATGCATGAACTGCCCGTCGAGTGGCTCGAGGCGCGCGATGCGATCCGGCACGCCGAGGCGCGGCAGAAGTCGGCCGGGGCGCGATCGCGCATCCTGCTCGTCAACGGCTCGCCGCGCTCCGACCAGACCTGCCCGGGCGAAATGTCGAAGACCTGGCGCCTCGCCCAGATGGCGCGCGAGATCGTCGAGGCGGAGAAGGGATTCGACTGCGAGGTGCTCGATCTCAGTCGTCTCGCCTCCGAGTACGGGCGCGTCATCCATCCCTGCAAGGCCTGCGTGTCGACGGCCATGCCGCTCTGTCACTGGCCATGCTCCTGCTACCCCAACCACGCGATGGGCCAGACCGGCGACTGGATGAACGAGATCTACCCCCTGTGGGCGGCGGCGCACGGCGTGATGATCGTCACGCCGGTGCACTGGTATCAGGCGCCCACGGCGCTGAAGTCGATGATCGACCGGCTGGTCTGCGCCGACGGCGGCAATCCCGATCCGACCTCGACCGGCGGCAAGGATCCGGCGAAGGCCAAGCAGGTCGAATTGGCGGGTTGGGACTATCCGCGCCATCTCGCCGGCCGGGTCTTCTCCGTGATCGTCCACGGCGATGCGGCGGGCGCCGAGACGCTGCGCCGGTCGCTGGCCGACTGGCTGTCGGACATGGGATTGGTCGCAGCGGGGCACGCCTCGGCGCTCGACCGCTACGTCGGCTACTACGAGCCCTATGCCTCGAGCCACGACGCGCTCGACGCCGACGCGGCGCTCCACGAGGAAACACGCAACGCCGCGCGGGCGCTCGTACGCGCCGTCGCGCTGATGCGCGACGGCAAGCTGCCGCAACCCGACGCGAAGCTGCGAGCGCCCCGGCCGAAATAGCCGCCGCCCGCCGCCCGAGCGTGTTCCTCGCCGGCGTAAACTGGTATCAGGCTCGCGGAGACCGGAGTTCGTCGTGGGGGGAGACTCGTGTCCTATCTGACGCTGCCGTTCCAGATCCGGCTGGTGCCGTTCGTGCTGGCGATCCTCGCCGTGTTGTGCCTCGGCGTCGCGCTGGTCGAGGAGCCCGAATCCTTCTGGTTGATCGTCTGCTTCGCGGTGGCGATCGTGCTGGTCGTCGTCGGCATCCACGACCTTGTGCAGAAGAAGCACTCGATCCTGCGCAACTACCCGATCGCCGCGCACCTGCGCTTCCTGTTCGAGGCGATCCGCCCGGAGATGCGGCAGTACTTCTTCGAGAGCGACAAGGACGGCGTGCCGTTCAGCCGCGACCGCCGCGCCGTCGTCTACCAGCGCGCCAAGATGGTGCTCGACGTGCGGCCGTTCGGCACTCACTACGACGTCTACGGCGAGGGCTACGAGTGGATGCACCATTCGGTGGCACCGCGGCCGGTGTCGAAGGAGCCGTTTCGCGTCCCGATCGGCGGGCCCGACTGCGCGCGGCCCTATTCGGCCTCCGTGTTCAACATCTCGGCCATGAGCTTCGGCGCGCTGAGCGCCAACGCCATCCGCGCCCTGAACGGCGGCGCCCGGCGCGGCGGCTTCGCGCACGACACCGGCGAGGGCGGCTACAGCCCCTACCATCGCGAGGGCGGTGGCGACGTCATCTGGGAGATCGGCTCGGGCTATTTCGGCTGCCGCAACCCCGACGGCACCTTCAGCCCCGAGAAGTTCGCCGCGGCGGCGTCGAACGAGCAGATCAAGATGGTCGAGCTCAAGCTCAGCCAGGGCGCCAAGCCGGGCCATGGCGGCGTGCTGCCCGCGCCCAAGGTGAGCGCCGAGATCTCACGGACGCGCGGCGTGCCGATGGGCGTCGATTGCGTCTCGCCGTCCTGCCATTCGGCGTTCTCGACGCCGGTCGAGATGATGCGCTTCATCGCCGAGATGCGCCGGCTGTCGGGCGGCAAGCCGGCCGGCTTCAAGCTCTGCGTCGGCCACGAATGGGAGTTCCTCGCCATCTGCAAGGCGATGCTGGAGACCGGCATCTATCCCGACTTCATCGTCGTCGACGGCAAGGAGGGCGGCACCGGGGCGGCGCCGATGGAGTTCATCGACCACATCGGCAAGCCGATGCGCCAGGGCCTCTACTTCGTGCACAACGCGCTGATCGGCATCGGCGTGCGCGACCGCATCCGCATTGGCGCCTCGGGCAAGATCATCACCGCCTTCGACATCGTGCGGGCGATGGCGCTCGGCGCCGACTGGTGCAACTCGGCGCGCGGCTTCATGTTCGCGGTCGGCTGCATCCAGTCGCAATCGTGCCACACCGACCGCTGCCCGACCGGCGTGGCAACCCAGGATCCGTTCCGCCAGCGTGCGCTGGTGGTGCCGGACAAGGCGGAACGCGTCCACAATTTCCATCGCGCCACGCTGCACGAGCTCGCCGAGCTCACCGCCGCGGCCGGGCTGGACCATCCGCAGCAGTTCGCGCCCATCCACATCAGCCGGCGCATCTCGGCGAGCGAGGTGGCGACCTTCGCCGATCTCTACCCGCCGCTCGGCGCCGGCGAGCTGCTCAGCGGCTCGGACAAGCCGCGCTGGACGCAGCCCTGGGCGATGGCCGACGCGCACTCGTTCCGCCCCAAGGTCTGAGCCGCCTCACCACGGCGCGACGCCGAAGATGTCGGCGAAGGTTTCGCGCGACACCTCTAGGGGCGGTGAAGCCGGGCCCGGCCGGAAGCGCATCGTCCACGCCGAGAAGCCCGACATGAAGAACCGCGCCTCGCCGCCGGCCAGGGTGTCGCCGTCCTCGGGCCCGAGCCCGATGACCTGCGGATACCAGCTGCCGTGGCGCACGATCTGCAGCGGTTCGCTTCAACCGTCGGGATCGGCGAGGTCGGTGTTGAAAGAGACGAAGACGCCGCGCTGGACCATGTCGGCGTTTCCCTCGGTCGTCCAGTTCAGCAGCATGACGAAGCGGTCGAGCGCGCGATTGTAGTGGATGGCCGGGCCCCAGAAGGCGTCGGGGTCGCGGTGACGCCAGCCGCGCCGCGCCGGGAAAACGGGCGTCGCGTCCTCCCCGGTCCGGCGGGCGCGCCAGGCGCCGTCGCGCCACAGCTCGAGACGCCGCGGCGCAGCGCGATCGGCGACGCGGTAGCGGGCGACCGCCACGCCCTGGCGGGTTTCGTCGGGCACGTAGGACGAATAGCAAAGGTAGAACCACTCGGCGGCGCGATCGGGCACGACGCAGAAATCGCCGTAGCCGCCGGCGAGGAAGCCGTTGGCATAGGCCGGATCGACGTCCGAATCGGCCGCGCGCAGCAGTTCGCCGAGAAACGACCAGGTCAGGCCGTCGTCGTCCGAGACGAGCGCGCCGACATGGGGCACGAACAGCCGGCTCGCCTCGAGGAAGACCTCGCCGTGATACCAGCCGAACAGGCGGCGATCGGGCGCGCGCCACACCGACTGGATCCACTTGCCGACGTCGGGCGAGGCGTCGTGCATCAGGCGGACCGGCGCGCAGGGTCCGGCCGGCCAGTCGCCCCCGGTCTCGCAGCGCAGCGTGTGGCCGCGCGGCAGATAGTGCGACACGAAGGCAAGCGTGCGGCCGCCGGCGCGGCGCAGCGGCGAGTTGGAATCGGTGCGCCGCAGCGGCGGCCGGTGGAGCAGCAGTGGAGGCGCCGGCGCGAAGTCGACGGCGAACGGGCAAGGCGGGCGCATCGATCGAGTATCGGGCGCCGGCGCGCATGGCTCCCTGACCTGAATCAAGGTTGCCAATCCGGCCGTCTTGGCCCAGCAATGGCGCAAAGACGGAGAGACGAGGAACCGCCGATGACCGCACCGTTCGATTTCGCACCGCTGCTGGCGCCCAACGCGCCGGCGCCTGCCGTCAAGTGGAACGGCTTTCCGAAGTACAATTTCATCGGCGGCCACAACGACCCCCGGCATGTCCCGGTCGAGGCGCTGGTCGAGGCGGCGACGGCGGTGCTCAAGCGCGAAGGCGCCACCCTGGCCACCTACGGCCTCAACAGCGGCCCGCTCGGCTACCGGCCGCTGCGCGAGTTCCTCGCCGGCAAGTTCAAGGGCCACGCCGGCATCTCCTGCTCGCCCGACGAGATCCTGATCACGTCGGGGTCGATGCAGGGCCTCGACCTGATCAACAGCCTGCTGGTCGCGCCGGGCGACACGGTGATCGTCGAACAGGAGACCTACGGCGGCGCGCTCACCAAGCTCGCCCGCTTCGGCGCCAAGGTGATCGGCATCCCGCTCGACGGGGAGGGGCTCAGGCTCGATCTCCTCGGGCAGAAGCTCGAGGAACTGAAGAAGCAGGGCATCAAGCCGAAATACATCTACACCATCCCGACGGTGCAGAACCCGACCGGTGCCATCATGGGCGAGGCGCGGCGTGCCGGGCTGATCGCGCTCGCCGCTGAGCACGGCGTGATGATCTTCGAGGACGAGTGCTATTCCGACCTGGTGTGGAGCGGCAAGCGGCCGCGCGCGCTCTACGCCATGGCGAACGGCGAGGGCGTGATCCATATCGGCTCGTTCTCCAAGTCGATCGCGCCGGCGCTGCGGGTCGGCTACATCGTCGCCAAGTGGGAGGTGCTGTCGCGCATCCTGGCGCTGAAGCAGGACGCGGGCTCGGGCGCGCTCGAGCAGATGGTGCTGGCCGAGTTCTGCACGAGGCACTTCGCCGACCACGTGCCGAAGCTCTCCAAGGCGCTGCACCTCAAGCTGCAGACGCTGCGCGAGGCGCTGGCCGAGCAGTTCGGCACGGCCGCCGAGTTCGGCGATCCGCCGGGCGGCATCTATCTCTGGATCAAGCTGCCCGACAACGTCGACACGGTGAAGCTCGGCCAGGCCGCGCTGGCCGCCGGCGTGTCGCTCAATCCGGGGCCGGAATGGTCGACCGACAAGGGCTACGCGCGCTCGCGCCTCAGGCTGTGCTTCGCCAATCCCGAGCCGGAGACGATCCGGCAGGGCGTCGCCGTGCTGGCCGAGGTCTGCCGGCGCGAGTTCGGCGTGCCGCTGCGCAGCTCCAACGTGGAGAAGAAGTAGCCGCCCAGGCCACAGGGCGCGTCAGCCGCGCCGCGCGGCCTCGATCGCGGCGACGTCGATCTTCCGCATGTCCATCATCGCCTCGAAGGCGCGCCGCGCCTGGTCGCCGCCGGCGGCCAGCGCCTCGGTCAGCACGCGCGGCGTGATCTGCCACGAGATGCCCCACCTGTCCTTGCACCAGCCGCACGCGCTCTCCTCGCCGCCGTTGCCGACGATGGCGTTCCAGTAGCGGTCGGTCTCGGCCTGGTCGTCGGTGGCGATCTGGAACGAGAAGGCCTCGTTGTGCTTGAACAGGGGACCACCGTTGAGGCCGAGACAGGCGACGCCGGCCACCGTGAACTCCACCGTCAGCACGTCGCCCTTCTTGCCGGAGGGGTAGTCGCTGGGCGCGCGGTGGACGGCGCTCACCCGGCTGTCCGGAAAGGTCGCAGCGTAGAAGCGCGCGGCGGCCTCGGCATCCTTGTCGTACCACAGGCAGATCGTGTTCTTGGCAATTGCCATGGCTGGTCCTTTCGCTTGCACGCCCTAGAGCAGTGTTCATCCAAGTTGGCGCATCTTTCCCTCCCCATCGCACATGCGATGGGGAGGTGGCCGCGTCCTACGCGGACGGAGGGGTCATGACTCGCTGACCCCTCCGTCGTCGTAAGACGACGACACCTCCCCAACTTCGTTGGGGAGGAATCGATTCGAGGTGCGCGGACTATGCTCTAGTCCGGCGTCTTTTCCGCCAGCACCATCCAGCTCACGCCGAACTTGTCGGCGACCATGCCGAAGCGGCTGGCGAAGAAGGTCTCGGCCAGCGGCATCTGCACCTGGCCGCCGTCCCGGCCGAGCGTCGCGAACAGCTTCTCGGCCTCGGCGTCGCTGCCGACGTTGATGGTCAGGGTGAAGCCCTGGAAGCTCGGCTTGCCCATGCAGTGGCCGTCCGAGGCCATGATTTGCGTGTCGCCGACCTTGAAGGCGGCGTGCATGACCTTGTTCTCGGAGCCGGCCGGGATCATGCCCGGCTTGCTCGCCTCCGGATGCTCCTTGAAGCGCATCAGGGCGTCGACCCTGGCGCCGATCGCGCTCTTGTAGAATTCCAGCGCCTCCTCGCACTTGCCGTCGAAGAACAAATAGGGCTGCACGTTCATCGTTCTCTCCTTCAGTCCCTCAGGAATCCGGCCAGGCGCTCGAGGGCGCCGGTCCAGCCGCCGCTGTGGCTCGCGCCCGCCTCCTCCGACCGGAAGGCGGCGTGGCTGAGCGTAAGGCGCGTTCCGCCGTCCAGATCCTCGAACGTCACGGTGACCAGCGTCTCGGGATCGACCGTGCCGTCGCCATACTGCGTGACGTAGGTGAAGACGAGGCGCTCGGGCGCCACGACTTCGCGATACTCGCCCCACTTGGTGATGATGCCGCGGTCGGCCCAGCGCATGCGCCGATGCCAGCCGCCGCCCGGGCGCACGTCCATGCGGCACGACACCAGGGTGCAGTCGCGCGGCACCCACCAGCGCGCGGCCAGCGCCGGATCGGTCCAGGCCGCGAACACGCGCTCGCGCGGCGCCCTGAACTCGCGCACCAGGACGAGTTCGTGCTCCTGCGGCCTGGCCATGACGTTCATGGCGCCCGCGCGAATTCGGTGTCGGCCACGATCTCGATCGGATCGCTGAAGATCGGCGGGAATCCATAGTCCTGCGGGTCGATCCAGGCACGGGCATGGACACCGAGGCGCGGGCTGCCGCCGAAGCCCTTGCCGGCGCCGATCAGCTCGACGTCGAACGTCACCGGCCGCGTCCGGCCCATCAGGGTGAACCGGCCCGCGACCTTGCCGCGCAGGGCGTCGCTGCGGATGAAGGACGTCGAGACGAAGGTGGCATCCGGGAAGGTCGCCGACTTCAGGAACGGCTCGCCCGCCAGGGTCTCTGCGAAGCCCTTGACGTTCGACGTGATCGACGCCGTCTTGATCGTGATCGAGAGCGTCGACTTGTCCGGTGCCGCCGGATCCCAGCCGAGCCGGCCCTCGGCGGTGTCGAAGCGCAAGACGCTGTAGGAGTAGCCGAGGTGCGAGACGCGGGCGAGCACCGAGGTATGGAAGGGATCGAGCGCGTAGGTGCCCGCCGTCGCCTCGCCCGCATCCTTGCCGGCGACGAAGACGCCGGGCGGCAGATCCGCCGTCTGCGCGAGCGCCGCGCCGCTTGCCGCGAGCGACAGGGCGAGGACGACTGCCTTCCGGATGGGTGCCTTCCGGATGGGGGCCTTCCAGACGGGTGCCTTCGACATGCGCGATCCCTGCAGGAAACAGTTAACCTATGGGTTAACGGTTATGGCGCCCGCGCCGCCCTGTCAACCGGACTCGAAACGACCTAAGAACTTCTCATGATCGACATACATGCCGGGCGTGTGCCCACCCGAGCGAGCAACGGCCTGGTGACGTCGCCCCACGCGCGCGCGAGCGAGGCGGGCGTTGACGTGCTGCGCGCCGGCGGCACCGCCGTCGATGCCGCGCTGGCGACCAGCGCGGCGCTGTCGGTGCTCTATCCGCACATGACCGGGATCGGCGGCGACGCCTTCTGGCTGATCTGGGACGCCCGCGCGAAGCAGGTGCGCTACATCGACGGCGGCGGCCGCGCCACGTCGCTCGGCACGATCGAGTCCTTCGCGCGCCGCGGCCTCGCCGAGGTGCCCTATCGCGGGGCCCTGCCGGGCACGCTGACCGTGCCGGGCGCCGTCGCGAGCTGGTGTGAGGCGCATGCCGCGCACGGCCGCCTGCCGCTGGCGCGCTGCCTGGAGAGCGCCATCGGCTACGCGCGCGACGGCTTCCCGATGACGGCGCGACTCACGCACTGGCGCGACACCGCGCGCGAGGAGCTGGCGAAGACCCCCGAGGCGGCGGCGATCTTCCTGAAGGACGGCGCCACGCTCGCCAACCCCGATCTGGCGCGCACCCTGCAGGCGATCGCGAGCGACGGCTGGTACGGCTTCTACGACGGCGAGGTGGCGCGCGAGCTGGTGCGCTGGTCGCAGGCCAACGACGGCTTCTTCGCGGCCGACGATCTCAGGGCGCAGCTCGCGCGCTGGGGCGAGCCGATCAAGGGGAGCTACAAGGGCGTGACGATCTACGAGACGCCGCCACCGACCCAGGGCTTCGCCGTGCTGGAGATGCTGAACCTGCTCGAGCCGCTCGACCTGGCGAACCGGCCGTTCCTCGGGCCCGACCACGTCCATCTCCTGGTGCAGGCCAAGCAGATCGCCTACCACGACCGCGACCGTCACATGGCCGATCCGCGCTTCGCCGACGTGCCGACCGCGCGCCTGATCTCCAAGCCCTACGCCGACGAGCGGCGGCGCCTGATGGATCCCGGGCGCGCGCTGCCGTGGGACCGCATCCCGTCCTACGGCAGCCTGTCGGGCGACACCGTCTACGTCGCCGCCGTCGATCGCGAGGGCAACGCGGTGTCGCTGATCCAGTCGCTCTACGGCGTGTTCGGCGCCGCCGTGGTCGCCGGCCGCACCGGCGTGGTGCTGCAGAACCGCGCGGCCTATTTCTCGCTCGATCCGGGGAGTCCGAACCGGGTCGAGCCGGGCAAGACGCCGCTGCACACGCTGATCGCCTCGCTCGCCTTCCGCGACGATCGATTCTGGGCCGCCGTCGGCTGCATGGGCGCCGACGGCCAGCCGCAGATCCACCTGCAGGCCTACCTCGCCATGATCGACCACGGGCTCGACATCCAGCAGGCGGTGGAGGCGCCGCGCTTCCTGTCCGGCCGCTTCGGCCTGCTCGAGGCGCGCGACACCCTGCACATCGAGGGTCGCTTCGCGCCCGCGACGATCGCCGAGCTGGAGCGCCGCGGCCATCTGGTCGACCGCTGGCCCGACTGGCACGAATCGGCCGGCCACGCGCACGGCATCGTGCGCGACCCCGCGACCGGCGACTGGCTGGGCGGCGCCGATCCGCGCAGCGACGGCGAGGCGATCGGGTACTGATGCATCTGACACGAATCTGACAGGGATCTGACAGCGAGGCGACGGCAGCGGACCGCGTCCCCCAATCCGGTGCCGCTCATGTTTGACAAGCATCGAATCAAACATGCCGGCACCAGCGTTGTGTTCCGGCACGAGCGTCGACTCACCTCTTCGATCTCCCGCCTGTAGCCAGACCACCTCACCCTGAGGAGCGCCCCTGTGGGGCGCGTCTCGAAGGGTGAGAACGAGCACTGTGTCTGTTGCCCACCCTTCGAGACGCATTGCTGCGCAATGCTCCTCAGGGTGAGGTGGTTTGGTGAAGCGGAGTCTGCTCCAGATGTTGTGCCGATCGCGCCGGTCTGGCGGTGCCTGACGGCGAGCCGATCAAGATCTTGCGGACGCAATTTCGTTTCAAACAAACAGGAAAATAACAGCAGTGATCCTCGCCTTGCGTAAACGTGAGGCCGGCCTGAACGCGCACCCGAAGCGTCGATCGTCGTTGTCATGCGGCGGACGCTACGCGCGTCGTCTTGCGATTTCCAATCTGGTTCACCGGGTCGGATTCGTGCCTTGATTCTCCACGCGAATTTTCGGGGCGGTGAACCAAATTCGATTCTCCGTTCGGGTTCTGCCACTTCTGTCACGCGCGCAGTCTAGGCGCACGGGATCGAGAATTCGAACCTGGTCAACGAAATCGGAATCGCCCTTTGAATCTCCACGGAAATCTTCGAGATGCTTGACCAAAATCGATTCTCCTCCCGCGCCCTGCCATTCCTGTGCGCGCTCGCACTTTCCGCGAGCAACCAACGGAGTGAGTCGAGTCATGAGTAACGAGGGATTGTTCACCAAGGGCGGACCCGGCGGTCCGGGTCGTCCCAAAGGCAGCCGGAACAAGGAAATGCACTATGCGCGCCGGCTCCACAGCGAGCACGGCCGCGAGGCGCTGCAGCGCGTGGTCGACAACATGCGCGACACCGACAAGCGGGTCAGCCAGCGCGCCAGCGAGTTCGTCCTGATGCAGGGCCCGCGGGTCGCCGAGGAGCCGATCCAGGTCGAGCTGCCGGAGGTCAACTCGCTGGCCGACGCCAAGCGCGCCCTCAACGCGCTGAACCAGGCGATGGGCGCCGGCGAGATCACGCCCGAGAAGGCCGATGTCGCCATGCGCGTGATCGAGCGCCAGTGGCGCATGCTGGTCGCGACCGAGCTCGAGCGGGAGGTCGAGGAGCTGCGCGAGGTCGCCGACGAGTTCCTCAAGCTCAAGCGCGCCGTCGAGGAGGCGGGCAAGTCATGATGCGTGCCTTGCGGCGGCGGGTGCGGCGGCTCCGGCTGGAGCTGATGGTCGATCGGCCGGCGCAGGAGCGCAATCTGATCATCCTCGCGGGCCTTGGCCTGACGGGCAGCGAGGAGGTGCGGGCCTCGCTCCGCGACATGGTCGCGGAGGAAGCGCGGCGGCGTGACGCCCTGCGGTCACCTCCGCCGGCCCCTTCTCCGGCGGCCCCTTCACGAGCGATGCCCGAGGAGGCGCCGACGGACGAGGAGCGGCCGGCCTATTGGGACCTCAAGGTCACGGGGCCCGCGCCGCCGATCATGTCCCCCGAGCAGATCGCGAAATTCTGGGACGGCGTCGAAGCGGAATACAGGCGCCATGACGCCGAGATCATGAACATGACCGCCCAGGCCGCCGAGACTCGCGCGGCGGGCGCGGCGCCTGAAGCGAAACCTCCCCGCCCCTGGCCGCCCCGCGGTCCGGCGCAGGGACTGGACTTCGATGAAATGTACCGCTGGCGGCCGCGCGGCGAGCCCGAACTCTATCCCGATCCGCCGGAGAAGCCCGACCCCGACGATCCGTTCTGATTGCAGGATGGCCAGTATTATTGAGGAGACTTCGCCATGAGCTTCGACTTCGACGGCACGGCAGCCGCCGAAAGCCAACAGGCCGATCGCCAGCGCAGGCAGCTGAGCGACGAGGCGTTCCGATGGCTGATGGACGATCCGCGCGGGCGACTGCTGGTGTGGGAACGACTGAGCGACGCCGGGCTGTTCCGAACGAGCTTCAACACGGACCCGTGCGTTACCGCCTTCGCCGAAGGCCGGCGCGACCTGGCCCTGCGCGATCTCAACCGCATCCAGCGGCTCTGCCCCACCCTGTGGGCCCGCATGATGGTAGAGGCAGCCGCGAGGGATGCGGCGCTGGGAGGGACGGCACCGCAACCTGGTTAAAGTCTTTCCGTCGAACTCTGAAGCGTGGAACCAGAGAACAACCTCATCCTGAGGAGCCGCACGAAGTGCGGCGTCTCGAAGGATGGCAACAGTGAAGCTGCTCGTGCCCACCCTTCGAGACGCGTCGCTGCGCGCCGCTCCTCAGGGTGAGGTGTTTCCGTTTCGGCCGGAAAGACTCTAGGAGCGAGCAAAGGCGGCAAGCGGCTCGAGATCATGATTGTCGGCGGCGTGCAACGCGTCGATGTAGGCACGCCTTGCATCGCCCGATGCTTGCAGATTGGCGGAACCCCATGTGAAGCGCTTGCCGCCCTGCTGTACGGCAAGAAGGTCCGCAGCCAGTCGCGACCAGCGGCCATTGCCGTTCGGAAACGGATGCACCGACACGATGCGATGATGAAAGCGCACCGCCAACTCGTCAGGGGAGTACGTCTTGTTCTCCAGCCAATATCGGGCGTCGCCAATGACCTGCATCAGGTCCGCTTGTATCCGGTAGGGAGTGACGCCGAGATTGCGCCCGGTCGTCCGATAGTCGCCGGCCCACTTCCAGACGCGATTGAACATGCGGCGGTGAAGGCCGCGCAGGAATGCCTCATCGAGAACATTGCGTTTGCGAGAGAATGCCCAGTTGTCCGCTGCGGCGATGTTCGCTTGTTCGAGCTCGTTGAGCTCGCTGCGCAGGGCGATGTGGGTGGGGATCAGTCCGTGGCGTTCTTCGGCAGCAAGGGGAGTCGCATCGTTGTCTGCCTCGAACGGACTGGTCATTTCTCATCCCAGAGGCGCGCAGGTCTTCGCAGCAGGTCTTCCATGAATTGCCGACGAAGCTCCTTGTTGGCTTGCTTGTCCCGTACGGCCTGATCCTCGAGACTCATGGTGTGGTGCACCGAGGCCAATTGCTTGTCGGCCAGTTGCTCGGCACGATCGTGCACGACCTGGGCCAACGGACGAATGGGAACGAGGGCATAGACGACCCGACAGCCCAAAGCCTCCGCCGCCCGCTGCAACGAGTTGAGCGTTACGGTCCCGCCCACCTCGGCTTTTTCGAGTTCAATAATGCGCGGTTGGGTGACACCTATACGGCGCGCCAGTTGCGCCGTCGTCATGCCGAGCGCATCGCGCACGGCGCGGAGCCAGCCCTTTGGAGGCCGGGCACTCTTCACCAGAGGGCGTAAGGCGGACAGGCGCTTGTCGAGGTGGCGGATAGCGTCTTTCATGCGATAAGTTATATCTTATAAATTCTCTAAATATCAATAAGATATATCTTATTGTAATTGTTCAAATATATAAGATATATCCAATCATTCTCCCGAGCAGATCGCGAAATTCCGGGACCGCGCGGAAGCGGAATACAGGCGCCATGACGCCGAGATCATGAGCATGACCGCCCAGGCCGTCGAAGCTCGTGCGGCCGAGGCACGCCCGGGCCCGGCGCCCGATCCAGAACCGCGCCGCTGGCCGCCCTGCGGTCCGGCGCAGGGACTGGACTTCGATCAGATGGTGCGCTGGCGGCCGCGCGGCGAGCCCGATCTCTATCCTGATCCGCCGCAGAAGCCGCCCCAACTCGACCGTCCGCTCTGACAGAAGGACGACCAAGTATTGAGGACAGTGCGCCATGAGCTTCGATTTCGAGGGCACTGCGGCGGCGGAAGGCCGACAGGTCGATCACCCGCGCAAGCAGCTGAGCGACGAGGCGTTCCGTTGGCTGATGGACGATCCGCGCGGGCGACTGCTGGTGTGGGAGCGGCTGAGCGACGCCGGGTTGTTCCGCACCAGCTTCAACACCGACCCCTGCGCCACCGCCTTCGCCGAAGGCCGGCGCGACATGGCCCTGCGCGATCTCAACCGGATCCAGCGGCTGTGCCCCACCCTGTGGGCACGCATGATGGTGGAAGCGGCCGCGAGAGACGCGGCATTCGGAGGGATGGTCGGCTCTGGTTGACTCGTCAGACTTCGACGTCAGTTCCGATAGTGACCGGTATGTCGACGACGGCCTTGATGGGCGTATATAGGTCCACGTCCACGTCTTTCGATTTGAACGTGATGATCAAAGAATATCGCGCCTGCTTGTTGACGTATTCTTTCCCGGCTCGATCGCGCCACCAGCCCAGAACGGGCTTGATGCAAAGCATATCTCGGCCGAGCAGTTCAATGGCCGGCCCGGACCACGAATCGCAATGCAGCGAGCCAGCGGACACGCTGTTTGGCCCAAGTCTCCACCGATCGTCATCCGGTTCAACGCGCGGACCTATACGTGGATCTTCTCGCTCCGCCGCATTTACCCGCTTTTTGAACGTGTCTAACGGCTCGCCTTTGCGGCGCAGATCAAATCGCAATCCGTGTGACTGGTAGCGTTGCGGTTCAATGTTCGCGGAAAGACCTGGGCTCGGCTCTATAAAGTAGGAAAGCGTAATTTTGAGCTCAACTTCATTGTTTTCGAGTCGCTCTAGGAGGTCGCGAGGAATTGGCAGCGTGTAGTAGTGGCACTCGTTGAATTTTCGACCTTTGTCCATCTTGAACGGCTGAATGCCCGCCTGCGCAAAGAGTGCAAGATGGTTATTGGCAGAGGCCGTTGCTCGGTCATAGTCAGGAACGCCGTATCCGAAGCGTCTGACAATCTCGTAGCTTTGCTTCTTGCCAGAAGATGCGTCGAATGCATCCAGCATCGGCTGCGTCCACTCGGCGCTATGAACGATGAGACCACGGATTGTCTCTGGCCAGTATTCTGGGTGATCAGCGGCAAGACGCGCTGCCAGTCGTGCCCCTTGAGCGGAAGCAGCGCTCGTTGCCTGAAAAGGCACCAAAGGCGCGCCCATGTCGCTTCCTGTCGAAAGCAAAGACACGGAACCAAACGTAAGTACTTCCGTCCTCGATTGGTTGATACCGCGATTGCCCGCTTCCATCACTATCTCAGGCTTGATTGGCGTACGTCCCTGCGGCCAGATAGCGCTTGTGCGGCTGTGCGGGCTTAGGGCACCAGCATCTGCAAGCGGTGTCCAATCTGCATATCCCTCTTCAGTGACATCAATTAGGTCAGTGTATCCGCCTACAGTGAGCGCATTCCAAGCCTGAGCGGGATCTTCAATCGGATATTCGTCTTGCGCCCGAATTCTTGTCGCATCAGTCTCAGCCGCAATATTTCCAGCTGCGACCACAATGAGCCGCTTGGGACCATCTTTCTCGTCGCCGATCATGGCACCAGCTGCCGCTTGATCAATCGCGGCACTCCAACTCGATGGTGTTGCTCCGGACACGTCAAGATTCGTGACGGCCATGCAGTACACACGTTGCCTGTCGGGGGCGGTGATCTCTGGAAGAGAGATAGCAGCCTGAGTTAACACGCCGTAACTTGCCGGGTCATTCACATCAAAACCATCCGGCGGCAAAAGCTTTACGGATTCCAGGCGGTGCTTAAGGGTGCGTTCTGCGGCGTCGCCAAGCGCCGCCGTCAGATCGCCGTGCAAAGCCATTCCTGCCATGGCCGTTCCGTGACCATCTTCGTGATGATCGTTAACACCCCATTCTGCTTTCAGAGCGTGCAAATCGCCGGTTGCCAGAGCGGGCTCAATTAACGTGTGCCCCCTATTTACGCCGGTATCGAATACGCAGACAGAAGGGGCGTCATTTCCTGGCCAGATAGTCCTTGCTGCCAGATCATCAGACCAAGGGTGCTGATCGCCCGTCACTTTGTCGATGAAAAATGTTGGATTGTCCGTTGCGCGCCGGATTTCTGCGATAGCGCCGGTCATGAAGAGCATGAGTTCGATAGCAACGCGCGGCGCCAAGACGGGTAGGACGGTCACGTCCGGAAAATAGAGCCGCCGGTCTCGACCTGCCGCCCGCACACCCAACCGTTCGCAAACCTCTTCGATGTTGGCTTCCGACTCAGACCAGCACCACAACGCCCACCACACTTGATGCTGGGGATCTGTGGGAAGCGAATCTGGCGTGTCTGTCCATACGGTCTCAAGCCGCGCAGTCCGAAATGCCTGAATAGCTTCGACAAGGGATTTATGCGGTGGGTTCCCGGCAACCTCCGTGAGCGGACCGCTTCTATACTCATCGAGGATCTTCGCAAGCACCTCGCGTGATGCGTCCGGAACGAACACAGCGACAGTAGGCGCTTCCCGATCGTCGACCTTGGATGCGCCGGGCCGTATGCCAGCTCTCTTTCGCTCAAGAATCTCCGGGTCTGTGCCGCGCCTTAGCTCGACTTCCAAAATTGTGGTCGTAGCTGCCGGCAGCCTTTCGTCTTTCGGCCTTAGCTCCTCGGCGAGCTTCAAGGCCGCATCAAGCTCGCTCTGAAGGCGCCGGCCGTGCTCCTCACGTATTCGGACGGTAGAGCCTCCGCCCGATCCGAGTCCTAAGTAACTTTGTTGGGATTTGAACCGCGATATTTCAATGTGAGGAAGAGTAAACCTCGACGGCATTCACTTATGCGCCTTTCGTCTCCAAGAACGCATTGCGCATGGAATGACGCTCGCGTAGACGCTCGAGCAAGTCTTCCGTACTCATGGTGTTACGCTGGTCCAATATGGCGGTCTTCACGGCATCGTCGCTTGCGCGAACGATTTCTGACTGGCTCAAACCTTGAGCTTCCTGCAAGATCTTTTTCCAACTCGCTTTGACGATTTGCAACCGACCCACATGGGCCGTGATTAGCTTGCGGATCTGCACGGCTGTTGGCGCGTCGAATTGGAGCACCTGATCGTACCGGCGTATCAGAGCACGATCGAGCAACTTTGGATGGTTCGTTGAGCAGACAATGACGCTATCCGTAGCGCTCGTCTCCTCCATGAATTGGAGGAACGAGTTCAAGACGCGGCGCATTTCGGCCACGTCATTGGTGGCAGTCCTATGACCGCCAACCGCGTCAAACTCGTCGAATAGATAAACACCACGACGCTTTGCTGTTTCGTCGAAGATCATTCGTAGCTTCGAAGCCGTCTCACCCATGTATCTCGTAATCAAGGAGTCGAGACGGATCACATACAGCGGTAGGTGCAATTCACCAGCCAAGGCCTCAGCCGACATCGTCTTGCCTGAACCAGGCGGTCCCACAAACAGCAGCCGGCGATTCGGCGTCTTTCCATGCTCTCGAAGCCAATCGCGCTTTCGTTGCTGCCGCAGCACATCGTTGATGCGTGCGACTAGCTGATCCTTGAGAACAACGTCTTTGAGATTGAAACGCGGATTCCTAAGCTCAAGAAGACCTTCAAGGTTGCCGCGAGGACTCGCAAATTGAATTGGAACTGACTGGCCACGGCTGGAGCTCGCGCGTGCCTTGTCCACCTCGGCGCGTAGTTCTTCTGCGACTTGGCGGTGCCCCTGACGCGCCTCAGCCGCCGCAACTTGAAGCGCGATCGAAAAAAAGGTCTCGTCGTCGCCTTCTGCGCGACTCCGCATCAAAGCCAAGATTTGCTTTACGTTGGACAAGTGGAGCCTTTCACCACCGATAGTGTACAACATTTTGCGCGCGTGCGTATGCATCGCCGACGGTGTTAGACCACATCCATGCGCCGCAGGCTTGGGGCGGCCTTGTGTATTCGGTCAGTTGCGGGGATAGCCTGGGCGTTTGGCCCATTTCACGGCTTTTCCTGCGGAAAATCGCGCTCGCCCTCATCTGGAAGGCGCGCGTTCCGAAAGAAGCGGCTCAGCTAGCGACCTTCGATGCTCTGGGGTTTCTGAAAGCCAAGGGCGAAGACGACTAGGACGGCGCTCGGCGCGAGATGTATCAAAGACGGTCGATATCCTCTTGCGTGGCAGCTTTGCCGGTGTGGGGCACGAAGCCCTGATGCTGATGCCGATGCCTGGACACCTTCGAGTCCGAGGTATCGTAGGAGACGTGATGTATTCGATGCACGGCGACGTCCCCTGTATCCACTTCAAGCGTCTCGTCCCGGTTGTCCCCATTGGGGTCGTACCATGGTCCGCGTATGAATTCCGGCAGTGAGAAGTCTGGTTTGCTCTTGGGAGGCGGAACTTCTTCGTGAACACGGTAGTCGATCGAGGCTATGCCGTCTGAGTAGTCCATGAGGGATGTCCGAAGCTTGGTACCGTCCGGCAAATCGAGCGGTTTGACTCTCGCAGCTTTCTGAAAAAGGACGACGTTTAGCGAGTCACTCTTCGTTTGCGCTGAGGGAAACAGGATTCCGTCGATTGCAGGATCAGCCCGGGAGGCCAGGAAGTCAGCGACAGCCTGCGTTGCCAGATAGGCGAATGCCTCGTCGGTCGGCAACACGGGCTGAGTCATTATGCTGCTCAACGAGCGCAAGAACGCAACACGCTCGAATGTCGGCGCAAATGTCGGATCGAACAGGCTTCCGGCAATCTCCACCGACCGCAAAATTGTAAGATCGAGGAGCCGCAGCGGGCGGATCACGCGAAATTTGGCTGTGACGACGTTTGCGCCGACGGGCGGGCGCACTTCAGCGAGCGCAGTCTTTGTATCGCCAGACCCGTAGAAGACTGAAATACCTCGCGCGTTCATCCTGCCGTCCTTTGCGAGCTGCGGCGGCGGCGGACCAATATGCCGGTCCGGCCTCTCAAGTGCTTGCTTGAGCGCGTCGTCACCTTCGATCACACGCGCACGGTAGAAGGCGTCGATACCGGTCCCGGGCCCTCCATCGACAATGAGGGTCTTTTGATCCTTCGTCTTCATCGCCTCAATACCAGCGAAGACGTCCTTGAGACGGCTTTCGCAGGTCTGGCTGAAGTACCGAGCTTCTGTCTTCAGAGTTTTTTCGAATTCGCGCCATCGTTCATGCCAATAGGCACCGTCGTCCGAATGCTCTGCGTAGAACAGCTCTGAATTGAACTCGCTTTCTTCTCCTTCGATGTAGTCGCCCGGAGCAGGCTCGTGCTCGTATTCCAGAACCTGCTGAATGTCCTCAGCCGCAGCCTCGGGAATGTCAGCCGCACCCATGATGGCGTAGACGGTCGACTCCCCTTCGCCTTCCGAGGAGCGGGCAAAGTTCTGCTCGAACGCAGTCTCGACGCGTTCGCTGACTTGGCCGATCGTGAACGTCGTTCCGTCTTTGTAACAGTAGTGGCAGCGGCCAGGCTGTCCGTGCGTGGCTACCTCATTCTTCAGATAAGACTCGCCGATACAGCCTGAGCATATCAGGCGAGCCTTCACTTGTTGGCAGTCTGAATAGTCGATGTCCATGCGCGTGATCCCGCTCTCGGATTGCTTACCAGATCGTTCGGGATTGCCAATGGCTTGTTTGCCGACACCGGGCCATCGCCTTTGATGGCCGCCCCTGGATATGCACCCTGCTTTTGCATGCAGCCACCTTTGGTGCAGCCCAACGATTCTTCATGCGGGGCGCCGGCTTCTCACGCACGCGACTTCAGAAGAGGCGATGGGCAGCTGACCCGATCCTGCTGCGAGCGCTAGATCCTTCGCTTAAGCGCGGGGGTTACCCCGCGCGACTCAAGATGACAGGGAAAACCCCTCGTAGCCCGCCTTCACCACCGCCTCGCAGCGTTCGATGTAGGCCGGGAAGCCGCCGATATAAGGCATGAACACCCGCGGCTTGCCCGGGATGTTGGCGCCGACATACCAGGAGCTGCAGGTCGAGCGCAGGGTGTTGTCGGCGGCCTGGCCGACATGGCCGACCCAGGCTTCCTGCGCCGCCTCCAGCGGCTCGATCATCGTCTTGCCCTGCTTGCGCATCGCCTCGAGGCAGTCGGCGATGAAATCGACATGCTGCTCGATCGACGGAAGCATGTTGGTCAGCACCGAGGGGCTGCCGGGACCGGTGATGGTGAAGAGGTTGGGGAAGCCCGCGATGGTGAGGCCGAGATAGGTCTTGGGTCCCTCGCTCCAGCGCTGCTTCAGGGTCACGCCGCCACGGCCGCGGAAATCGACGCGCAGCAGCGCGCCGGTCATGGCGTCGAAGCCGGTCGCCAGCACCAGGCAGTCGAACGCGTAGTCCCTGCCTCCGGCGCGCAGGCCGGCGGGCGTGATGCGCTCGATCGGCCCATGGCTGCCCTCGTCACCGATGTCGACCAGGGTGACGTTGGGCCGGTTGAAGGTCTCCCAGTAGCCTGAATCGACGCAGAGCCGCTTGCAGCCGATGATGTTCTTCGGGCTCAGCCTCCCGGCGACCTCGGGATCCTTCACCACCTCGCGGATCTTGCCGCGCACGAAATCCGCCGCGGTCCGGTTGGACCGATCGTTCAGCAGCAGGTCGGAGAAGGCCGCCATGAAGCCCAGCCCGCCATAGGCCCAGCGCTCCTCGAACTGACGGCGTCGCTCGGCCTCGGGCGTCTCGATGGCCGAGGCCCAGTTGATGGTGAAGTCGATGCCGGCCGGCAGGGTCCGGGCGCGCCGGCGCATCTCGGGATAGGTCGCCTTGACCCTGGCGACGTAGGCCGGATCGAGCGGCCCGTTGTGGGCCGGCACGGTGTAGTTGGCGGTGCGCTGGAACACCGTCAGGTGCTTCGCCTGCCGGGCGATGATCGGGATCGACTGGATGGCCGACGAGCCGGTGCCGATGACGCCGACCGTCCTGCCGGTGAAATCGACGCCCTCGTGCGGCCAGTTGCCGGTGTGATAGGTCGGGCCGGCGAAATCCGCGAGGCCGTCGATCCGGGGCGTGTTGGGCGAGGAGAGGCAGCCCATGGCGGTGATGACGAAGCGCGCGCGGACGCGATCGCCCCCTTTTCCATCCAAGCCTTCGGTCTCGACCAGCCAGGTGTTGTCGGCCTCGTCGAAGGTTGCCCGGGTCACGCGCGTCTCGAAGCGGATGTCGCGGCGCAGGTCGAAGCGGTCGGCGACGTGCTCGGCATAGCGCAGGATCTCGGGCTGGGTGGCGTAGCGCTCGGTCCACTCCCATTCCTGCTCGAGCTCGGGCGAGAACTGGTAGGAATACTGCACGCTCTCGACATCGCAGCGCGCGCCGGGATAGCGGTTCCAGTACCAGGTGCCGCCGACGCCCGTGCCGGTCTCGAACACGCGCGCACTGAAGCCCTTCCGGCGCAGGCGGTGCAGCATGTACATGCCGGCGAAACCCGCACCGACGATCACGGCATCGAAATCAATCGACATACGCCCTCCGAACGTCCGATCCTCGATACCCTAAGTGCGACAGGGGACGCCGGCCCGCAAGATGAACGACAGCGCCTATCCCGCCACATGGTATGCCGCCACGCGGCACGCGGCGCCGGAGTCCGTTCGCAAGGCAGCTGGTCCCCCGCAGCCGACCTGTAGACAGGCACGCAGGATCCCGCACGCTGAGGACCGGTCACTGGTCTCGGCAAGGCCGATGGAATGAGCCTCGGAATCATCGTGCAGGCCCTTGGCGGCCTCGCATTGTTTCTGTTCGCGATGCAACGGATGACCGAGGGACTGACGCTTTTCGCCGGCAGCGGGCTGAAGCGGCTTCTCGGCCGCTGGACCTCGACGCCGCTGCGCGGCGTGTTCGCGGGCATCCTCGTCACCGGCCTGGTGCAGTCCTCGAGCGCGGTGACGGTCGCGACGATCGGCTTCGTGAACGCCGGGCTGCTCACGCTACGCCAGGCACTGGGCGTGATTTTCGGCACCAACGTGGGCACCACGATGACCGGCTGGCTGGTGAGCCTGCTGGGCTTCGGCTTCAAGATCGAGGCCCTCGCGCTCCCGATCCTGACGGTCGGCGTCGTGCTTCGCCTCCTCGCTCCGGACCGGCGCCACCAGGGGCTCGGCGAGGCACTGGCCGGCTTCGGCTTGTTCTTCCTCGGGCTCGCGCTCCTCAAGGACGCGTTCGGCGGCATGGCCGATGCCTACGGCGCCAGCGTCGCGAGCGGTGGCGGTGGCGTGAGCTGGCCCGCGTTCGTGCTGGTGGGCTTCGTCGCCACGGTGCTCACGCAGTCCTCGAGCGCCGCGGTCGCCATCATCCTCACCGCGGCCGCAGGCGGTGTGATCGGCCTCGAGGCCGCGGCCGCCGCGGTGATCGGCGCGAACCTCGGCACGACCTCGACGGCGGCGATCGCGGTGCTCAAGGCCACGCCGGCCGCGAAGCGTCTCGCCATCGGGCACATCGCCTTCAACCTGGTTGCCGGTGTCGTGGCGCTCGCGCTGTTGCCGGTGATGCTCGCCGCCGTGGAGCGACTGGCCGACTGGCTCGACGTCGAGGGCAGTCCCGCGGCGATCCTGGCTCTGTTCCACACGGTGTTCAACGTGCTCGGCGTGCTGCTGACATTGCCGCTCGCGGAACGCCTCGCGACGATGCTCGAGCGCCTGTTCCGCAACCAGGCGGACGATCTCGCCCGGCCGCAGCATCTCGACGCCACGCTGACGGCCACGCCGGCACTCGCTGCCGCGGCGCTGCATCAGGAACTCGGACGCCTGCGCGGCATCGTCGCGACCGTGTCGCGGGCGGCGCTCACGCAATCCACGCCATTGCTGCAACGGCAGTCGGACGCGGTGCGAACCCTGGTCGAAGCCATCCAGCGCTTCGTCAGCTCGGTGCGTCTCGAAGGCCCCGCAGAAGACGTCGGCGCCGAGCTGGCCGACGCGCTCGCGACGGCCCGCTACCTGCAGGAAGTGGCCGTGCTGGCGCCGAGTGGAGTCGCACTGCGGGCACATACCGACTCGCTGAAGGACGTGGCTCTCCGTGCGGCGCTCGAGCAATTCGTCGCCGAGGCTGCCGGGACGGCTTCGCTCGCCGAAGCGGCCGTCGTCGAGCCCGATGACGACCGCCTCCACAGTGCGGCACTCGAGCGGCTGCGGGGTCGGTACCGCGAGACCAAGGAGGCGTTGCTCGTCGCCGCGGTGGACAGGCGGCTCTCGGTCGAAGACACCGATGCGCTGCTCGACGAACTGCGTGCGGCGCGTCGCCTCGTGGAGCAGTTGCTCAAGGCCGATCGGCTGCTGCGCGGCTCCGAACTCGCCAAGGAAATCCAGGGCGATGCAAGGCCAGATCCATAGCAGCAGCCGGGCGAGGCTCTCACCGCGCGGGCCGGGCGACCCGCTACCCCCGCTTGCGACAGGATCTCCAGCGTGTTCCGGCCCAGGTCATCGCTGACGAACGCGATGATCGCTTCGGCGTCCTTCGCGAGCACGGCCGTCTCGCCCGAAAGCCTCGCCCCCCCGGTGGATGAGCCCGTGCCCTCCTTCGATGTTGGCCGCGTCGAGGAATCTGCGATCATTGGGCCGGGCCGGCTCCGCTGCGCGGATGCGGCAAGCCATGTGGGACGATGCGTCAAATGACGGGAATGGTGCAGCGCATGTCGACCCGCGCCGGATGGACGCGCACCAGGATCGTCTGCACGCTCGGTCCGGCCACCGACGCGCCCGGAGTGCTGGAAGCGCTCGCGCGCTCCGGGATGAACGTCGCGCGCATCAACCTGTCGCACGGCGAGCACGCGGAGCACGCGCGACGCATCGCGCAGGTGCGCGAGACCACGCGGCGCCTGGGCGAGCCGCTCGCCGTCCTCGCCGACCTGCCGGGTCCCAAGTTTCGCGTCGGCGGGTTGCCCGCGGGCGGGCGCCGGCTGGAGGACGGCACACGCGTGGCGCTCGCGATCGGGTCCGATGGGCACGACGCCCTGCCGGTACGCGAACCGGAGCTGCTCGCGGCGCTGCGCGACGGCGAGCAGGTTTACCTCGCCGACGGCGCGATCGAGCTGCGCGTCGCACATACCGCCCCCGGACGCGCCGAGTGCGAGGTCGTGGCAGGCGGCATCGTGCGCTCCGGCTCCGGCATCAACGTTCCCGACTCCGAACTCGCCGCGCTCATTCCGACCGCGGCGGACCGGCGGCACCTCGAGTTTGCGCTGTCGCAGCAGGCGGACTGGGTCGGCGTGTCGTTCGTGCAGTCCGCCGACGACCTTGCGCGCGTGCGCGAGCTGCTGCCGCCGCGCGAAGCTCCGATGCTCATGGCGAAGATCGAGAAGCGCCGCGCGCTCGCCGCGCTCGATGCCATCGTCGCCGCCGCCGACGGCGTGATGGTGGCGCGCGGCGACCTCGGCGTCGAGACCAACCTCGCCGAGATCCCGCTGGTGCAAAAGCGCATCATTGCGGCGGCCAACGCGGCCGCGCGCCCGGTAATCACCGCGACGCAGATGCTCGAGTCGATGGTCGAGCACGAGCGCCCGACGCGCGCCGAGGTCACCGATGTGGCCAACTCACTGCTCGACGGCACCGACGCCGTGATGCTCTCGGCGGAAACCGCCATCGGACGTTTTCCCGTGGCCGCGGTGGGCATCCTGCAGCGCGTGCTGGCGGCCACGGAGTCCGAATACGCCGGGCGCATGGGGCTCGAGCGACTGCGCTCGGCGCCGGCGGCGCCCGCGGATGCGGTGAGCTTCGCCGCGTGCGAGCTCGCCGCGCGCCTGGACGCGCGCGCCATCGTCGCGCCGGTGAGCGACGCCGCAGCGGCCCTCGCGATCGCCCGCCTGCGGCCGCGCGCGCCGCTCGTGGCGATCGTCGGCACCGAGGCGCTGTGGCGCAGGCTCGCGATGGTGCGCGGCGTCGCGCCGCTGCTCGGCCCGGAGGCCACCGAGCCGGGCGCCGGCCGCGAGCAGGCGCGCGCCGGGCGGTTC